>CATJBQ010000117.1 GCA_949738465.1 uncultured Lachnospiraceae bacterium
AAAAGGAATGCAATATTCCGATAGGGAGGATAAGTTCGCCACTGCCCGGGAAACCGTCAGATCAAACTGCTCCCGGTATTCCGGCTTCCGGGCCATCTCCTCCGCCCGGCCATGGACAGCAGCAATTCTGGAAAATCCCAGCTTACTAATCACTTCCTGCAAAAAAAGAATCCGTTTATTAAGGGAATCCATCAATACAAGCTCAAGATCCGGGAACAGAATCTTTAAAGGAATTCCGGGAAATCCTGCTCCGGTACCCAAATCCAGGACACGCAGAGGCTGTGTGAGATCCATAACCTGGCATAAGCTCACGCTGTCTAAAAAATGCTTTGTCACCACTTCCTGGAAATCCGTAATGGCCGTCAGATTCATTACTTTATTTTTCTCTATCAGCATCTCATAATAAGTGAGAAATTGCTGCAGCTTCTGCTCCCATTCTTCTTCCCCAAAGGAAATGCCAAATTTTTCTAATCCTGTTCTGAAAGATACAATGCTATTCTGTTTCATGTTTTCCTCGATTCATCTGTTCTAAATAAATCAACAGCACGGAGATATCCGCCGGGGACACGCCCGCAATTCTGGAAGCCTGTCCTACGGACTGCGGCTGATATAAATTTAACTTCTGCTTTGCTTCCGTCCGCAAACTATTTATTATATCATAATTAAATTTTTGTGGTAAGCGCTTATTTTCCAGCTTTTTAAACTCTTTTACCTGCTTCATCTGCCGCCGGATATACCCATCGTATTTGATATGGATATTCACCTGCTCCACAACGTCGTCAGGAAGCTTCGGCCGGTCCGGATCCAATTCCGCCAATGCATCATAATCCAGCTCCGGCCGCCGGATCAGTTCTGCCAGAGTCGTTCCCGTCTTCAAGGGCGTACTGCCATACTGCTCCAAAAGCTTCTGGACCTGTTCCCCGGCGCCAACTGTTACATGACCAATCCGTTTTACTTCCCTCTCAATCAACTGCTCCTTCTCAACCACCCAGTCATAACGCTCCTGGGAAATCAGACCTGCCTCATATCCCCGTCTGGTAAGCCGTAAATCCGCATTATCCTGGCGTAAAAGTAGGCGATATTCCGCTCGCGAAGTCATCATTCGGTAAGGTTCTGCATTTTCTTTTGTGACAAGATCATCGATCAAGACACCGATATAGCATTCCGAGCGGTCCAGAATCATGGGCTCCAGTCCCTTTACATAACGCGCCGCATTGATTCCTGCCACCAGACCCTGACCGGCCGCCTCTTCATAGCCGGAGCTCCCATTGAACTGCCCTCCGGAAAAAAGACCGGAAATTTTTTTGAATTCCAGGGAAGGCTTCAACTGCCTGGGATCAATACAGTCGTATTCTATGGCATAGGCATTCCGGACGATCTTCGCATGCTCCAGCCCGGGAACGGTGCGATACATCTCATACTGGACATCCTCCGGCAGGGAACTGGACATCCCGCCAACGTACATTTCCGTTGTGGATAACCCCTCCGGTTCAATAAAAACCTGATGACGGTCCCGCTCCGCAAACTTCACCACCTTGTCCTCAATGGAAGGACAATACCGGGGTCCCGTCCCCTCAATCATCCCGGAATACAGAGGAGAACGATCCAGGTTATCACGGATAATCTGATGGGTCCGTTCATTGGTATAGGTCAGCCAGCAGGAAGCCTGCTCCTTCTGTACCTCATCTGGATCTGTGGTAAAAGAAAAGGGTACCACGCGTTCATCTCCAAATTGCTCCTGCATTTTTGTAAAATCAATAGATTTTTTGTCGATTCTTGCCGGAGTACCAGTCTTAAAGCGGAGTAATTCTACACCATTTTTCTTTAAGGAATCACTGAGTCCATTGGCAGCCTGCAATCCATTGGGCCCGGTCTGCTGCACCACATCGCCGTAAAGACAGCGTGCCTTAAGATACGTTCCGGTACAGAGCACCACGGCCCTGGCATGATAGACGGCCCCGGAAAAAGTCCCGACTCCTGTGATCACATCGTCTTCGATCAGAAGATCCGTAACCTCCGCCTGGCGGATCGTAAGACGCTCCTGCTCCTCCAGAGTCTGACGCATCCTGCGGCTGTACTCTGCCTTATCCGCCTGGGCCCGCAGGGAATGCACGGCCGGACCCTTGGACTGGTTCAGCATCTTGGATTGAATAAAGGTTTTATCAATATTAATTCCCATCTGGCCACCCAAAGCGTCCACCTCCCGGACCAGATGACCCTTGGAGCTTCCGCCAATATTGGGATTACAGGGCATCATTGCAATACTCTCGATACTGATTGTAAAAAGAATTGTCTCAAGTCCCAGCCGGGCAGAAGCCAGAGCAGCCTCGCATCCCGCATGCCCGGCTCCCACAACGCACACATCATAAGTTTCTTCCAGAAAAGCCATACGCTGTCCCTCCACTTATTCCCATTCCAATAAATTATTTTCCCATACAGAATTTAGAAAAAATTTCATTGATCAGATCCTCTCCTGTCGTTTCTCCTATGATGGATCCCAGTTCTTCATAAGCGTCCATCAAATCAATGGAATAAAAATCTTCCGGCATGCCGGCTTCCATACTGTCTTTCACATGAAGAAGACTCTGGTACGCATCCTCCAGGGCCGCTTTCTGGCGGGCATTGGTAAGATAGATCTCATCATCAAAGGAAATCTCTCCCAGCAAAAACAAATCCCGGATCTTTTCCTCCAACTCCTCCATTCCCATCCCTTCCAAGGCGGAAATCTCCACAAGAGGATAAGTGTCAAACCAGGAGCAGCCGCCTTTCAGATCCTCTGGAGTAATCACCGGAGGAAGATCCGTTTTATTCAATAAAACAATCGCCTTCTTATCCTTTAAAAGCTCCATAATCTGACGGTCATTTTCATCCAGCGGCAGGGAAGCATCCACCACATAAAGAATCAGATCCCCTTTATCCACAAATTCCCTGGCCTTATCCACGCCAATCTGCTCCACCAGATCCTCTGTACTGCGGATCCCGGCCGTATCAACCACATTTAATGTAATCCCGCCAAGAGAAATCTGTTCCTCCAGAGTATCCCTTGTAGTCCCGGCTACAGGCGTTACAATTGCCCGCTCCCGCCCCACAAGACGATTCAATAAAGAAGACTTACCCGCATTTGGCTTGCCCACAATCACCGTCTGGATTCCTTCCTTTAAAAGAGCTCCATTTTCCGAAGTTTTCCGGATACCTGAAAGCTCTGTGAGAAGTCCCTCCAGAACAGAACTTAAAGTTTCTTTATATCCTTCTAAACTGATATGCTCCGGATCATCCAAGGCAGATTCAATAAACGCAATCTCATGAAGCACCTTTGCCCGCAGCTTCTGGATCCGCTCAAGAACAGCGCCCTTCAACTGGGACAAGGAGCTGGACAAGGCAAAATCATTTTTTGCCTGAATCACATCGATGACGGACTCCGCCTGGCTCAAATCAATCCTTCCATTCAGAAAAGCCCGCTTAGTGAATTCTCCCGGCTCCGCAGCCCTGGCCCCATAACGAAGAACAGTCTCAAGAATTCTTCGGACCACAAGAGTTCCGCCGTGGCAATCGATCTCCACCGTATCCTCCCGGGTATAGCTGTTGGGTCCCCGCATAATCAGAACCATCACTTCATCGATCAAGATATCTTCATCATAAATATAACCATAATGAACGGTATGGCTTTTCACCTGAGATAATTTCTTCTTTCCTGCCCTGGGACGGTAAATCCGGTCAATTACGGAACATGCATCCTCCCCGCTGATCCGCACTATGCCAATACCGGAATTGGTCTTAGCCGTAGCAATGGCTGCAATCGTATCTGTCTTCATAAAAGCTCCTGCCTTGAAAATATCTTTCGAAAAAAAGGGGTTGAACATCAACCCCTTTTCCTTCTATCTTAAACTATCTTAATTCTATATCGTTTCCAGAAAATCGTCTCTCCTGGCGATTATAATTTTTCTTGGGAGCAACCACCACATGACGGAAGGGCTCATCCCCCTCGCTGTGGGTGCTTACAAACTTATCACTCTGCAATGCGGAATGAATCACTCTGCGCTCAAAAGGATTCATCGGCTCCAAAGCAACCGGACGTCTGCTGCGCTTCACCTTGTAAGCAATGTTCCTGGCAAGATTCTCCAGCGTCTCTCTCCTTCTCCTACGGTAATCCTCCGTATCCAGCTTCACCTTCACATACTCCTCCGACTGCTTATTAGCCGCCAGATTCACCAGATACTGCAGGGAATCCAAAGTCTGTCCACGTTTTCCGATCAGGACGCCCATATCCTCACCCTTTAATTCCACCGAAATCACCTTGGAATCCTCACTCTTGTCAATCAGTACTTCCACCTGCATATTCATGGCGCGGAATACATCATTCAGAAAATTGCGGATCACATCCTCCAGCGTAAATTTCTTACGGATCTCGATCACAGCCGGCTTGCTGCCAATTCCAAGAAAACCAGTGCTTCCCTTTTCCAGCACATGATATTCTACCATATCGCTGGTGGTACCTAGCTTTACCAGACCTTCTGTTAAGGCGTCGTCCACTGTCTTACCTGTTACCTTAATAAAATCCATCACATAGACCCCCTTATGCTATTGTTTATTATTTCTCTCATTAAAATCACGTACAAGATTCGCCTTCGCGGCCATGCTTCCTTCCTTGTATGTCCTAGAAGAAGCTGTAGAAGATTCCTCAATTTTCACGTCGCTCTTGCTCTTATTCTTCTCTCCAATATTGGCCTTATCCGACATGCTTCTGGTATTCATCCGGGCCATATTGGAAATCTGATTATCCATAATTCCTTTTTTCTTCTTTTTCTTCTTGGCCTTTTCCTGGTTCTTCTCAATAATCTTGTCCAGATCGATCTTATCCATATGCTTATTAATAATGATCTGCTGGATGCAGCGGATCACGGCGCCGGCAATCCAGTAGATACCCATACCAACCGGAAGGCTGAACACGAAGATGAAGGACATAATCGGCATCATGTAATTCATCACCTTCATGGAATTTGCCATAGAATTCGCCTGTCCGTTGCCATTATTCGCATTGGACGTCTCAGCGGTGGGCATCAGCTTCACATTCAAAAACTGTGTCAAGGCGGAGAGCACCGGCACAAGGATCGCGCCAAATACCAGCAGATACTGGCCTGCGCTCCAACCGGACTTAATCAGCTCCGAAGGAGAATTGGCAATGTTGATACCCAGGAAATAATTGGCCTGCTCCAGATGTCCCTCCAGGGTAGTAATCACATCAGACAGCCCGCGGAAGGTATCCTTCAAAGTATCCCAGGCAGTGGTAGGCATGGCATACAGCACATCGATGATCGAATTGGCTGCCTGCTCCTGCGTCCCTTCCAGATTCAGGCTTACCATTCTTAAGTTCATGCCCTCCACAAACTTCGTCATGATATCCTGGTAACCGTCCGTAGCCATAATGCCTCTGACAGTCTCACCGAAATACTCCTTAAAGCCGCCTACATAAGCAGGAATATTGTAAATTACACGATACAGTGCAAACAGGATCGGCATCTGGATAATCAACTGCAGACAGCTTCCGGTGGGAGAAATGCCATATTTCGCATAAATGGCCTGTGTTTCCTGATTCATAGCCATCATGGAAGCCTGATCCTTCTTGTTCTTATATTTTTTCTGAACCTCCTGAATCTCCGGCTGCATCTTCTGTGACAGCTTGGAGAACTTCTGCTGCTTAATGGTAAGGGGCAGCAAGGCAAGATAAATAATCAACGTAAATAAAATAATACAAAGTCCGATATTGCCGTGAAGCGCCGTCGACTCCGGAAAAATCAGACAGGTAAACTCATAAATCCAGTTCATCAAATAGCCAAGGAGCTTGGCCACCGGTCCGATAAACTTTCCGGTATACTGCGTCAAAATTACATCCATCAAAGTGAATACCTCCTAAATTATGGAACAGGATCATATCCTCCCTTAGAAAAAGGATTACATCGCAATATTCTCCACCCGGCCAGAGCCGAACCCTTGATGGCTCCATACTTTTCAATGGCCTGCAGTCCATAGGTGGAGCAGGTCGGACAATAGGGGCACTTGGTAGTCTTCATGGGTGACAAATATTTTCTATAAAGTTTAATCAAAAAAATTAAGATCTTCTTCACGATAATTCCATCTTCTTCTCAAATATTATCCATACCAAATATTATAATACTTGCAGCGGTTCTAAAATCTTATGAAGACCTCCAAGGTGTAAAAGCGCACTCTCCGTCTGATGATAAGTGATTTCCTTCGCGCTCACCCTCGCGATGATTACAATGTCCCAACCACTATGGAACCTGTCTTCCTGTAATCGATAACTCTCTCGTACTAATCTGCAGATGTGATGTCTCACAACGCTGTTTCCAACCTTCTTACTCACCGAGATTCCCACCCGGTTCTTCCCGAGATCATTTTTCAGAATGTACATAACAAAATAACGGTTCGCATAGGATGTCCCATTTTTATATACATTCTGAAAATCCCGGTTTTTTTTCAACGATTCTGAAAAATTCACAATCAAATCTCCTCAGAGTCTTCTTAGAAGAAGAAAGACCACAAATTATGTGGCCTAAGCTGATAATTTTTTTCTTCCTTTTAATCTTCTTGCAGCCAACACTTTTCTTCCGCCTGGCGTACTCATTCTTGCTCTGAAGCCATGAACTCTGGATCTGGATCTCTTTTTTGGTTGAAATGTCATCTTCATACGGTATACACCTCCTTTTTTAATGAAAAAACATCATTTCAATTATAACAAAAAAACCCTCAAAGTCAAGCCATTTCGCTATTTTTTATTTTATTTCTTTTGTTATTTCTTTTATTTTCCATCGTACTTTCCATTGTGGAAAACAAAAGAAAGGCTGCAGATACAATATCTATAAAAAAATGAGTTATCAAGACTAGATGTTGATTATTTACAGCCCTATATATATAAGGAAGAAACTCATTCCAAAATTGTAATTTCTGGATAAGTTCACTGTTTACATAAAGTTATACACAAAATGTGGATAACTTGTTGATATCTTTCTCATTCCTTGTGAGTAAAACATGATTTTATTTTCTTAATTCTTTAAAAACATTGAAAAACAGGGATTTTTTTATTAAAATTTGATGTTTATAAACTATATTCGCCCCATATAGGAGATTTTATCCATTTTCCTCAATCTCCTGTACCTTTGCAATATTTTCTTGCTTAATTGGCCGATTTGCGGTATTATAAAGTATGGAATAATTTGTAGAGAAAAATGTATTGGAGTTGGAGAAGCGAGATGCAGGAGATTTTACAAAAATGGAGCCAGATCCTTCAGACCGTCAAGGAAGAACACGAGCTGACAGACGTTTCCTTTGATACCTGGCTGAAACCGCTGCAGGTCTATAATATTGACGGAAGCAAGCTTTATATCCTTGTGCCCTCGGAGCAGATGGGACTGAATTACATTACCAAGAAATATACGCTGCCGATCAAGGTAGCCGTCGCGGAGCTTACCGGAAGGGATTTCGAGATCGTTTTCATTATCCAGGAGCAGACCAAGAGTATTCCGCCCTACAAGAGCAGGGATCCGCAGTTTATGCAGGCTTCGGACAGCTCCGGCCTGAATCCCAACTATACCTTTGAAAGCTTCGTAGTTGGTAAGAACAACCGGTTTGCCCACTCCGCATCCCTGGCTGTAGCGGAATCCCCCGGCAATGTATACAATCCTCTCTATATTTATGGAGGACCGGGACTTGGGAAGACGCATCTGATGCAGTCCATCGGACACTTCATCTTACAGCAGCAGCCGGAGAAAAAGATCCTCTACGTGACCTCGGAGGAATTCACCAACGAGGTGATCGATTCCATCCGGAACGGTAACGCCTCCGCCATGACCAAGCTGCGGGACAAGTACCGGACCGTGGACGTACTGCTGATCGATGATATCCAGTTCATCATTGGCAAAGAGAGTACCCAGGAAGAATTTTTCCACACCTTCAACGTGCTCCACTCCGCGGGAAAACAGATTATCATATCCTCAGATAAGCCCCCCAAGGACATGGAGACTTTAGAGGAGCGGATCCGTTCCAGATTTGACTGGGGCCTCCTGGCCGACATCGGGTATCCGGACTACGAGACAAGAATGGCAATCCTTCGTAAAAAGGAAGAAGCCGACGGCTTTAACCTGAACGATAATATCCTGGATTACATTGCTACCAACATCAACTCCAACGTGCGGGAACTGGAGGGAGCGTTGAACAAGCTTCTGGCCTTTTCCAACTTAGAGCATACGGAGATAACCATGGAGATTGCAGAACGGGAGCTGCAGAATATCATTTCTCCCGATAAGCAGAGAGAAATCACACCCCAACTGATCATCGAGATCGTGGCAGAGCATTTCAACATATCCACAGACCAGATGATCTCCAAGAACCGCAGCAACAACATTGCAAAACCGCGGCAGATCGCCATGTATCTCTGCAAAAACATGACCAGCATCTCCTTAGATACCATCGGATCCCTGCTGGGCGGAAGAGATCATTCCACAATTATCCACGGTATCAACAAAATCACCAGCGATTACGACCAGAATGAGACGACCAGAAACTTAATCGAGACTATTAAGAAGAAGATTAATCCTAATTAGTTTAAACTAACTTTAATTCAAGGACAAGTTATTCACCCTTATCCAGATGGAATCAAGTAAGAACCCACTGGCTTTTACACAAGACTTGAAGGTCAGAAACCTTGGAAATACATAGCTTCAGGCAGTTTATGAACATATGAACAACCCCTAATACGACTAAGATGAAATCTTTATCTTTGATGACCGTTTCCGGGGGGCCTGCGGCGACCTGTACTTTTACGACTTAACATTCAGATTCAGGAAGGAGTTATTCACATCATGAAAATTATATGTTCCAAATCCAATTTACTCTCGGGAGTCAATATTGTATCAAAGGCTGTTCCCTCCAGAACGACAATGGCGATCTTGGAATGTATTCTCATCGACGCTTCCACCAGTGAGATCAAGCTGACAGCCAATGACATGGAGCTTGGTATCGAGACAAAGATCGAAGGGATCATCGTAGACCGGGGCATCATTGCCTTGGACGCCAAGATTTTTTCCGAGATTGTCCGCAAGCTACCGGACAGCGATGTGGTGATTGAAACAGACCCATCCTTTAAGACAGTGATCACCTGTGAGAAGGCAAAGTTTAACATTATTGGAAAATCCGGCGAAGATTTTTCCTACCTGCCCTTTATTGAGAGGGATCATTCCCTTCTGCTGTCCCAGTTCACCCTGAAGGAAGTGATTCGTCAGACCATTTTCTCCATCGCGGACAACGACAACAACAAGCTGATGACAGGAGAATTGTTCGAGATTAACGAAAACCAGTTAAAAGTGGTTTCCCTAGACGGACACCGGATCGCCATCCGCAACATCGAGCTGAAGGATTTCTATGAACACCAAAAGGTGGTTGTCCCCGGAAAGACGCTCCAGGAGATTAGCAAGATCCTTTCCGGGGATGCGGATAAGGACGTTGATATTTATTTCACAAGCAACCACATTGTTTTTGAATTTGAAAATACCACGGTAGTGTCCAGGCTGATTGAAGGGGAATATTTCCGGATCGAGCAGATGCTGTCCTCCGATTATGAGACGAAGATCAAGATCAATAAGCGGGAGCTCCTCAACTGTATCGACCGTGCCACCCTTCTGGTGAAGGAAGGAGATAAAAAGCCAATCATCATGACGGTGACCGAGGGCAATATGGAGCTGAAGATCAATTCCTTCATCGGTTCCATGAACGAGGATATCGATATTGTAAAAGAGGGAAAAGATATCATGATCGGCTTCAATCCCAAGTTTTTTATCGATGCTCTCCGCGTGATTGACGATGAAGATGTAAAATTATACATGGTTAATCCCAAGGCGCCCTGTTTTATCAAGGACGACGAGGAAAGCTTTATCTATCTGATCCTGCCGGTGAATTTTAACGCCGCTAATGCATAGTAGAGGATTAAAAAGGAAAATTATGGAAATCATTAAATTAAAAGAAGATTATATAAAATTGGGCCAGGCTTTGAAAGCGGCAAATCTGGTGGATTCCGGTGTGACTGCCAAGCTGGTGATCCAGGACGGACAGGTGAAGGTCAACGGTGAGACGGATTGCCGCAGAGGCAGGAAATTATACGACGGCGACGTTGTATCCTTTGAAAACGAGACGATACGGATAGTGAAATAATATGATACTGAAATCATTGGAGCTTCTTGATTTCCGCAATTATGAAAAACTGCAGATGGAGCTTGATCCCGGAACGAATATCATTTACGGAGATAATGCCCAGGGAAAGACCAACATTTTAGAATCTATCTATCTCAGCGGCACCACCAAGTCCCACAAGGGAAGCAAGGACAGGGAGATGATCCGCTTCGGATGCGAAGAAGCCCATATCCGTACCGTTGTGGAGAAGGGGCGTCTCGATCATCAGATCGATCTCCATTTGAAAAAAAGCCGTTCCAAGGGGATTGCCATAGACCAGCTTCCCATCAAAAAGGCGTCCCAGCTATTCGGGATTCTGAATCTTGTATTTTTCTCTCCAGAGGATCTGAACATTATCAAGAACGGTCCCTCGGAGCGCAGAAGGTTTCTGGATGTGGAGCTCTGCCAGCTTGACAGAGTCTATCTGCATTATTTGACAAAATACAACAAGATCCTCAACCAGAGGAACAGGCTTTTAAAGGATATTTCCCATCATGCAGGACTTCTGGATACGCTGGATATCTGGGACCTGCAGCTTGTGAAATGTGGCCGGCACATTATAGAGGTCAGGCAATCCTTTATTGAAAAATTAAATGTTATTATAATTGATATTCACAGAAAGCTTTCCGGCGGGAAAGAAACGCTGATTCTGAAATACGAACCGGATGCGGCTGCTGATGATCTGGAAGAAAAGCTGAAAAAATGCCGGGAGCGGGATTTAAAGCTTGGCCAGACCGGGGCGGGCCCACACAGGGACGATCTTCTTTTTTCCATCCATGAGACAGATATTCGCAGGTTCGGTTCCCAGGGACAGCAGAGGACCTCTGCCTTATCCTTGAAGCTGGCAGAGCTTACATTGGTAAAGGAGTCTATTTCTGAGACTCCGATTCTTTTGTTAGATGACGTTTTGTCAGAATTAGACAGCAGCCGGCAGAATTTTCTGCTGAACAGCATCCATGACATCCAGACATTGATTACCTGTACGGGTCTGGATGAATTTGTGAAAAACAGATTTCAAATAAATAAAGTTTTTCAGGTCGTTGAAGGCCATGTTAGGAGGAAAAATCATCAATGAGCGTAGAAAAAGAAATTGAAATGAATGGGGAATACGGCGCGGACCAGATCCAGATTCTGGAAGGCTTAGAGGCCGTCCGTAAGCGGCCCGGCATGTATATTGGAAGCACCTCCTCAAGGGGTCTTCACCATCTTGTGTATGAGATTGTGGACAATGCGGTGGACGAAGCTCTGGCGGGACACTGCAGCACCATCGAAGTAACCATCAATCCGGATAATTCCGTGACAGTCACCGACGATGGACGGGGAATTCCCGTAGGCATCAACCATAAGGCCGGGCTTCCTGCTGTGGAGGTGGTATTTACGGTATTACACGCCGGCGGAAAGTTCGGCGGCGGCGGATATAAGGTGTCCGGCGGTCTTCACGGCGTGGGGGCTTCTGTTGTAAACGCCCTTTCCAACTGGCTGGAGGTTGAGATCTGCCGGGAGGGGAAGGTATACAAGCAGCGCTATGAGCGTGGGAAAACCATGTATCCTCTGAAAGAGATCGGAACCTGCCTCGAGGATCATACCGGAACAAAAGTAACATTTATGCCGGATGACAGTATTTTTGAGACCACCGTCTTTGAATATGACGTTTTAAAAACACGCCTGCGGGAAATGGCATTTCTTACCAAGGGTATCAAGATTATCCTGCGGGATACGCGGGAAGAAAATGTCCGCGAGAATACCTTCCACTACGAGGGCGGCATCAAGGAATTCGTCACCTACTTAAACCGCAGCAATGAAGCTCTCTACGAGGAAGTTATTTACTGCGAGGGAATGAAGGACGGCGTTTATGTGGAGGTTGCCATGCAGCACAACGATTCCTACAACGACTCCACTTACAGCTTTGTGAATAATATCACAACGCCGGAGGGCGGAACCCATCTGGCAGGATTCCGCGGCGCGCTGACCAACACCTTCAACAGCTATGCCAAGAATAATAAGATCATCAAGGAAAATGAAGCTCTCACCGGAGACGATATCCGGGAGGGCCTGACGGCAATTATCAGCGTCAAGATAGAAGAACCTCAGTTCGAAGGACAGACAAAGCAGAAGCTTGGCAACAGCGAGGCCCGCGGCGCGGTGAACGCGGTGGTCAGCGAACATCTCACCTACTATCTGGAGCAGAATCCGGTGGTGGCCAAGGCCATCTGTGAGAAATCCCTGCTGGCCCAGCGGGCCAGGGAGGCCGCCAGAAAGGCCAGGGATCTTACCAGAAGAAAGACGGCGCTGGAGGGAATGTCCCTGCCCGGAAAGCTGGCAGACTGTTCCGACAAGGATCCGAAAAACTGTGAGATCTATATTGTGGAGGGAGATTCTGCAGGCGGCTCTGCCAAGACAGCCAGAAGCCGGGCTACTCAGGCGATCCTCCCCCTGCGGGGCAAGATTCTGAACGTGGAGAAGGCCAGGCTGGACCGGATCTACGGAAATGCAGAGATTAAGGCCATGATTACAGCCTTTGGCACCGGGATCCATGAGGATTTTGATATTTCCAAGCTTCGTTACCACAAGATCATCATTATGACCGATGCCGACGTGGACGGAGCCCATATAGCCACATTGCTTCTGACCTTCCTCTACCGGTTTATGCCGGAGCTGATCCGCCAGGGCTATGTATACCTGGCAAAGCCTCCCCTTTCTAAA
>CATJBQ010000118.1 GCA_949738465.1 uncultured Lachnospiraceae bacterium
GGGATAAAAGACGATACAGAAGAGAGTTTCTTCCGGGAGGGGTAGAAGCTCTTTTTTGTGATATAGGAAAGTCCTTCATAGCAGGATTCTATTTTGCTTGTCACCGGAGGGGCGCTGTGGTAAACTGGGATTAAAGGGACAGGAAAGAAGGGAGAGCGCAGAATGAGAAACGTTCAGATTCCGGTGGGGAGATCCAGGATATTTTTAAAAAGAATGTAAAGAACTGGTATGCCAGTGTGCCGGCGGGGAAGGAAAGAGAAAGCTTGTTCCATAGCCTGTTTGCCGGGGAGGAACAAGTGCTGACGGAGCGGATTTCGGATTTGTTGTTTGACAGTATCAGCTATTTTGATTACCGGGAGAGCTTTTATCATGCTTTTCTGACAGGGATGTTTTCCAACGCGGGTTATGCGGTGACATCCAATTATGAGGCGGGGGTGGGAAGGTCGGATCTGGTAGTTAAGGATCGGAAGAACCGACGCGCGGTGGTGATCGAAGCAAAATGGGCCAGGAGCCAGGAACAGATGGAAGAAGAATGTGTCAGGGCGCTTCGTCAGATTGAGGAAAAGGAATATGCCAAAGGAGTGGAACAGGAGGGCTACCGGCAGGTGGTCCGGCTTGGCATCGCATTTTTTCAGAAGAAATGCCTGGTGAAAGGAGAAAAATAAAACAGGATTTAATAAAAAGGATGGACGGAGAGCAGGAATGAATTAAGAAAAATTTCAGTATATTTCCGTTGACATTTTACCGGTGGTTTCACTATACTGTATGGAGAAGTAATATTGTTTATTTACCAGGTCAGGGGGAGAAAAGCATGCGTATGCGTATGGATAGAGAACAGAAGAATTTATGGAGGGACCGGGGACGCAGAAGGGCAGGGAGCAGAGGAACCTGTGGGGCGGCGCTTTTGGGAGTGCTGCTGGCCTGTCTGTTGTGGGTTTCTCCCGTTTATGCGGCGGACGGAACGCTTTCCATTGCAGTTTCCTCCGCCAACGTGGCGGCAGGTGAGGAGGTGTCGGTTACGCTTTCGGCTGCCGGGTCCGGCGGGGAGAAGGCCACGGCCGATATGGAATTTACGTATAACAGCAGCGTTTTTTCCTTTGTGTCCTGCAATGCGGAAGGGTACGGCGGCGGAGAGGGCGGCAAGGTTACGTTCCGGGGTAGCTCCGTGACGGTGAAGCTTAAGGCTACGGGAAGCGGAAGCTGCAACCTGAAGGTTACGGGAAGCAACGGTACGGTGCGGGAGAGCGGCGCGTCTCTTGATAACATGGTGGCTGCCGGGACGACGATTTCGGCAGGAGCCCCGGCAGGGTCGGCGAAGTCCAGCGATAACAGCCTGGCGTCCTTAAGTCTTTCTGTGGGAGAATTGTCCCCGGCCTTTGTGTACTCCACCACCTCCTATACGGCGGCGGTGCCTTATGAGACCACAAGCGTGGAGGTGATCGCCCAGGCGTCCCACGGCAAGGCACAGATTACTTCTATTGAAGGGAACACGGATCTTTCGGTGGGCGAGAATACCATTAAAATTACCGTGAAGGCGGAAAATGATGCGCTGGCGGTGTATACCATTACGGTGACACGGGCGGAGGAACCTTCTGCGCCCTTGGAGGAGCCCACGTCGCAGACGCCCCAGACGCCTGCGGGGGATGGAACGGAAGGCACGGAAGGGGACGTTACGCCCAAGCCCCCGCAGGACCAGTCCCTGGTGATCGAGGAATATGAGAGCCGGCTGGAAAATATGAGCCAGCAGTATGCGAAGCTGGAGGAGAAGTACCAGGCGGAGAAGTCTTTCCACCGGAAGCTGATGGCGGTGCTGATTTTTGTGATCGCGGTCCTTCTGATTGTCTGTGTGAATCTGGTGATTTCCCTGCGGGGAAGAAACCAGGAGGAGGAAGAGGAGCCAAAGAAGCGGGAGAGGACGAGGAAGCGGCCGGCGTCTGCAGCGGAAAAGCGGCGGACAGCGCACAGTCCGGAGAAAAAGAAGAGTCCCAGAAGGTTTCCACGGAAGGAAAAGGAAGACTGGCTGGATGAGGACGAGGAGGACGATATGGACAACGCGATTTTTTCCAGGACGGCGATTCCTGCGCCGAAGCCGGACTCCGCCGAAAAATCCATGGATTTTATTGATCTGGACGACCTGTAGGGCGGAGGGGCTTTTGTTGGACTGATTGCGGAAGGAAAAGAGAAAAAGGAGATATATTAGAACATGCGTTTGGAATACAGTAAAAAAGCAAAGCGTGCGCTTTCCCTGGCAGATAAGCTGTCCAGGCAGCTACATCATGGATATATCGGAACGGAGCATATTCTGGCCGGATTACTGCGGGAGGGCACCGGTGTGGGGGCCAATGTGCTGAAGGAGAACCAGATGGAGGTTGACAAGCTGATCGATCTGATCCAGGATCTGATTGCGCCGGAGGCTCCTGTGGCGATCCTGGATCCGGATGGATTTACGCCCCGTACCCAGGAGGTATTGGAACTGGCCGAGCGGGAGGCGGAGCGTTTTGACGCGCCGGAGATTGGAACCGAGCATCTGCTCCTGGCAATTTTACGGGAATCGGATTGTGTGGCCACCCGGCTTTTGAATACCATGGGGATCAATATCCGCAAGGTTTACGTGGATACCCTTACAGCCATGGGCGAGGATATGGCCAATATTAAGGAGGAGCTGCGGGGGGCCAGGATGCGGGGCACAGAGACCAGCCTGACCCCTACCCTGGATCTTTATTCCCGGGATCTAACACAGCAGGCCCGGCAGGGCTTTCTGGATCCAGTGATCGGGCGGGACAGTGAGATTGAGCGGGTGATTCAGATTTTAAGCCGCAGAGGGAAGAATAATCCCTGCCTGGTGGGAGAACCCGGCGTGGGCAAGACCGCCATTGTGGAGGCGCTGGCCCAGCAGATCGTCTCGGGACTGGTGCCGGAATCGGTGGCCGGCAAGCGGGTTGTGACGCTGGATCTGTCCAGCATGGTGGCCGGCTCCAAGTACCGGGGCGAGTTCGAGGAGCGGATCAAGCGTGTGGTCCGTGAGGTTACTCAGGCAGGAAACGTGCTGCTGTTTCTGGATGAGCTGCATACGATGATCGGGGCCGGCGGGGCAGAAGGAGCATTAGACGCGTCTAACATCTTGAAGCCCTCTCTTTCCCGGGGGGAGCTGCAGTTGATCGGCGCAACGACCTTAGAGGAGTACCGCAAGTACATTGAAAAGGACGCGGCTCTGGAGCGGAGGTTTCAGCCGGTGACGGTGGAGGAGCCTTCCGTGGAGCAGACGGTCGCTATCTTAAAGGGGCTTAGGGAACGCTATGAGAGGCATCATCAGGTGGAGATTACGGATGAAGCCTTAAACGCCGCGGCACAGATGGCGGACCGCTATATCAACGACCGTTTTTTACCGGATAAGGCCATCGATCTGGTGGATGAGGCGGCCTCCAAGGTGCGTCTGACCGGAATCCGTTATCCCAGGGAGCTTTACCAGGCGGATGAGGAACAGATGCGTGATACTCTTCTGATTGAGGAAGCGTTAGAGGCGGGTGACATCCAGGAGGCCTCCCGGCTGAAGCAGGAGAAGGAGCAGAAGGCCCAGAAGGCCCAGAAGCTCCGGGAACGTTTCCAGCGGGAGAAGAAGCGCAGGAAGCTGACGGTGGACGAGGAGAGCATTGCCGAGGTAGTATCCGGCTGGACGAAGATTCCGGTGAAGAAGCTGGCGGAGGGGGAGACGGCCCGGCTGCGGCGTTTAGAGCAGACGCTGCACAAGCGGGTGATCGGCCAGGAGGAGGCGGTGACGGCTGTTGCCAGGGCAGTGCGCCGTGGCCGTGTGGGCCTGAAGGATCCGGGACGTCCTATTGGCTCTTTCCTGTTTCTGGGGCCCACCGGCGTGGGCAAGACGGAGATCTGCAAGGCGCTGGCGGAGGCAGTGTTTGGCGATGAGCAGGCGATGATCCGGGTGGACATGTCGGAGTACATGGAGAAGCACAGCGTTTCCAAGATGATCGGGTCGCCTCCGGGCTATGTGGGCTACGAGGAGGGCGGCCAGCTCAGCGAGAAGGTGCGCCGCAATCCCTATTCCGTTGTTCTGCTGGATGAGATTGAGAAAGCCCATCCCGATGTGTTTAATATTTTACTGCAGGTGCTGGATGACGGCCATATCACCGACGCACAGGGACGGCGGGTGGATTTTAAAAATACAGTTATCATCATGACCTCCAATGCGGGGGCTTCGTCCATTGTGGAACCAAAGCGTCTTGGCTTTGCCTCCAAGGAGGATCCGAAGCAGGATTATGAGCGGATGAAGAACAGCGTGATGGAGGAGGTGCGCCGCATTTTTAAGCCGGAGTTTTTGAACCGGATCGACGAGACCATCGTGTTCCACGCCCTCACCAAGGAGCACATGAAAAAGATCGTTACACTTTTAACAATGTCTTTGGTGGAGCGGTGCAGGGAACAGTTGAATATCGAGCTGGTGATCCGGGGCTCCGTGAAGACCTATATTGTGGAAAAGGCTTACGATCCCAAGTATGGGGCCCGCCCGCTGCGCCGTATGATCCAGAGCAAGCTGGAGGACGCTTTAGCGGAGGAGCTTCTTTCCGGAAGGATCCAGGCAGGGGACAAGGTGGAGATTACCACCCGCAAGGGAGAGATTTGTTTCAACCCCGTCAGGAATGTGGAATAATTTTGGACAGGGTCTGGAAAAATGATTCATTTTATTATATAATGGACTTACAGATGTGTGGACATGTGACAGATCGTGAAACAGGAGGATAATAGCAATGACTGTAATTGAAGAATTAATTTGCACGCAGACGGACGGCTCCATCAGTTTTGGAAATTATCAGTTGGCTAAGAAGTCCAAGGTGGAGGATTTTGAACACAATGGCGATATCTACAAGGTGAAGACCTTCCGGGAGATCACCAAGCTGGAGCGCAACGGGATGTTCGTGTACGAATCCGTACCGGGGACTACCGTGAGGAACATGCAGGCCACGGAGGACGGGATGACCTTCCAGGTGGAGGGTCCGGAGGACGCCCAGATTACCTTAGGGCTGGAGGATGACACCGAATACCAGGTGTTTGTGGACGATATCAGCGTGGGCCGCATGAAGACGAACCTGGGCGGGAAGCTGAATCTCAGCGTGGAGCTTGACGAGGGAACACCGGTTACAGTTATGGTTGATAAGGACGCATAGGAGCAGGGGCTGTTCGCAGGAACGGCCCTTTTCTTTCCATAAGAGGAAGAAAATGAAAAGATGATTTAAAAAAGGGGGATTCGATTTGCCAAAGGGGAAGAATGTTTCGGTTTATTTTTGTCAGAGCTGCGGATATATGCAGGCATAATGGAATAACTAGTGCACGGGATGTCGGGAGTGGAATACCTTTGTGGAAGAAATGGTGGATAAGAAGGCGGTGGGCCGTACAAAAGCGGCATCGAAGGAGCTTGCGGAGGCGAAGCCGGCCACCTTGTCCCAGATCCAATATGAGCATCAGGCACGTATGAAGACCGGTTACGGGGAGCTGGACCGGGTGCTGGGAGGCGGGGTGGTACCCGGCTCTCTGATCCTGGTGGGAGGGGATCCCGGCATCGGCAAATCCACCCTGCTCCTGCAGGTCTGCCGGGAGCTTTCCGAGAGCATGGACGTGCTGTATATTTCCGGGGAGGAATCGCCCCAGCAGATCAAGATGCGCGCGGACCGCATCGGAACCTTTTCCGAGCATCTGACGTTGCTTTGTGAGACAAACCTGGAGCTGATCTCCAGGGTGATCGAGCGGGAGCGCCCGAAGGTGGTGATGATCGACTCCATCCAGACCATGTACAAGGAGGACGTGTCCTCGGCGCCGGGAAGTGTGTCCCAGGTGCGGGAGGCCACCGCCGTGCTGCTTCGGATTGCCAAGGAAAAAGGGATTGCGGTGTTTATCGTGGGCCATGTGACCAAGGAGGGCGTGGTGGCAGGCCCAAGGGTATTGGAGCATATGGTGGATACGGTACTGTATTTTGAGGGAGACCGCCACGCCGTCTACCGGATCCTGCGGGGTGTGAAGAACCGGTTCGGCTCAACGAACGAGATCGGCGTTTTCGAGATGTGCGAATCCGGCCTGGCCGAGGTGCTAAATCCCTCCCAGGTGATGTTAAACGGCCGTCCGGCCGAGGCCAGCGGATCCGTGGTGGCCTGCTCCATGGAAGGAACCCGCCCCATGCTGATGGAGATCCAGGCGCTGGTGTGCCACAGCAATTTCGGGATGCCCCGGCGGACCTCCGCCGGAGCCGATCTAAACCGGGTCAACCTTTTGATGGCAGTGCTGGAAAAGCGGGCGGGGCTTTCCATGTCCACTTGCGATGCCTACGTCAATATCGCCGGAGGAATCCGCATGAACGAGCCGGCCATCGATCTGGGGATTGTGCTGGCGTTAGCCTCCAGCATGAAGGAGAGGCCGGTGGGCCCTAAGACCATCTGTTTTGGCGAGGTGGGCTTAAGCGGCGAGGTGCGTGCCGTTTCCATGCCCCAGCAACGCGTGTCGGAGGCAGCCAAGCTGGGGTTTACGGTATGCATTCTGCCAGAGGTCTGCCTGGATGCGGTGAAGGATTCCGGCGGCATGAAGCTGGTGGGCGTGGCGAATGTGGGAGAAGCCATCGAGCGTGTGCTTTGGCCTGGGAGGAGGTAAAGGGTTCTTTTGTTACCGGACTATTCCGCCTGCCTCCTCCACAGCAGGACGCAGGCCAAAACAGCAATAGCCAGGATAGCCCCAAGGCCCAGAAGGGGCCGGATCCCGAATCCCTGCATCAGCCGGTAACCCCAGGCAGCCGGGAACAGATTTCCAAGGAGGATCAGGGGTTCTGGCAGCAGGTTCTGGGGAAACATGATTCCCGAGAGCATGATGGAGGGCAGGAAAAAAAGCTGGGAGACCATGGTAAGCCTGGACTGGTTTCTGGCGGCAAGCCCGAGAACAGCCCCCAGGCTTAAGGACACTACGGTAAAGATGGAGAGAGCTGCAAAAAACAAAGGCAGGCTTTCGGGGAGCGAAGCCCCGAAGAAAACCGGTGCGGCCACAAGCAGGATGACGCTTAAGATCATCAGGTGCAGGAAGGACGACAGCAGGATGGCAAACAGGCTTAAGCCCAGGGGGATGCCGCCCGCCCGGTAAAGCTTTTTGATATCGCTGCCGTAGATTTCCACCAGGGAGGTGGGCATTCCGATGAAGGCGCCCATGGAAACGCCCATCACTGTCATGGAGGGAATCAGCGTTTCCTTCATTTCCGGCATCACAGAGGTGAAGATCCCGCCCATCAGGGCAAAAAATAAAAGCGGCACCAGATAGCAGGTGATCAACAGCGCCCTGCTTCTCAAATCTAATTTCCATTGTAATGCAGTTCCATAAATAACA
Source organism: uncultured Lachnospiraceae bacterium (assembly GCA_949738465.1). GTDB lineage: Bacteria > Bacillota > Clostridia > Lachnospirales > Lachnospiraceae > 14-2. Next base: position 7,369 of record CATJBQ010000118.1, read on the forward strand.
GCTTTCATTGCTCCGTCCTCCTTGCAAATTTTAGAAAATGCTCCTCCAGCGTTCCGCGGTCTACCTGGATATCCAAAACAGGAATGTTCTTTTTCCGGAAATCCGTTAACAGTGCCAGCAGCGTATCGGTGATATTATTGGTGGTATGACGTATTGTCCCCTGCTTTGTCGTCAGGCGGATGGCGTACTGTGCGCCGGTTTCCTCCGTCAAGGCAGAGGGCGTGCCGCAAAATGCAATGGTTCCCTGGTGCAGGATGGCAATCCGGTCACAGAGGGCTTCCACCTCCGCCATATCGTGGCTGGCCAGGATAATGGTCTTTCCCCGCGATTTCAGCCGGCGGATCTGCCAGTGAAGGAGAGAGCGTCCCTCCACATCCAGTCCGGCTGTGGGTTCATCCAGAAAAAGGATGTCCGGGTCATGAACCAGCGCCAGCGCCAGCATCAGCCGCCGTTTCTGGCCAGTGGAAAGACGTGCGTACTGGGTTTTTTCAAAGGCACGGATGCCCAGGGAATCCACCAGATCAGGAGAAATGGAGGTCTTGTGGCAACTAGCGGACAGCTTCAGTACCTCCATGGGCATGATGTGGCCGGGAAGGGCAGAATTTTGCAGTTGGATTCCGATGCGACCGTTTATGACGATGCTTCCGTGATCAAAGCGGCGCAGGTCCTCCATGCATTCCAGGGCGGTGGTTTTCCCGGCGCCGTTGACGCCCAGAAGGGCGAAAATCTCCCCTTTTTCAATGGAAAAATCCAACCCCCGAAGCACCGCGTGGTTTCCGTAGCTTTTCCTTAAATCGGAAATCCTGATAGCCGTCTGATTATTCATGATCCACCTCCCCAAAAGGATCGATCCCCAATTTTGAAAAATATATTTCCAGGGCAGGCTCCAGGTAGGCGTTGACCTGGGCCTGCCGCTGTTCCCAGTCATTGCCGCCTTCCTGGATCTCCCCCAGCTTCATCAGCCGGGAGAGCATAGTGCCATCCCCGCCGGTAAATTCCTGGATCATATCCCAGTATTGCTTCGTAAGTTTCTGGCAGGCGTCGCTTTCCGGCATCACACCGTCATTGTGCAATTGCAGAATCTGATCGCACAGCTTCTGGAACCGGTCAATAAAGTCAAGACCGCTGTCTTTATCGAAATGGCTGCGAATGTGGTCTAAGGTTTCCTCGTCAAATTTTTTCAGAAGAAAATAGTATTCGTTTTTCATCTGGAGATTGACGATGATGTCCGCGTATTTTTTGAAATCTACGGACTGTATCTTAAGTACCTCCTCGCGCAATTGAAGGAGGGCGGTTAAAGATTCCGTAAGCGCGTCAATTTTTTCGCGGATCGCATCGGCCTGGGCAGCCAGGGCGTCGGCAACTTCAGCCGGTGTATTTAAGGAAACCAGCCGGCAGCGGATATCCTTTAAGGAAAATCCTAACGATTTCAGGGCAAGGATCTGATGAAGCCGCACCAGGTCCTTGTGGGTATAAAGTCTGCGGCCGCCCTCGCTTTCTGCGGAAGGGGATAACAGCCGTTCCTTGTCGTAATATTGCAACGTGCGGACCGTGACGCCCATTTTTCGTGCTGCCTCGCCAACGGTCATATATCCTTCGGGAATTGCCCGGTTTGCTTCCATTATCTTATACCTCCTGTTGTCTTTCTGAGAACCATTATAATTCATGACGCGGGGTAACGAGCAAGAAAAATTTGAAAAAATTTAAAAAAGCTGTTGACATTTTTCGCGCGACATGATATTATAGCTTTCGCCGTCGGGAAAACGGCGGCAGATTTTAAGAGAAAGTAAAAGATTATCTGAAAAAAATCTTAAAAAAATGTAAAAAAGTTGTTGACAGGCGGAAAAACATCTGATATACTTTAGAAGTTGTCGCGCAAGAGACAACAGAGCACATTGATAACTGAACAGTGAAATAACCTTGAAAGATTCAATGAGAATTTTTGAGAACACGTTTCTTATTACAAGTAATGGAAGCGACCTTAAAACAGTAAAGAAAGTCAGCAGGTTCTGACTGGATATAAACTTTATTAGAGAGTTTGATCCTGGCTCAGGATGA
>CATJBQ010000119.1 GCA_949738465.1 uncultured Lachnospiraceae bacterium
AATGAGGAGGAAGATATGGCGTTTCAATATAATATCATCAGGATGGTGGAAGAAGAAAAGGCGGAGGGCCGTGCAAAAGGGCTTGCGGAGGGCCGTGCAAAAGGCCGTGCAGAAGGCTTAAGGGAAGGTCGGACAGAAGGGATACTAAAAATGATCTCTCTCCTGCAGAAGAAATACCGGAAAGGAAAAACAGCGGTAGAGGCGGCCGAAGACCTGGAGGAGGATGTGTCCGGGATCCAGGGCTTTTACGATCTGATTGCCCTGCATCCGGAAGAAGATGCAGGAAGCATTTATGCCAGATATCAGACATCACGATGAACAGGCGGTAGATGCCATTTTTATAAAATAGGGCCGGTAGAAAATCAAAATGATGGAGCAGCAGGAAAACCCGGCTGCTCCTTTTGCACAGACCTGTGCAGATCAAATTCTAAATCTCACTATAGAACACATAACTTCCCGCATCCACCCGATGCAGCTTCCCACTGATTGTGATCTCCGCAGGCACCGGAGTATCAATGCTATATTTCCACAGAGCGCCCTCCTTTTTCCAGCGGGAGGAAATACGTCCATGACGTGTATCAAGAGAAGCCTCCAGCCAGTCCAGACGTTGGTCGGGAATGGGAGCGATCCGCACCCTTTCGTAGCCAGGATATTCCTCGACAGGCGTAATGCCGGCGGCTACAGAGTATACCCAGTCAGCCACAGCGCCGTAGGCATAATGGTTAAAGGAGTTCATATCCGCGCTCCAGAAATCCCCGTTCTCCATAATGCCGTCCCAGTGCTCCCAGATGGTGGTGGCGCCTTTGGTTACGGAGTACAGCCAGGAGGGATATTCCTCCCTAAGCAGCAGGGAGTAAGCCAGGTCCGCATAGCCATACCGGCTCAGTACATGCAGAAGATAGGGCGTTCCCACAAATCCCGTCTCAAGCTGAACCCCGGCCTTACGTACCATTCCGGCAAGCTGGTCCGCGGCAGCCTTAGGATCCGGCGCCAGTGCGAAATGTACCGCAAGGACGCATTCCGTCTGGGTCTTATAAACAGGATAGGCCCCGCGGAAGGCGGCCACGATCTCTTCATAGAGCTTCGCAAAGGTGGAAATATCCTCGCCCAACACCTTGCCGGCCTTTACTACCAGGGCGGTGGAGTATGCGTAAAAGGCAGAGGCGATCAACTCCTCACGGGAAGAACCCTTGTAGCTTCCGGAAGGGGCATCCAGTCCCAGCCAGTCTCCGTAATGGGCGCCGCCGGTCCAGAGCCCTGGGGTAGTCGTGGCAGATGTAATATAGGTAACCCATTTTTTCATGGTATCGAACTGGGAACGCAGGATCTTGGGATTGCCGTAGGCCAGGTACACCTCCCAGGGGCAGATCGTGGCAGCGTCGCCCCAGGCTGCGCTGGGCTCCGGAGCCCGGAGCAGATCCGGGATTACATGGCCGATGTACCCATTTTCGCCCTGGTCTGCGGACATATCCGCCAGCCATTTTGTATAGAAGCGTTCGCAGTCATAATTGAGGCAGGCGGTCCGTATAAATACCTGGGCATCGCCGGTCCATCCCAGACGCTCGTCCCTCTGGGGGCAGTCGGTAGGCACATCCACGAAATTACCCTTCTGCCCCCAGATTATGTTGTCAAACAACTGGTTCAGCTTTTCATTGGAGCAGCGCAGGTAACCGGTCCGCTTCAGGTGGGAATGGACCGCGATGGCAGTGAAGCAGGCAGGATCCACCTTGTCGACACCACCGGGAAATTCATTGATGCGGATATAGCGGAAGCCATAAAAGGTGAGCTTCGGATGGTAGGTCTGGAATCCGTCACAGCAGGTATAGCGGTACTGGGCCTTGGCGCTGCGGTAATTTTCCGTATAAAAATTCCCTTCCTTATCCAGAACCTCTGCAAAGGAGAGATCCACCACCTGTCCTTTTTCTGCTGTGAGGGAAAGCTCCACATAGCCGGTGAGATTCTGGCCGAAATCGATGACCGTCTCTCCCTTTGGCGTCACCAGTACAGCCGCGGCTGCAAGACGCTCCTGCTCCCGGATCTCCTCCCCCTGCTGGGGGATCAGTGTCTGAAAGGGGCCGTCAAAGATCCGTACGGATCCCCTGGAAGAATGCTCTATGGATGCGTCATAGATCTCCCCGTCATAAATATCGGAAAGAAGGACGCTGCTTCCCGCTGCGGACCAGCTCTCATCACTGAGGATTGTCTGGGTGGAGCCGTCCTCATATGAGATCTCAAGCTGTGCCAGAACGGCAGGGGGATTGGTGCGCAGCTCGTTCATGTAAGAGGAATCCTGCCAGCCCACCAGGCGGCTCCGATACCAGCCTCTCCCCACCAGCACCTCAAGCCGGTTGTTCTCTCCCAGCATGTCCGTCACATCGTAGGCCTGGTACTGGAGCCTTTTCTGATACGTGGTCCAGCCCGGGGCCAGGACAAATTCCCCCACCCGGGAATCGTTGATCCGGGCCTCATAGACGCCCAGGGCCGTCACATACAGGACGGCGTTTTGCACCTTGCGGGCCAGTGAAAACTCTGTCGAAAACAGGGGCGCTGTCTCACCCAGGTCCGTTTCCGGTGTCAGCCATTTTGCTTTCCATTCCATCGTAAAATACCTCCTTGAAAAATGTCCTTTGTTGACTATAAGTGTACCAGATGGTAAAATGTAAAAAAAGAGCCTAATATAACTAAAACAGGGGGTGAATATGACCTTTATGAAAAGAGACGTTACCCTGAAGCTGGAAGAGAACGCATCCCAGAGCTACGACAAGATCGTGATCAAGCCTTATGAGCAGGAGGACATAGGACCCCACAGGCATCAGTTTTTTGAACTGGCCTATGTCACCGGGGGGAGCGTGCGGCATACGCTCAATGGGGTGCAGGGGACTCTGGGGCGGGGAGATTATTTTATTGTGGATTACGGCACGGAGCACAGCTACCAGAACAGCAGGAATCTGACACTGATCAATTGCCTGTTCCTGCCGGAGAGCATTGACGAGACCCTGGCCGGCTGCAAGGATTTTCAGGAATTGATGCAGGTCTGCTTCATCCGTTATTACCAACGGTATTTCAGCAGGGTACGGACTCCGGTGAACCGGATCTTTCATGACGACGACGGGCGGATCCGGGAGCTGCTTGTGGGCATGCAGGAGGAATACAAGGAAAAACGGATCGGTTATGAGGAGATATTCAAAAGCCGCCTGCTGGAGATCCTTACCCTGACCATGCGCAAGATCATATACCAGGATCTGGAACGGGTGGAGCAGGCAGAGCAGAGTGGGATCATTCTCTCCGCCATCCAGTATTTTGACGCACATTTCAAAGAGCATACCCTGCTGGAGCGGTTCTGCAGGGAATTTCACTACAGCAGCCAGTATATGAGCCGGAGATTCCATCTTGAGACAGGCATGACCGTCCTGGAATACATTCAGCGGGTCCGGGTGGAGAAGGCCTGTGAGTTCATTGCGGGAAGTGATAACAGTATCCAGGAGATCGCCGCCTGGGTGGGGTATGAGAATGTAAAATATTTTAACCGCGTATTCCAGAAGCTGATGCATATGTCTCCGGGGGAGTACCGCAGGAAGGCAGGCGGTAAGGGGAGGATACTCTAGCCGGAGAAGGGGCATATTTGTTGTTTTTCCCCCTTTTTTATAGAAAAATAGTATTGTAAAATGCAGGCACTTTTGTTATAATGTTCACGAAAAACACAGAAAGTGGAGGAGATATTCATGAGTGAGGAATATAACAACGCCGGAAGCACCAATGAGAATGGTTATTCGCAGCCTCAGTATTCCCAGGCGCCGTCGGAGAATCAGTACAGCTATAATAATTATAACAACAATTATGGCGGCTATGGCGGCGGTCCGCTGAACGACTATGGTTCCGGGAAGGGACAGGGCAAGGGACTTGGGATTGCATCCATGGTATGTGGTATTTTGTCCATCGTGACAATTTGCTGTCTGGGATCTCTTTATAGTTTATACGGTTCCATACCCATTATTCTGGGTATTGCAGGCGTGGTGCTGGGGATTGTCCAGATTGTGAAGAACGAGAGCAGGGGAATGGCGATTGCCGGTATTGTCTGCGGCGCTGTTGGCATTGTATTTTCAGTTATTTCTTTGATTGCTTTGCTGTCGCTAAACAGTATGGGATTGGATGCCAATGAGCTTTTGCGCCAGTTGGAGGGCATAGAGAACAGCCTGGTTATTTATTTGAAATAGGATATCATAAGTGCAGCAACGGAGAACCCTCGACCTCTTACAGGGCGGGGGTTTTTTCCTTATATTATAGAATATACGTACATGAGGAGAACAGAATGTATCATAAAGTAGAGTCAAATATGAATTTCGTGGAGCGGGAAAAGGCCACGGAGAAGTTCTGGAAGGAAAACGATATCTTCCGGAAAAGTATGGAGAACCGCAAGGACGGTGAGACCTACACCTTTTACGACGGGCCGCCCACGGCCAATGGGAAGCCTCATATCGGGCATGTGCTGACCCGTGTGATCAAGGACATGATTCCCCGCTATCAGACCATGAAGGGCAGATATGTGCCTAGGAAGGCGGGGTGGGATACCCATGGACTGCCGGTAGAGCTGGAGGTGGAGAAGCTTTTAGGCTTAAACGGCAAGGAGCAGATCGAGGAATATGGCATGGAGCCCTTCATCGAGAAGTGCAAGGAATCCGTGTGGAAATATAAGGGGATGTGGGAGGATTTTTCCGGTACGGTTGGATTTTGGGCCGACATGGACGATCCTTATGTGACCTATGACGATAATTTTATTGAATCCGAATGGTGGGCGCTTGAGCAGATCTGGAACAAAGGCCTTTTGTACAAGGGTTTTAAGATTGTGCCTTACTGTCCCCGGTGCGGGACGCCCCTGTCTACGGCTGAGGTTTCCCAGGGGTATCGGACGGTGAAGGAGCGCTCTGCCATTGTAAGATTCAGGGTGAAGGGGGAGGACGCCTATTTCCTGGCATGGACCACCACGCCCTGGACGCTGCCCTCCAACCTGGCTCTCTGTGTGAACCCAAAGGAGACTTATTGTAAGGTGAAGGCGGCGGACGGCTATACTTATTATATGGCCGAGGCTTTGCTGGATCCGGTACTGGGATCCTTAGCGCCCGATGAGGATACGGCGGCCTATGAGATTCTGGAAAGTTTTCCGGGAACCAGCCTGGAGTACAGGGAATACGAGCCGCTTTTTGATTTTGCCAATGGAGCGGTGGCAAAGCAGGGGAAGAAGGCATATTTTGTTACCTGTGACGAATATGTTACTATGACCGATGGTACGGGAATCGTCCATATCGCGCCGGCCTTCGGTGAGGATGACGCCCAGGTGGGAAGAAAATACGACCTGCCCTTTGTACAGTTTGTCAACGGCAAGGGGGAGATGACGGAGGAGACCAGCTATGCGGGTGTCTTTGTGAAGAAGGCGGATCCGATGATTCTGCAGGATCTGACGGATGCGGGCCTTCTTTTTGACGCGCCGAAGTTTGAGCATGAGTATCCCCACTGCTGGCGCTGCGACACGCCGCTGATCTATTATGCCAGGGAGTCCTGGTACATCAAGGAGACGGCGGTGCGCGAGGATCTGATCCGCAATAACAATACGGTTAACTGGATTCCGGAGTCCATCGGCAAGGGGCGTTTTGGCAACTGGCTGGAGAACATCCAGGACTGGGCCATTTCCCGGAACCGGTACTGGGGCACGCCCTTGAATATCTGGGAGTGTGAGGGCTGCGGCCACCAGGAGTCCATCGGCAGCCGCGCCCAGCTTGCGGAGCGCAGCGGCAACCCCGCAGATGCCCAGGTGGAGCTGCACCGTCCTTATATCGATGAGGTGACCTTTACCTGTCCGGACTGCGGGAAAACCATGCGCCGTGTGCCGGAGGTGATCGACTGCTGGTTTGACAGCGGGGCCATGCCCTTTGCGCAGCATCATTATCCTTTTGAAAATAAGGAATTATTCGAACAACAGTTCCCTGCCCAGTTTATTTCTGAGGCGGTGGACCAGACCAGGGGCTGGTTCCATTCCCTGATGGCGGAGTCCACCCTGCTGTTTAACAAGGCGCCCTACGAGAATGTCATCGTCCTGGGCCATGTGCAGGATGAGAACGGCCAGAAGATGAGTAAGTCCAGGGGAAATGCGGTGGATCCCTTTGAGGCGCTGGCTACCTATGGAGCCGATGCCATCCGCTGGTATTTTTACATCAATTCCGCACCCTGGCTGCCCAACCGCTTCCATGGCAAGGCAGTGCAGGAGGGGCAGCGCAAGTTTATGGGAACATTGTGGAATACCTATGCATTCTTTGTGCTGTATGCGAATATTGACGGGTTTGACGCGACAAACTATACGCTGGACTATGAGAAGCTGCCGGTGATGGACCGCTGGCTGCTGTCAAAGCTGAATACCCTGGTGAAGGAGGTTGACAGCGATCTGGGCAGCTATCGGATTCCGGAGGCGGCCAGGGCGCTGGATGATTTTGTGGATGATATGAGTAACTGGTATGTCCGCAGGAGCCGGGAGCGTTTCTGGGCCAAGGGGATGGAGCAGGATAAGATCAATGCCTATATGACGCTGTACACCGCACTGGTGACGACGGCCAAGGCCGCTGCGCCCATGATTCCCTTCATGGCGGAGGATATCTACCGGAATCTGGTGTGCAGTCTCGATCAGAGCGCACCGGAGAGCGTGCATCTGTGCGATTTCCCGGTGGCGGATGATGCGCAGATTGATCCGGAGCTTGAGAAAAATATGGAGGCAGTGTTGAAGGTGGTGGTGATGGGCCGTGCCTGCAGGAATGGAGCCAACATCAAGAACCGCCAGCCTATCGGGACCATGTATATCAAAGCGCCCTTTACCCTTTCAGGGTTTTACACGGCCATCATTGAAGACGAACTGAATGTGAAGCATGTGGTCTTTACGGAGGATGTTTCCGCATTTTCCAGTTACAGCTTCAAGCCCCAGCTTCGCACGGTGGGGCCAAAGTACGGAAGATTTCTGAAGGGGATCCAACAGGCGCTTGCGGAGCTTGACGGCAATGCGGCCATGGCGGAGCTTAAGAGCGAGGGCGTTTTACGTTTGCCGGCGGTGGATGCTTCCATTGCGTTGACGGAGGAGGATCTTCTGATCAGCGTGGCCCGGATGGAGGGCTATGCCACGGAGGCTGACAATGAGGTGACGGTGGTTTTGGATACCAGCCTGACGCCGGAGCTTCTGGAAGAAGGCTTTGTGCGGGAGCTGATCAGCAAGCTGCAGACCATGCGCAAGGAGGCCGGCTTTGAGGTGATGGATAAGATCCGTGTTTCTTACCTGGCCGGGGAAAAGATCCGTGCTATTTTCGCAAAATGCGGGGATCAGATTCAGAAAGAGGTGCTGGCAGAGACAGTGACTGCGGATGTGTTGACGGGATATCAGAAGGAGTGGAATATCAACGGGGAAAAAGTAATTCTTGGAGTTGAAAAAATAAATTGAATAAGGAGTAGATACCGATGACAAACAAAATATTTCAGAAGGAAGAATTTATCAAAAGTGTGAAAGATAATGTGAAAAATCTATATCGGAAGACTTTTGATGAGGCTTCAAACCAGGAGATTTTTCAGGCGGTTTCCTATACCGTGAAGGACGTGATCATCGATCAGTGGCTGGCTACCCAGAAGGCTCTTGACAACCAGGATCCCAAGATGGTTTACTATATGTCCATGGAATTTTTGATGGGCCGTGCCTTGGGCAACAATCTGATTAACCTGACGGCTTACAAGGAAGTAAAAGAGGCGCTGGAGGAGATGGGCTTCGACCTGAATACCATTGAGGATGAGGAGCCGGATCCTGCTCTGGGCAACGGCGGTCTGGGCCGGCTGGCGGCCTGTTTTATGGAATCCCTGGCAACCTTGGGATATGGGGCCTCTGGCTGTGGAATCCGCTCCCGCTACGGGATGTTCAAGCAGCAGATCAAGGATGGCTTCCAGGTAGAGGTGCCCGATAACTGGCTGAAGGACGGCTACCCCTTTGAACTGCGTAGGCCAGAACATACATTCGAGGTAAGGTTCGGGGGGTATGTGCGGGCAATCACGGAAGATTACGGCAGGACCCGGTTTGTCCATGAAGGCTATCAGTCGGTGAAGGCGGTTCCCTATGATATGCCCATCATCGGCTATAACAACAATGTGGTGAACACCTTGATGATCTGGGATGCGGAGCCCATGGAATGCTTCGAGCTGACCTCCTTTGACAAGGGAGATTACCGCAAGGCTGTGGAGCAGGAGAATCTGGCCAGGAACCTGGTGGAGGTACTCTACCCCAACGACAACCATATCGCGGGCAAGGAGCTGCGCTTAAAGCAGCAGTATTTCTTCGTGTCCGCCAGCGTACAGCGTGCTGTGGCCAGATATAAGAAGAATCATGCGGATCTGCGCCGAATGCCGGAGAAGGTGGCGATCCAGTTAAACGATACCCATCCCACGGTTGCGGTTGCGGAGCTGATGCGGATCCTTTTGGATGAGGAAGGCATGGACTGGGATCAGGCCTGGGAGATTACCTCCAAGGTGTGCGCCTACACCAACCACACCATTATGGCGGAGGCTCTCGAGAAGTGGCCAATCGAGATCTTTTCCCGGCTGCTGCCCCGTATTTACCAGATCATCGAGGAGATCAACCGGAGATTCCTTCTGGATATTGAGGCGAAGTTCCCGGGAGACCGCCATAGGGTAGAGAAGATGGCGATCATATATGACGGGCAGGTAAAAATGGCCCATCTGGCCATTGCAGCAGGCTATTCCGTCAACGGCGTGGCAAGGCTCCACACGGAGATTTTGAAAAACCAGGAGCTTAAGGATTTTTATGAGCTGTTTCCGGAGAAGTTTAACAATAAGACCAACGGAATTACCCAGAGACGTTTCCTGTACCATGGGAATCCGCTGCTGGCAGACTGGATCAACAGGAAGATCGGTTCCGACTGGATCACAGATCTGTCACACCTTGGCCGGCTGGCTATTTTTGCCGATGATGAAAAATGTCAGCAGGAATTTATGAATATTAAGTATCAGAATAAGCTTCGCCTGGCAGACTATATTATGAAGCACAACGGGATTGAGGTGGATCCCCGCTCCATTTTTGACGTGCAGGTGAAGCGTCTTCATGAGTATAAGCGCCAGCTGCTGAATATTTTGCATGTGATGCATCTCTATAATACTCTGAAGAACCATCCGGAGATGGATATGTATCCCAGGACCTTTATTTTCGGGGCCAAGGCAGCGGCAGGCTACCAGATTGCCAAGCTGACCATCAAGCTGATCAACAATGTGGCTGAGGTAATCAACAATGATAAGAGCATCCGGGGCAAGATCAAGGTG
>CATJBQ010000120.1 GCA_949738465.1 uncultured Lachnospiraceae bacterium
GCCCTGCCGGATGTGCGGGACGGCTTAAAGCCGGTGCAGCGGCGGACCCTTTACGATATGCACGAGCTGGGCACAAAATACGACAAGCCCTACCGGAAATGTGCCCGTATCGTGGGGGATACCATGGGTAAATACCACCCCCACGGCGACAGCTCCATCTACGGGGCCCTGGTGGTGCTGGCCCAGGATTTTAAGATGGGACTGCCCTTGGTGGACGGCCACGGCAATTTCGGCTCCATCGAGGGGGACGGCGCGGCGGCCATGCGTTACACGGAGGCCCGTCTTCAGAAAATCACCCAGGAGGCCTATCTGGCGGACCTGGACAAGGACGTGGTGGATTTTGCGCCTAATTTTGACGAGACGGAAAAGGAGCCGGTGGTGCTGCCGGTGAAGGTGCCCAACCTCCTGATCAACGGGGCCGAGGGGATCGCGGTGGGGATGGCCACCAGCATCCCGCCCCACAATCTGTCGGAGGTCATCGACGGCGTGATCGCTTATATGAGGGATCCGGACATTACCACGGCCCGGATGCTGGAACTGATCCAGGGGCCGGATTTCCCCACCGGCGGGATCGTGGTGAATAAGGACGAGCTGGTTTCCATTTATGAGAGCGGAACCGGCAAGATCAAGGTCCGGGGCCGGGTTCAGATCGAGCAGATGAAGGGCGGAAAGGAGCGGCTGGTGATCACGGAGATCCCTTATCCCATGATCGGCGCCAACATCGGCAAGTTTTTGAACGACGTTTATGCTCTGGTGGAGAGCAAGAAGACCAGCGATATTGTGGATATTTCCAACCAGTCCTCCAAGGAGGGCATCCGCATCGTCATCGAGCTTAAGAAGGGGGCGGACGCTAAGAACCTGGAAAATATGCTCTACAAGAAGACGCGGCTGGAGGATACCTTCGGGGTCAATATGCTGGCGGTGGCCGACGGCCGCCCGGAGACCATGGGGATTATCCCCATCATCCGCCATCATGTGAATTTCCAGTATGAGCTTGCCACCCGCAAATACAAGACGCTGCTTTCTAAGGAGCTGGACAAAAAGGAGATTCAGGAGGGACTGATTGCCGCCTGCGACGTGATCGATCTGATTATCGAGATCCTGCGGGGCAGTAAAAACGTGAAGGAGGCCAAGGCCTGCCTGACCACGGGGAATACAGAGAAGATTAAGTTTAAGTCCAGGGAGTCCGAGAAAATGGCGTCCCAGCTCCGATTTACGGAGCGGCAGGCCACAGCCATCCTGGAGATGCGCCTTTACAAGCTGATCGGTTTAGAGATTGAGGCTCTTATGAAGGAGCATGAGGCTACCCTGAAGAATATTGCAAAATACGAGGAAATCTTAGGCAGCCGGGGCGCTATGGCCCGGGTGATTATCAAGGAGCTTCTGGCGTTCCAGAAGGAGTACGGACATGCCCGCAGGACCTCCATCGAGAATGCGGCCGAGGCAGTTTTTGAGGAGAAGAAAATGGAGGTGGCCGAGGTCGTGGTGCTGATGGACCGTTTCGGCTATACCAAGGTCATCGATGCGGCGGCCTACGAGCGGAACCGGGAGGCGGCGGATGCGGAGAACTGTTATCAGATCCGTTGTCTCAATACGGACAAATTGTGCATTTTTACCAATATGGGACAGCAGCATCTGGCGAAAGTGTCGGATCTTCCCTTTGGCAAATTCCGGGACAAGGGGACGCCGCTTGATAATGTCAGCAATTACGACAGCAGTGTGGAGACGATGGTCTATATTTCCAGCCTGGGGAATCTTTTGGGCAAAAAGCTTCTCTTTGCCACGGCGGGCGGCATGATAAAGCAGGTGGATGCGGCGGAATTTGACGTATCGAAGCGGACCATTGCCGCCACGAAGCTTGGGGAGGGCGACCAGGTGCTTCTGGTGCGGGCCCTTTCGGGGAACGAGACGGTGGCGCTTGCCACGGAGAAGGGCATGTTCCTGCGGTTCGCGGTAACGGATATCCCCGAGAAGAAGAAGGGCGCCGTGGGCGTGCGGGGCATAAAGCTAGCCTTCCAGGACAGCGTGGAGGCGGTGTATCTGCTGGGAGAGAATGAGGAGCTTACCGTCACCTTTAAGGAGAAGGAGATTGCGCTGCACCGGCTGCGGATCGGGAACCGGGATACCAAGGGCGTGAAGAAGTAAAGGGTGTTCCTGTATCATTTTTTTGTTTGCGATAGCCGGACAGATGGGATATAATAAGTATAGTAAAGATATGGAGGGAGGCTGCTGTGATGGTGGCATTACAAGGATATTATGAGGCAGTGCTGTTCAGACATTGGAAAAAATTCATGCAAAAAAGAATCAGAAGCTGATCATTACGATCCTGGACGAGTTCGTGGAGGAAGCTCCGGCGCGGGACCATAAAAAGACAGCAAGAGGTTCGCTGGCGAAATATGCGAACCCTGCGTTGCAGCCCTATGAGGATTCTGCCTGGGAGAAAGCGGTGGTGAAGCGATATGGCAATACTTGATGCCAACGTGATCCTGCGTTATTTATTAAATGATAATGAAGACCAGGCTTCAGAAGCTGAAAAAATAATACGAAATGGAAAAGCCCATGTGACCATTGAGATCATTGCAGAGGTGATCTATGTACTCAAAGGCGTCTATTCGATTGAACGTGGCCAGATCATGGAAAGCTTGCTGGAGTTTCTTTCGGAGGTCCATATGACAGAACCAGAGATCTTGAAGCTTAGTATTGAAACTTATGGTAAAAATAATCTGGATTTTCCAGATTGTGTTCTGTTTGCGTATCAGAGGGTAAAAGGATATGAGATCAAAACATTTGACAAAAAATTGATCAAATTGCTGTAGTCATGATATGGATGGCGGATCACCTGGAGCGACCGGAACCAGACGGTGAACTTCCACTCTGTCTGGGAGATGGTGCAACTGATCGGGAGCGCCCTGGATACCGTGAAGGGACAGGAAGGAGAAGCTGCCGCAAGGGCCAGATGGCCGGAGGAAGTATGCAGCAGTCTATACAAGGGAGCGCAGGAACGGAAAGGTTTACCAGAGGGAAAGTGTAAATAAGATAAACTGAGAATGTTTGCTGGAGACGATGTTGGAAATCAGATGCTGACGGTAATGGGGTTTCGACATCGTCTCCGGTTTTACTACAAAAAACAAAGAAGAATCAGAGATTCCTATTGACGAAATAACAAATTGAGCATATTGTGATAGTATCAATTGATACCTCGCGAAGGGGGATGTGAATTTGAAAGATGGATCCAAAGGGCGGATTGAAAGTGAATTTGAAGAAGATTGACCAGGATCCAGAATGGTACCTGTCGCTATTAACAGATGCGCAGGCAAATTTGCCACCAGAATCCTATCAGAGATATTTCGATACAGCGACAGCCCTGTATGAGGAAGATCAGGATTGTTATTTACGTAAAGCGATAGAAGCCAGTTATGCAGGATTCCATGGGAATCCGCTTTTCCATGGGAATACCAGGCTTTCCTTAGATAAGGTTGTGGATGTGATTCGTTATTTTGCCGCATCTTCGGGAATTACGAATCTTTATAAGGTAAAGCTCATGAAGCTGATGTGGTATGCTGACGCTTTGTCCTATAAGAACAGGGGGGCGATCACGGGCC
>CATJBQ010000121.1 GCA_949738465.1 uncultured Lachnospiraceae bacterium
ACGGTCCTTTTGATCGACGAGTACGACGTTCCCTTAGAAAATGCTTATTTCCGTGGATTTTATGAGGAAATGGTGGATTTCATCCGCGCTCTGTTTGAATCCGCACTGAAGACCAATGAGTGCTTACAGTTTGCGGTGATCACCGGGTGCCTTAGGATTTCCAGGGAGAGTATTTTTACAGGATTGAACCATCTGAATATTATTTCTGTACTGGATAAAAACTATAGCGAGCATTTCGGCTTTACGGAAGCAGAGGTAAGAAAGCTGATGGAGGATTACGGGGTCGAAAGCCGTTTTGCCACCATGCGGGAATGGTACGACGGGTATCGCTTTGGAGATACAGGGGTGTATAACCCGTGGAGCGTGATCAAATTTCTGTATGACCTGCGGGCGGACCTTCAGGCATTCCCACGTCCCTACTGGATCAACACCAGCTCCAATGATATCATCAAGGACCTGATCATCCGGGCGGACCAGAGGACGAAGGAGCAGATCGAGGCGCTCCTTCGGGACGAGATCCTGGACATCCAGGTGCATGAGGAAGTGACCTATGAGGACATGCACAGCAGCGGGGAGAATCTGTGGAACTTCCTCTATTTTACCGGATATCTCACCAAGGAGAGCGAATATTTTGAAGAATCCGCCATCCACCTTAAGGCCCGGATCCCCAACACGGAGGTGAAGACGATCTACCAGACCACCATCAGGAACTGGATGAAGGACAGGATCGAAAAAGCAGATTTCCGGGATCTGTACCGTGCCATGGAGGAGGGAGATGCGGCGCGTATGGGGGACATCCTTTCCGGGCAGCTGTTTGGGACGATCAGCTTTTATGACAGCGCAGAAAACTTTTATCATGGATTTTTAGCGGGGGTTTTGAGCCAGAGCGAGAATTACCTGGTGAAGTCCAACCGGGAGAGCGGCAACGGGCGGTCGGATCTGATGGTGAAAAGCCCGTCCCTGCGGGGAAGAGCCTTTGTGGTGGAGGTGAAGGTGTCGGATTCCATTGACGACCTGGAGGATGCTGCCAAGAGGGCGCTTGGGCAGATCTATGCGAAGAAATACGCAGAGGAGCTGCGCACAGAGGGGTATAAGAGGATTGACTGCTTTGGGGTTGCCTTTTACCGGAAGGATTGCGAGGTGCGGTTTGGCGGAGGAGACAAGCCTGCTTTCGCCTGAAAAATGTATGATTCTATTGAAATACCACCTGAAAAATGTGTTGTACCATTGAAATACCACCTGAAAAGTGTATTGTACCGTTGAAATACCACCTGAAAAGTGTTATATTGAAAAAAAGAAGGGCAGAACCGCCGTCAGGAAATGAGGTGTGGTATGGAACGATCATTGATGGACCAGCTTTGCAGATGGAAAGACAAGAAAAATCGCAAGCCGCTTCTGATCCGCGGAGCAAGGCAGGTTGGAAAAACCTGGATCATGAAGGAATTTGGCAGGAGATATTTTGAACAGGTGGTCTATATCAGCTTTGACAATAATGAGCATATGAAAAATGTGTTTGAAATGGATTATGACATTCCGCGGATCATTTCCGCGTTGAAGCTGGAGAGCAAAAGCAGGATCGAGCCGGAACGTACCCTTCTGATCTTTGACGAGATCCAGGAGGTTCCAAGGGCTTTGACCTGTCTGAAATATTTTTGTGAAAATGCGCCGGAGTATGCCATCGTTGCGGCAGGCTCTCTGCTGGGCGTGGCAATGCACGCAGGAACCTCGTTTCCCGTGGGGAAGGTGGAGTTTTTGAACCTGTATCCCATGGATTTTCAGGAATTTTTGACTGCTGTCGGGGAATCGCAGCTGGCAGAGCTTCTGGATCAGGAAGAATATGAGCTGATGAATGTCTTTGCGGGGAAATATGTGGAGTGGCTGCGAAAATATTATTCGATCGGTGGGATGCCGGAGGTCGTGAAGACATTTTTGGATACGGATGATCTTTATGAGGTGCGGAGCGTACAGAAGGGGCTGCTGACCTACTACGAAAATGATTTTTCCAAGTATGCGCCCATTGAAACGGTTCCCCGGATCCGTATGGTGTGGGATTCCATCCCAATGCAGCTGGCCAGGGAAAATAAGAAATTTATCTATGGGGCAATCCGGGAAGGCGCCAGGGCGAAGGAGTTCGAGCTGGCCATTCAATGGCTTTTGGACTGTGGCCTGGTCCATAAGGGATACCGGGTGAGCAAGCCGTATATGCCGCTGGCAGCCTATATGGAAATGAGCATTTTTAAGCTGTATTTTCTGGATGTCGGCCTGCTGGCGGCCAGATGTGACCTGGACCCGCAGACGCTGCTGGAGGGGAATCAGATCTTTACGGAATTCAAGGGCGCTCTGACGGAGCAGTTTGTGGCGCAGCAGCTGGCGGCGTTCGGGATGGAGCTGTATTATCATGCCACGCCGAATTCTACGGGGGAGATCGATTTTGTGGTGCAGCGTAAGGATCAGGTGATACCGGTGGAGGTCAAGGCGGAGGAGAATCTTCGGGCAAAAAGCCTGAAATGCTATTGTGAGAAGTATCAGCCCCGAACTGCAGTCCGTTCGTCCATGTCTGGGTATCGGGAGCAGGAATGGCTGGTGAATGTGCCGTTGTATGTGCTGGTCAATTACTTGAGGAATCTGAAATCTTAAATAGGAGGGACTTTTACCGGAAGGATTGTGAGGTTCGGGGGATCATAACCGTTGAAGCAGAATAAGAGGTGTGACAAATGTCACACCTCTTATTTTTCAGCCTCAAAACAGTCCACGGTAGATTCCTTTTAATAGTCAATTTCAGAAATCATCACCGGACGATGCTCCATTAGGGATCTTTGTGCAGCCTTGGCGATCAATACCGGCTGAAGCCCGTCATTGATATTGACAGGGACTTCAGTGTCTTTTACGATCGCCTGTACAAAGAGAGATATCTCCCTGGAGAAGGAGGCCATATAACGTTCCAGAAAGAAGTACAGGGGTTTTTCACCAGTGATACCCTCCACGGTGCTGATCACGGCAGAGGATGCCGAGTCATTGGCGATGGAGACCTGTCCCTTAGAGCCGAATACCTCGGCGCGCTGGTCATAACCATAGGCGGCCCGGCGGGAGTTGTCAATGACGGCCAGAGCGCCATTGGCAAGCTTTAAGGTAATGATGGCAGTGTCAATATCCCCAATGTCTCTGAGTGCAGGTTCCACCAGGGCAGCTCCATAGGCGGAAACCTCCACCACATCACTGCCGGTTAAATATCGGGCCATATCAAAATCATGGATGGTCATATCCAGAAACAGACCGCCGGAAACCCTGGCATATTCCAGGGGAGGAGCATCCGGGTCTCTGGAGGTGATCTTTACAATATGAATGTCGCCAATCTTACCGGCATCTATGGCAGATCTTACAGCCTCAAAGTTGTGGTCAAAGCGGCGGTTAAAGCCCACCTGAAACTTTACATCAGAGTGAGACAGGGCATTGGCGGTCTCCCTGATCTTACTTAAACTCTGAGAAACAGGCTTTTCGCAGAAGATATGCTTGTGCGCATGGATCGCCTCGATGGCGATATCTGCATGGGTGTCTGTGGAGGAGCAGATCAATACGGCGTCAATGGAAGCATCCTTTAAGATTTCATGAAAATCCGTATACACCTCATCGATCCCCAAAGAACGTGCCCACTGTCTGCCCTCGTCTGTGAAGGAGGGATCAGCGATCGCTTTTACCCTTGCATCCTTTACGTGACAGGTAATGCTCTCTGCATGTACTCTGCCGATCCGCCCGGCTCCGATCATACCAATGTTAAGCATAGAATCAATCCCTTTCTTTTGATTATTTTTAAGTCTTTCCTGCATTGTACCATGAAAGATCAAATATATCAATAAGTTACCAATAAATTACTAAAAATTTAATAATAAAATACGATAAAAATACAAATAAATGCTTGAAATTTCATATAAATATGATAAAATAATACATAACATTCAAAATAGAAAAGGAGGTTCACAAAGTGGGTCTGAAATCTTTTCGATTACAGGAAATGGAGCAGTACATCCTGGAGCATGGAATGGTATCAATGGAGGAGCTGAAGGAAGCCTTTCAAATATCCATGAATACGGTACGGCTGGATGTGGCACAGCTGGCCAGCAAGGGGACAGTACGAAAGGTATATGGCGGCGTCTGCAGCACCAGGAGCAGTCTGGAGCCCTTTCATGAACGGGAGACGAAGAATATTTCCGGAAAACGGGCAGTGGGAAAGGCCGCTGCAGCGCTGGTAAAGGACGGGGATATTATCTATATTGACTCTGGCACGACAACCATGTATTTGATGGAATATCTGGGAGAAAGGAAAAATGTTACGGTTTTGACGAATAATCTGAATGCGATCAACCGGGCGCTTCCCTATCCGGATCTGAATATCATCAGTTTGCCGGGAGTACTGGAGCGAAAGACGAATTCTTTTGTTTCAACAGATACGGTCAAGACCTTGGAAAAATATAATATCAACAAGGCGTTCATGGCATCCTCCGGCATTTTGGAAAATGGGACCATAACCAATTCCCTGCCTCTGGAATTTGAGATAAAAAAAGCCGCCATTGCAAAGAGTGAGGAGGTTTATCTGATGATCGACGCCGGGAAATACGGAAAAAGCGCTTTGCTGACCTATGCGGTAATGGAAGATCTGACTGGGATCATCGTGGACAGCGGCGTGGGGAAGGGACTTATGGAATTATGCAGCAGGAGCAGCGTTGAGCTGTTTATCGCCGATGTGGCAGAAGAATAAGACCAAAATGAGAAGCAGGTAAATGGGATACATAACAGTAAAAAATGAACGGGAACTGGATATGATCTTACTTGGAAGAGTGACCATAGATTTTAATCCGGTGGATTATTATAAGCCTCTTTCGGAGAGCATAACCTTTAAAAAATACCTGGGAGGCTCTCCGGCCAATATCGCAGTGGGAATGGCGCGGTTGGGCAAGAAGATCGGTTTTATCGGGAAAGTATCGGATGATCCGTTTGGAGATTTCGTGACGGGGTATTTTGAAAAAGAAGGGATTGATATCAGCCATATTTCAAGATGCCGGAAGGGGGAGAAGCTGGGCCTGACCTTTACAGAGATCTTAAGCGAGACGGCCAGCAGCATTTTAATGTACCGGGATCAGATCGCGGATCTTAAGCTTCATGTAGATGACGTGGAGGAAGAATACATTAAGAGGAGCAAGGCGCTTCTGATCTCAGGGACAGCGCTGGCCCAGAGCCCTTCCCGGGAGGCGGCCTTAAAGGCAGCGATTCTGGCAAAGAAGAATCATACGCGGATCATTTATGATATCGACTATCGCCCCTACAATTGGAAGGATCAGGACGAGATGTCGGTATATTCTTCCATGATCGCGCAAAACAGCGATATTATCCTGGGTTCCAGAGAAGAATTTGATCGGACGGAGCGCTTGATCGGGACAGACGGAACAGATGAACAGACTGCCGGATACTGGCATGGACAGGGAGCCAGGATCGTGGTGATCAAGCATGGCAAGGAGGGATCTTCTGCCTATACCCAGGATGGGCATCATTACAGCGTCAAGCCCTTTCCGGTAAAAATGCTCAAATCCTTCGGCGGCGATAGCTACGCGGCAGCATTTTTATATGGGATACTGGAGGGCTGGGAAATGGACGAGTGCCTGGAGTTTGGCAGTGCCTCCGCAGCCTTGCTGGTGGCCAGTCATGGCTGTTCGGAGGATATGCCCTCGGCAGAAAAAATAAAGGCCTTTATTTTGGAGTGTAAGGAAAAATATGGAGAAATACTTACCAGTATCTAGCAGGGAGGAGAGAAAATGTTCGAATATTTATCATTTGACAGTCGGGGGAGAAAAACGATTGCCTGTATGGGGCAAATGAAGGAAGATATGCAGATGGATATAGCGGTGTACCGCCTACAGCCTGGCTAGATTTTTGAGATCCTGGAGGAAGAAAAGGAGGCTGCGGTTCTTTTGATGGAGGGAAGCATAGAGCTTCAGTGGGAGGATTTCCAGGAAAGACGGTGGGCCAGGCCATCGTAAAATTTTTGGATCGCCAGTATGTTGCTTTGGACGGCCAGGAAGAAAAGTTTGTGGAAGGTGTATTTACTATTTTCGGGCATGGCATCGTCTGCGGCCTGGGCCAGGCGCTGGAAGAAAATCCTGGCACATTAAAGGTCTATCAGGGACGTAATGAGCAGGGGATGGACCATGCGGCAGCAGGCTTTGCAAAGCAGAGTAATCGGCGCAGGATTCTTGCATGTGTCTCATCCATCGGGCCGGGGGCGGCAAATATGGTGACGGCGGCAGCAGATGCTACGACGAATAATATCCCGCTGCTGCTGTTTACCGGAGATACCTTTGCCACAAGACAGCCGGATCCGGTATTGCAGCAGATCGAGCAGTTCCATGAGGCTTCTGTTACGACCAGCGATGCCTTTCGTCCGGTCTGCTGATATTGGGACCGGATCCATCGTCCGGAGCAGGTGATGACAGCACTGCTAAATGCCATGCGTATCCTGACGGATCCGGAAAAGGCGGGCGGTGTGTGTATCATGCTGCCCCAGGATGTGCAGGGAGAAGCATTTGCCTATCCGGAATATTTTTTCCAAAAGCGCGTACACCGGATTCCGCGCCAGGTTCCCCAATCGGAGGAGATCGCACAGGCTGTGCAGATGATCCGGAAAAAGAAGCATCCCCTTGTGATCCTGGGGGGAGGGGTGCGGTATTCCGAGGCAAGAGAGCAGCTGGCAGAATTCTGTGAGACATTCCGGATTCCCTTTGCAGAGACACAGTCAGGAAAAAGCGTCCTTCCCTCCTCCCATCCGCTGAACCTGGGAGGGATTGGAGTGACCGGGAACAGTGCGGCCAATACAATCGCTGCAAAGGCAGATCTGGTGATCGGTGATGCGAAAGCGGCCTTTGAGCAATTGCAGGAGGAATTATTAAAGCAGCATTATCAGAGTACCTACACCACAGAAATCAAAGAGGCGAAGGAGCAGTGGCAGCGTGAACTGGAGCGGCTCACCACTGCGGTATATGATGAGACGTACCGTTCCAATATCAGGGCCAAGGAGCCAGGGGTAGAACAAAAGTTTGTGGGGACGACGCCTTTCTGATGCTTCACTCAGAGCTGGCTACGGCCCTGCAGGAGAGAAAAAAGATCACCCTACTGCTTTTTGATAACTGCGGCTTTGGATGTATCTATAATTTACAGATGGGGCAGGGAATGGGAAGTCCGGCCACCATGTTCCGTTACCGGCAGGAGTCCACGGGCAGGCAGGATGGGGCATTGATCCATACAGATTTTGCCATGATCGGCCGGGGCTATGGTCTGACTACCTATCAGGCAAGAAACATGGAAGAATTAAGACAAGCCTTAAACAATGCGAAAAAGCAGGAAAATTCCGTGCTGATCGATATCAAGGCGCTGCCAAAATCCATGACAGACGGATACGGCTCCTGGTGGCATGTAGGGATCGGAAACAGTACCCACAATCCCAGGGTCCAGGCGGCGTATCGGGAGAAGCAGGAGCATCTGGAGAAGGCAAGAAAATATTAAGGTATAAGGAGAAGCGAATATATGTTCGATAAAGACAAGATCAAGCTGGGGATCGCTCCCATCGGCTGGACCAACGACGATATGCCGGATCTGGGCAGAGAAAATACCTTTGAACAGTGTATCAGCGAGATGGCCCTGGCAGGGTTTGCAGACTTTTTAGTCATAAGACCATACGAGGAAGTAGAAAAAGAATTTAAGGCAGAGTTAGAGTATCTGGCGATTTTGGGAGCGGACCGGATCAATGTATCGGAGCAGAGTTATTCCGTGCAGGGAAAGGAAGAACTGTCTGTTTTTGATCATAAGGTTCATTTTACGGAGGAGGAGTGGGAGAAGCTGTGTCGGGGGCTGAACCGGCTTGGCCAGGTGGCTGCAAAAAGGGGCCTTCGGCTATGCTACCATCACCATATGGGCACCGGCGTCCAGACCATTAGCGAGACAGAGAGGCTGCTTGAGCATACGAATCCGGCCTGTGTATATCTTTGCTATGACACCGGACACTTTGCATTTTCCGGGGAGAATCCGGTCCACATTCAAAAAATATCCTAAGCGGATCGGACATGTACATTTAAAGGATATCCGTATGGCTGTGGCCGGAAGGGCGGCCTGGGAAAGCTGGTCCTTTCTAAAGTCCGTGCGGGAAGGCGTGTTTACTGTGCCGGGGGATGGAGATATAAATTTTGATGCAGTATTCGGGCAACTGGAGCGAGCGGGGTATGAAGGATGGCTTTTAGTGGAGGCAGAGCAGGATCCTGCCAGGGCGGACCCGCTTCGCTATGCAAAGCTGGCCCGCAGTTTTATAGCAGAAAAGACCGGTCTGTAGTCTGCAAAATGCCGATGAAAAAGCCTTTCACAGTCACAGGCTGTATGGGCCGTCTGAAATTACGGGCCGGTATTCCCCCGGTACTTACTGGGTGACATTCCCATATTGTCCCGAAACAGCTTGGAGAAATAATGGGGATTGGGAACACCCACCCTCTCCCCGATGACGTTGATGGGCAGATCAGTCTGGTGAAGCAGCTCGCAGGCCTTATTGATGCGGCAGGTTGTAATATACTGGTTGATAAAAATGCCGGTTTTCTGGAAAAAGATCTTACCCAGATAATTTGGCGATAAATGGATCATGGAGGAAAGGGACTGTATGGACAGCCGTTCCTCCAGATGGTCCTTGATATAATTGATCACGGTATCCACATATTTGCTGGTGGTGTCCCCGGCAGGCATGGAATGGGGAGGGATGGTTAGGATCCAGTCCTTGAGAAATAGAATGGTGTGGGACAGATCGTCCCTCCCAAGGGCCTGCTCGAAAAGGAGCATCAGCGTATGATTGCTGTCATATTCAATGAGAGAGGAAATGACAGCAAAAAGCGCGTATTCCAGAGAACGGTAATTCTGGCAGGAGAATACGATCATTTCCAGGATATATAAGGTTTCCTCCAGCTGGGAGGAAAATACGGCGGACATTAATTCATCGATGGCGGTATCCAGCGTCAGGGAACCAAAATCCAGGCTGGTGCTCTCAATAGAAAAGCACTGGCAGACTCTGTCCTTGTGAAAGAGAAACTCATTGCAGGAAAGGACTGCTTCGGAAAGCGCCCGGGATAGCTTGCGCATGTCTGTAAAAGGCAGGGAGATCCCGAAGTAGCAGGGGCTTAAGGTATAGTTTAAAAGGGTATCATGAGCCTCCAGGGCTATTTTGGTAAGCAGCTGTTGGTCGCCGGTCCTTAGGAGGCAGACCAGAGAACCCTTGTGGGTAAAAAACTGGCAGGGAATATCCTGGTGATGAAAAAGGTTTTCCAGGATTGTACGCTGCATGGAAAGATTCGAAGCAGTGTGCACACTGGTATCGCACCGTCCGGCCAGCCAGAGATGAAGACCCGTGCCCATGCCGCTGTCAGACAGCACGCCAAGGATCCTGTCTGTGTCGGAGAGATCGGGGAATACCGCATCAAAGGACTGCAGGGGTGTCGGCAGGGCAGCGTCCGGAAGGAAATTTTTCTGGTTGTAGGAAGCTGCCAGCCGGGGAAGTACCTGCGCAAGGTCTTCGTTCTTGAAGGAGGATTTGCTTAAGTACAGCTCTACGCCGTAGGTGATGGCCTGCTGTGCATATGTAAAGTCATTGTAGGCTGAGATAATAATAAATTTTACATCCGGGTCCACAGCCCGGATCTTTTTCATCATTTCCAGGCCGCTGACCGGGGCCATACGGATATCTGTGATGATAAGATACGGATGGTATTTTTCGTAGAGGGCAAGCCCCTCCTGGCCGTCGGAGGCGTCAGCCACAATGGTAAAGCCATAGGAATTCCAGTCAATCATGGATTTCAATCCCAGACGGACTAAAAACTCATCTTCTACAATCATGATCGGTATCATAGGATAGTTCCTCCTTTTTCATCTAAGAAGCGGCTGGGTGATACGGACATTGGTTCCCCTGCCAGGACTGGAAGCGACAGTCAGACCATAGCTGTTTCCAAACCATAGCTGAATCCGGTTTTGTACATTGGCGATGCCAATGCTGCGGTGGCCCTCTGTGGCAGAGGACGGGGGAAGCTCTTTGGAGTCCCAGGCAAATCCGGCGCCGTTATCCTGGATGTCAAATACTAAAAGCTCCGATTCCTGACGGCAGATAATGGTGATGCGCCCGCCGGCAGCGGCCGCAGGAAAGCCGTGACAAAAGCAGTTCTCTACAATGGGCTGCATGACCAGCTTTAAGGTTTTGTACTGCCGTACCGCAGGATCCACCTCCCAGTTGATCTGAATCATTTTGTTATATCGAAAGTTCATGATATCCAGATAACAGGAAATGATCCTAAGCTCCTCGTCCACGGAGACCAGCTCTGTGGGATGGCTGCTGGTGAGCTCCAGGAGAGAAGAAAAGGAAGAAATGATATCCGCAATCTTGGGGGAATCCTGCATTAAGGCAAGCCATCGTATGGAGTTTAAGGTGTTATAGATAAAATGGGGGCTGATCTGTGCCTGCAGGATTTCCATTTCTGTTTTTCGCTTCCCTTTTTCAATTTCCTGGATGTGCTGGATCAGCGCGGAAATCTGATGCAGCATCTCATGGTAGCCGCAGATCAGGGTATTGATCTCCTTGATCTGTGTCTGGTATGGCTGAAAGGTAAAGTTTCCCAGAGAAGACTGCTCCATGGACCGCAGCAGAGGCTCCAGAGGCTGGCTGATATGGCGGCTCAAAACATAAGCCAGATAAATGCTGAAGCCCAGGATCAACAGAACCAAAGGCAGTATCTGAAGATAGAGCGTGGTCAATCCCTGGTAAATGACGCTGGTGGGAACCAGGGAGGTCAGAGTCCAGCCCGACGATTCGTTGATCTCCTTGGTGCAAAAATAGGAGGTCCCGTCCAGCCAGATCTCCTTGCCGGAGGTACAGAGGCTGATCTCCTCGATCTGCTCTGACAGAAAGGGCCGGTATTCTTCCTCATGTACATATAAAAGCGTATTATCCTGATCAAAAACACAGAGCAGCGTTTCCGCGTTGTCCCCTACATTTTCCAGACAGTTTTGTAAAAATTTGGAATCAAAAAAGAAGATCATGGCTCCCGGGGAGGGATCGTGGAGGGTACGCTGAAAAAGGCGGGCATAGAGAAAATACCTTTCCCCGTAAGGAATGATCACCTGTTCTGTCTCCTGATCCAGCAGGGTAGTAAGCCAGGGCAGATTCTCGATCTGGGAGGAAAAGGAAGGAATGATACTGTCATTCATGTAAAAAACAGTGCCCTCTTTATAGATATAAATATTTTTAATGTAGCCGGAATAGCTGGAGGCGGAGATCAGTAATTTCTGGATGTTGACCTTGCTCTGCAGCCGGACGCCGGGACTGGTGCTGTGCAGGGCCAGGTTCACAGAGGAGATCAGATCAGGATTATAATCCAGGGCGGCCGCTACGGTGGCGAAGGAATGAAAGGCAGAGGACATCTGCAGGTTCGACTGCTGCAGGATGCTTTTATATTTATCATAGGAGGAATGGCGGGCGGCATTGGAAAAATTGGCAGAAACCAGCAGGGTCAATATCAGTAGAATCAGAACAATGATACTTGCAAAATAGCGGAATAATATGGTCTGCAGGGAATGGGTACGTTGTTTTAGCAATGTTGGATAGCTCCTTTTTGGGCGAGTAGTTTCAGCCTGTTTTTTTCATTGTACCATAGGCAAAAAACAGAGACAAGAAAAAAGTCCGGCTGGAAAAAAAGTGTGTTAATTTTCAAAAAGAATGTTGATTTTTATAAGTGATGCAGATAATAGGATTGATTTTTGAAAAAACATCACTTGCCTGTCTATTTCATAAATGCGTTTTGTTTTATATACTGTAAGAGTAGTAAGGAATCCGTAAACAGCAACAATAAGAAAAGGAGAATGTATTATGAAAAGGAAGAAAATGTTATCAGTGCTTATGGCAGCGGCTATGCTCATCGGCTTAGTGGCCGGATGTGGTTCGGAGGATAATAAAAAGCCTCCGGCAGAAAACGGCAGCGGGCAGGAGGATGCCGCAGGGGATACGGGGGATACTGGCACTGATCAGCCTTCAGAGGAGGGGGGAGGTTCTGAATTCGCCGGAAAGACCTTGCGGATGATGACCTATGTGGACCCGGCGGCAGAGGATCCCGCCCAGGCAAAGGTTCACGAGGTTTATGAGAGATTTACCGAGGATACCGGGATCGAGATTGAATATGAGATCGTACCCTGGGACCAGTCCGAGGCCAAGCTGGTGATCGCCAACCAGGGAGGAAGCGCGCCGGACATTGCGCTGTTCAGCTCCCAGAAGCTGGCATCCCTGGTCAATGCAGGCGCCTTGAATTCCCTGGATGAGTACATTGACCGTGATCTGAACAGAGATGATTTTGTGGACGCCGTATGGAACGCGGGAACCTACTCCGGAGACGGAAAGATATACTGCATGGTCTCCTCTGCACACACCAGGGGAATCTGGTACAACAAAAACTATGTGTCCGACGAGGAAGCTCCCGATACCTGGGACGATGTGATCGCAGTGGGCAAGAAGGTCATGGAAGAAAATGAGAACGTGTATGGATTTGGCTTCTGGGGAGGCTCTCACTATGCGGCAGTGGAGCTGACCATTGGACCGCTGACCTGGGGAGGCGGCGGACAATTGTCCAATCCACAGGATGGAAGCGCTGCATGGGCCAATCCGGAGGTGGCGGATGCCATTCAGTTTATGTCCGACTGTTACAATGTGCATAAGATCACACCGGAAATCTGTATGAGCACCACGGATTATTCTACAGATGTAACCGCGCAGTTTGCAGCAGGCAATATTGCCATGATCCTGGACGGCTCCTATATCCGCAGCAGGCTGGACGCTTCAGATAACGCAGGAAACTTTGGATTTGTTCCCTATCCGGCCAAGACCGAGGGCGGCACACATCCTCACTTTTCCAATGGATGGGCCTGGGGGATTCCCAGAAATGCAGAGCAGCCGGAGCTGGCCTGGGAGTTCATCAAATGGTTCTGTCAGACGGATATCCAGGTGGCCCATTCTCTGGTGGAGGGCGGACTTCCTATCGTGAAGGCAGCGGCAGACGATCCTGCATTTGCGGATGAGATAAGCCCACTGTTCTTTGAAAACCTGAATCACGGGAGAAGCATGGATCCGTGGTTATATTACCAGGAAGCCCAGGAAAAGCTGGCGATCGCAGGCGCCAAATATTGTCTTGATCCGGAAAATGAGAATCTGGATGAGCTATTACAAAAATCACAGGATGAATTTAATGAGCAGTATTACTCGGAATAAGAACTAGGAAATGCCTGACCGGGAATTGTATGGTGGAGGAAAGGATGGGGGCACATGTCCGATTCCCGGCAGGCAGGGAATCCTGCCAGACAGGATTCCTTTTTCGATTGAAATGTGTTATCGTGAAGAAACCGGAAAGGAGGAAGATCAAATATGTTTCATACGAAGAAAAAGACCAGGCTGCCATATCTTCTGGTGGCGCCGGTGATCATTTTACTGTTTCTGTTTTCCTACCTGCCGTTTCCTTATACCTTATACTTGTCTGTCAACGAGACGAAGCCGATCACGGGAGAACTGCAGTTCGTGGGATGGAATAATTTCAAGCGGCTTTTAAAAAACGGCGACTTCTGGGAAAGCTTGGGAAACACAGGTTATTATGTGATCGTTACCACCGTGGTGGTGATCGTGCTGGGGGTGATCGTAGCTTTGATCCTCAACAGCAAGATCAAGGGCACCAGCGTCTATATGTCTATTTTATTCGTACCCTGGATTGTGTCGGACGTGGTGGCCGGCTTTTGCTGGAAATGGCTGTTTCACCCGGATTTTGGTCTGTTGAATGCCATCTTTGAGCCGGTGGGGATTCGGGCCAGCAACCTGCTGACAAAGCCACAGTACGCCATGCTGTGTCTGATCCTGGTGACGGTATGGAAACAACTGGCGTATTCTGCGATCCTTCTTCTGGCCGGGCTTCAGAATGTGTCCAACGATCTTCTGGAGGCGGCAAAGCTGGATGGATGTAATGGCTGGCAGTCCTTCTGGAGGATTACCTTTCCGATTTTCAGTCCGATCCTGCTGGTGACGGTGCTTCTTGATATGATCAATTTTATCAGCCAGTCCGGACTTGGCCTGGTACTGACAGGGGGAGGACCTTTGAGAAAAACCACAACGCTGGCATTATACCTGTATGATGAGGCCTTTGATAACTTTAAGCTGACCAATGCCTCCGCAATTTCCATGGCGCTGGCGGTTCTAAACATTTTTGTGGTCTGTATCTATTTTTATGCCAATAAGAAGAGCAGAGAGAAGGTGGAGTGATGAGACGGAAAAGTCCAAAAAAAATGATGGTGGGAGCCGGAAAACAGGCTGTTATGGTGCTGGTATCTTTGTTCATGCTGCTTCCCCTTGTGTGGGGCCTAATCACCTCCTTCAAGCCCCAGAGCAAGATCTTTCTATATCCGCCGCAGATTTTTTCGGAGCTGACTCTGGACAATTATATCCAGGCATTTCAAAGAGAGGGGCTGGGGCGGCACCTTGTATCTACGGTCGGGCTGGCAGTGACGTCTACCGTGATTGGTATCCTGTTTGCTACCTTTGCGGCCTACATTTTTTCGCGGTATAATTTTCGTGGGAGAACTTTTTGCACTACATTTGTAGTATTACCGATGTTGATCCCGGGGCTGGTGAATCTGATCCCGTTGTTTAGTGTATATTCCAAAATGGGCCTGTTAGATAACTTTTTTGGATTGGTGTTACTGTATCTGCCTGGTATTCTGCCTTTTTCCATTATGGTGCTCCAGAATTATCTGAGGGCAGTACCCTTTACCCTGGAGGAGGCGGCTATGATCGATGGCTGCAGTCGTTGGCAGATCCTGACAAAGATCATCCTGCCGGTAATTATTCCCGGGGTGATCGCTGTGGCCATGATCGGATTTGTGAACATCTGGAATGAATTTATCATCACCCTGATCTTTACTTCGGGACGTGGTCTTCGTACAGTGACCCTGTCGCTGTTTTATATGGTGAATGCAAATAACGTGAATTATGGTGTGGTATGTGCGGTGGCATTTGTCAATATCATTCCGGTGCTGGTCATTTTCCTGCTGTTCCGGAAGCAGTTCATCAACTCTATGATCGACGGAGCAATCAAAGGATAGGAGGGATCGCTGGTGTTTTTTACAATTGAAAAGTTTCAAAGACGTGTGGAGGAGCTGGAAGGCCGCAGATATTCGGGAAGGCAGTGCATTGCGCCCTTTGTGTCCATGGAGGGGACGCTTGGGGAGGACGCGTGGTATCATGAGCCTCCGGAGCAGATCGAGGGGCCCCCGTTTGGGCTGAATGACTTTTTTACGGGCCGTGACCGCTACCTGTGGCTGGAAAAGAGTCTTACCCTTCCGCCACAGAGGGAGGGATATCAGGTGGTGGGATTGTTTGATTTTGGCGAGACCGGAGAGGGGAATAACAGCGGCTTTGAATCCCTTTTGTATGTGGACGATCAGCCATATCAGGGCGTGGATACCTACCACAAAGAGGTGTTTTTTCCGGAGAAGGTGGGAGAAACGGTTAACCTGAAATTTTTGCTTTGGACCGGCCTGGAGGGAGGGGGAAAGCATCGAACCTTCTATCACCAGTGCAGGCAGGCGGAGGTGGCGTATCTGCACACAAAGACAGATGAATTCTACTATTTCGCAAGGGCCATCACAGAGACGCTAAAGCTGCTGGATCGAAGCGACGAACAGTATGAGGATCTCAAAGCCGCGCTGGACCGTGCCCTGGCAGTGATCAACTGGGATGAGGACAGCTTCTATGAAACGATGGAAGCGGCCCATGACCGTTTGATGAAGGAGCTGGAAAGGCTGGAGAAGCATACGGATATTACCGTAAACGTCATCGGACATACCCACATCGATGTGGCGTGGCTGTGGCGGCTGAAGCATACCCGTGAAAAGGCCCAGCGTTCCTTTTCCACGGTACTCCGCTTAATGGAGAGATACGAGGAATATATATTCCTGCAGAGCCAGCCGCAGCTTTATCAATACATCAAGGAGGACTGCCCGCAGCTTTATGCGAAGATCAAAGAGCGCATAGCCCAGGGAAGATGGGAAGCAGAGGGCGGTATGTGGGTGGAGGCAGATTGTAACTTAAGCTCCGGCGAGGCCCTGGTGCGTCAGTTCCTTCACGGTACAAGATTCCTGGAGCAGGAATTTGGCTTAAGATGCGAGTACCTCTGGCTGCCGGATGTGTTTGGCTATAGCTGGGCGCTGCCCCAGATCTTGAAGCAGTGTGAGATCGATACCTTTATGACGACAAAGATCAGCTGGAACCAGTTTAACAGTATTCCGGATGATCTGTTCCGATGGAGGGGGATCGACGGCACAGAGATCATGACCTACTTTGTCAACACGCCGGAGCAGGGACATGATTTTGAGGAACGCTATTCCACCTATAATGGGAAGCTGGACCCCCATGCCGTGATCGGAAGCTGGAGAAAATTCCGTGATAAAGGGTTGAGCAAGGAGACTCTGATCTCCTATGGATACGGAGACGGGGGCGGCGGTGTCAATCGGGATATGCTGGAGCTTCGCCGGGCGATGGATGCCATTCCGGGCCTGCCCAATGTAAAGACAGGAAAGGCGGGAGATTTTTTCCGGCGGCTGCATGAACAACTGGAACATACGGACCGGTATATCCATACCTGGGATGGTGAATTGTATCTGGAATATCATCGGGGGACCTATACCTCCCAGGGGTATAACAAGAAGACAAATCGATACCTTGAAAATTATCTGCCGCAGATTGAATGGTTATCCTCCCTGGCCTATCTTACAGGAAATGAGTATGCATGGCAGGAGATCCATGATTGCTGGGAGTGTGTACTTTTGCATCAGTTCCATGATATCATACCCGGTTCTTCTATACGTGAGGTATATGAGGATTCCCGTGTGAATTATGGGGCAGCCATCCGGCAGGCGGATTCCGTGAAAAAACAGGCATTGAAGTGTCTGACGGATGATGCAGCCCATAAGTACAGCATTTATACCACCAACAGCTTTGGTGGAAAGGAGCTGGTTCTGATCCCGGAGATGGCAGATGGTGCGTTTGTGGGAACGGATGGACAGACGCTGGAGGCCCAGAGGTGCGGGGAAGGCTATCAGGTACTGGTGGAAACACAGCCCTTTTCGACAGCAGCCATAACCTTTGTGCCGGGGCAATGCAGCCAGGCAGAAGCTGCCTTTGAGCAGGCCGCAGACACCCTGGAGACACCTTTCTACACCATTTCCTGGAACCGGGATGGCCAGCTGACACGCCTGTATGACAAGGAGGCGCAGCGGTCTGTGCTACGGGATGGCCAGCTTGGCAATGTTCTGGAAATTTATGAGGATAAGCCTGTTAATTTTGACGCCTGGGATATCGATATCTTCTATGGACAGAAGAAAGAGATCGTGACCGCAAGCGAAGCTCCACAGATGATCGAGAATGGACCCTTAAGGGCAGTGATGCGTTTTTGCTACCGGTATCATGCCTCCTGTATTACCCAGGATATGGTGGTGTATAAAGCATCGAAGCGGATTGATTTTAAGACGCACGTCAGATGGAGGGAGGACCATCGTCTGCTGAAGGCGGCCTTCCATACGGATATCCGCTCTACCAAGGCCACCTACGATATCCAGTTTGGCCATATGGAACGCCCCACCCATTGGAACAACAGCTGGGATTGGGCAAAATTTGAGGTGTGCGGCCACAAGTGGGCCGACCTGTCGGAAACATGCTATGGCGTCAGCCTCTTAAATGACTGCAAATATGGCTACAGCATCAAGGATCACGTGATGAGATTAAGTCTGCTGAAAAGTGCGAAGTCGCCGGATACCGAGGCTGATATGGGCGAGCACGACTTTACATATGCGCTGTATCCCTACTGTCAGAGTGTCACTGAGGGCGGGACCATCCGGGAAGCGAACCAGCTGAATCTGCCGGCACAGGCTGTGGCCGGAGCGTTCCTGGAGAAGCGGAGGGCCGTAGTCCTGACGGGAGAAGGAGTCCAGCTTGATGTGATCAAGAAGGCGGAGGACGAGGACTGTCTGACGGTGAGAATGCACGAATGTCTGGGTGGAAGCCATATGGTTACCTTAAGCTCACAGTTCCCGGTAAAACGGATCGTGCCCTGTAATCTCCTGGAGCATGACTGTGGAGAGGCTGTAGAGGGGGCAGCGGTAGAATTCTTCATGAAGCCGTTTGAGATCAGAACCTATAAGCTGTATTTCTGATGGCAGGTCCAAAACAAGACGCAATAGGAGGAGAAGAAAATGACAGGAAGAGAACGGCTTTTGGCTGCCCTGGACCGGAAATGTCCGGACCGGCTGCCGGTAACAACCCATCATCTGATGGAGTATTTTCTGAATACCTACATGGGTGGGTGCGACAACCAGACCTTTTTCCGTAAGATGGGGCTGGATCCCATTTTCTGGGTGGATGCTCCTGTGTACAGCCAGGAACAGCAGGAGAACTGGCGGATCGAGCAGGAGGAGATCAGCGATCCCCAGTACCGCACCATCCGCTACACCATTCACACACCGGTAAAGCCGCTGACCATGGTGCTGCAATACAATCAGTATACCCAGTGGCTGACAGAGCATCTCTTAAAGGAAAAGGAAGATATTGAGATCCTGGCGCGGTATATGCCAAGTCCCAGGGCGGAGAGAGAAGCTGTCAACCGGGCGGCCAGGGAGCATCCCGACTGTCTGATCCGCGGTACCGTGCCCTGCTTTGATCTTTTTGGGCAGCCGGGCTGCTGGCAGGACCTGGCCTGCATCTATGGGATCCAGGACCTGATCATGGAGACCTTTGACGATCCGGAATGGGTGAAGGAAGCCCTGGGGATCCTGCAGAGGCGGAAGCTGGACTATATTGAGACCCTGGATGGGTGCCACTATGACATTTTGGAGCTGGGGGGAGGGGATGCATCCACCACGGTGATCTCCCCTGCGATCTTTGATGAATTTGTGGCGCCCTTTGACAGAACTGTGGTTGCCGCTGTCCAGGAAAAGGGGATCCGTGTGGTGTATCATACCTGCGGAGGCATGATGCCGATCCTGGAAAATATTGCGGATATGGGGGTCAACGCCATGGAGACATTTACGCCGGTGGATATGGGCGGAGACGTGGACCTGGCCAGGGCAAAAAAGAGGATCGGCCACAGAGTCTGTATGATCGGGGGCTTTGACCAGTTCCATTACTTTACCGGCTGCAACCCCCAGGATACCAGAAAAAAGGTCCGGCAGTGCTTTGAAGAGGCCGGAGAGGGAGGCGGATTTATTCTTTCTCCGTCAGACCACTTTTTTGACGCTGATCCGGAGCTGATCCGAGCCTTTGCAGATGAAGCGGCCCGTTGCATATATAAATAAAGACGTATGACAGATAAGACATATGACAGAAAAGATGTATGACATCAGGGAGGTGTTTACAAAATGGAACAATATCTGGAAATGAAACGAAACGCAAACGATCACTACTGGGCCCAGAGGATTCTCACCCAGATGGGGTATCTCTACAAGGTGATGGAGGCAGAAGAGTGTGAGGTTCCGATCCAGCTGCGGGATACGGAGGTCTGGCTGTACGACGCATACAAACGAGAGGGCTGTATCACAAGGGCGGCGGCTGAGAGAGCAGAGGAGATGTTAAAGGGGCTGGAGGCAGATGCCAGGCGCTACCGTATCATGTTTGCCGGCCACGCCCACATTGACATGAACTGGATGTGGGGCTTTCAGGAGACGGTGAACCTAACGATTGATACCTTCCAGACCATGCTGGATCTGATGGAGGAGTACCCGGAATTTACCTTCTCCCAGTCTCAGGCCTCGGTGTATCAGATCATTGAAAAATACTGCCCGTCCATGCTTCCTGCGATCCGCAGACGGGTTTTGGAGGGGAGATGGGAGGTGACCGCCTCCACCTGGGTAGAGCTTGACAAAAATATGAGCGGGACGGAGAGCATGTGCCGTCATATTCTCTATACCAAGGAGTATCTGTCCGGGCTTCTGGGAATCTCTCCGGATTCTTTGGAGCTGGATTTTGAACCGGATACCTTCGGGCACAGTGAATGTATACCGGAGATCCTTCATCAGGGCGGTGTGAAATATTACTACCACTGCCGTGGGTCTGAAACCTGCTCCCTCTACCGCTGGCGGGCTCCCTCCGGAAAGGAGGTCCTGGTAAACCGGGACGATGCCTGGTATCTGGGGCCGGTGGAATATGACCGCATACTCCGGCTGCCCCGGTACAGCAGGGAGAACCACTGCAGCCTGCTTCTGTATGTGTACGGCGTGGGCGACCATGGCGGAGGACCCACCAGACGCGACATAGAGCGGATCATGGATATGAAGCAGTGGCCTTATATGCCAAACATATGTTTTGGTACATTCCATGAATTTTTCCATGAGATCGAGAAGGAAAAGGAAAACTTCCCTGTGGTGGATTCGGAGCTTAATTTTGTACTGACCGGGTGCTATACCACCCAGTCCAGGATCAAGCTGGCAAACCGCACCGGGGAGGATAAGTTGTATGATGCGGAGGCCCTCTTTGTGGCCAGCAGGCCCCGGGAGGAGATGGCAGATCAGGGGAGGGAGGCTTTCGGGCAGGCTTGGAAAAAGGTGCTGTTCAATCAGTTTCATGATATCCTTCCCGGCTCCGGTGTGATCGAGACCCGGGAGTATGCCATGGGCCAGTTTCAGGAGGCGATGTCCTACTGCGGCGGTTACGCCAACCGGGCCATGAAGGCCATTAGTGAGCGGATCGATACGACCCTGTGGGGCGGAGCAGGAAGCGGCGATTCCCGCTCCGAGGGTGCAGGCGCAGGCTATGGCACGGGCATTACCACCGGGCAGTGGGGGAACGCCGGCAGTAATGCGTTTGGCTTCACCAACACACACAGAGGCAGCGGAGACACTCGTGTATACACGATCTTTAATACGACCCAGTATGACAGGCGGGAGCTTGCGGTCGTTACCCTGTGGGACTGGGAGTACCCGGAGGAAGAGATCTCCGTCCTCAATAAGGACATGGAGAAGCTTCCGGTACAGATCCTGGAACAGGGCGCCCATTACTGGCAGCACCAGTATATCAAGCTGGCCTTCCCTGCCGCCGTGCCGGCCTTTGGATATGATACCTACTGCATCCGGAGGGAACCGCTGGCCTCTGAGCCCCTGCCGCCCTTTACGGACCCGCGGGTACACCGGATGGAGGACGGGTGTATTGTTCTTGAAAATGATGAGATCTGCGGCCTCTTTGACTCCGAGACCATGAAGCTCATTTCCCTGACAGACAAAAGGACCGGGGAGGAATTGTTAAAAGAGCCGGCAGGGTACTTCCGTTTCGTGGAGGAGGATGACGAAAATGCTATGACAGCCTGGATCGTGGGCGGCTATACCAGGGTTGTTGATATAAACAAAACTGTGCCGGTGCGCGTGGTGGAGCGGCATCCGGAGGGGCTGCGCCGATGGCTGACGTATGAGATGAGGTTCCGGGAATCCTCCATGAAGGTGAAGGTGATCCTGGATGCGGGCAGCAGGATGTTCCGGTTTGAGGTGCAGGTGGATTGGCATGAGATCGGAAGAAAGGGCGGCTCTATCCCACAGCTTCAGTTCTATGTTCCAGCAGGATATGAGGTGAAGGATTACCTCTACGACATTCCGGCTGGCTGTAAGGAGCGGGAGGCCTTTGGCCATGATGTTCCCGGCATTTATTTCCAGGCAGCGGTACCGGCCGGGGACAGGGGCTGTCTGATGCTCACCAGTAATTGCAAATACGGCTACAGGGGGACAGACCAGGCAATGATCCTGGATCTGATCCGAAGTGCGTACGATCCGGATCCCTACCCGGAGCTTGGGATCCACACCATGGAGCTGGGCCTGGGAGTCCAGGAGAAGGCTGAGTGGGGGCAGTTGTCAGAGGCCGGCTGCCGGTTCTCACATCCCCTGTATCCTTACTCCACCACCATCCATAAAGGAGAGATGGCAGCAGAGCACAGCTTTCTGAGGGTGGAAGGAAATGTGAAGGTTGCCGCATGGAAGCTGGGAGAAAAGGAGGATTCCTGGATTTTGCGGCTGTATCACAGCCAGAGCTTTCCGGAAAAGGGAAGGGTAACGACAGACAGAGCCATTGTCCGGGCGGGATTTGCGGATCTTCTGGAGAATTTCCGCGACGGAGAGATGCTGGAGGTTGACACAGACGGCAGTGTATCCTTTGAAATTCCGGCCTGCAGTCTTCGGACAATCAAGCTGACATTTGAAAGCAATGCAACGGATTGCTGAGAAAAAATGCGGGAGGTATCGAATATGCGAAGCAGAGAGCGGATCAATCAGACCATTGCCGGAAAGAACACCGGCGCAAATGCATTCTGGGTGGGCCATCCCACCGATGAAGCAAAAGCAATCTATTATCAGGCAACAGGTATCCAGGAGCAGGAAGCCACAGAGCAGGAGATCAAAAACGACCTTGCCAGCAAAACGAAGAATTACACCAAGAAAGCAGGTATCCCGGAGATCGACTTCAACTTGAAAATCGGTTCCGATATGGTCTGGATCAGTCCGGAGCTGGATTTAAATGCCTGGCAGCATCCGGAAGGGCTGCCCATGTGGGACAGCTTTACCGAGGATCACAAAAGCTTAAACAGCGGGTGTATTTTTGCGGAGTGCGAGGATGTAGACGAGATCGAACGATTCCCCTGGCCCAACCCGGATTATCTGGATTTTTCCAGGAGCCTTTCAGACACCAGATATGCCTTTGACAAGGGGCTGGCGGTATTTGGCGGCATGTGGTGCCCTTTTTTCCATGTGATGTGTAATTTCTTCGGAATGGAGAATTACTTTGTGAAAATGTATACGGACCCGGAGGTGATCCATGCGGCCACCAGGAAAATCGTTGATTTTTACCTGGTAACCAATGGGCGGTATCTGGACGTGGCAGCTCCCTGTTTAAGCGCGGCGTTTTTCGGAAACGATCTGGGCAGCCAGTTAAGCCTTTTGATCAGCCCGGAGAGCTTCGATGAATTCATACTGCCCTACATGCAGGAAATCATCGACCAGATCAAGGGGAAGGGCCTGAAGGTAGCCATGCACTCCTGCGGCTCCATCGATATGATTATCCCAAGGCTTTTAGATGCGGGCGTGGATATCCTCCATCCCCTGCAGGCCAAGGCCGCCGGGATGGACGCGGAGAACCTGGCCCGGAAATACGGCGGGAAGGTAACGTTTTTGGGTGGCGTAGATACCCAGCAGCTTCTTCCCTTCGGGACGCCGGAAGAGGTCAGGGCGGAGGTGCGTAGGCTGAAAGACCTTTTTGGCGGAAACTTTATCGTATCCCCCAGCCACGAGGCGCTTTTGCCCAACGTACCCTTTGAAAACGTCATCGCCATGAGCGAGGCGGCGAAGGAATAAAAGACGGACCTTCTGCTGCTGGATGAGCCTGTCAACGGGCTGGATCCGGCAGAAGAACTGGTGTTTGATCTTTGAAAATCCGGTATCGGAAACCAGCCGTCCGGATCCGGAACAGATTTTTGAACGGTTTTACAAGGCAGACTCAGCCCGGCGGAAAGGCTCCTCCGGGCTGGGTTTGTTTATTGTGAAGGAACTGGCAGAACGGCTGGGGATCGGCGTGCATGCGGAACTTTCGGGGGATTGGCTGCGGATTGTGTTAAAGCTTCGGGAAGGGGATGCCGGCCAAAAAAATTACAAAAACAGCATAAATTATTTCTAACAACAATCTATGGATTTCGGCTATAATAACGAAAGGAATAATTTCATAAAAGCAATATGGTGCCTATCGCTGTGATAGGAGAATTGGGAAGTAT
Source organism: uncultured Lachnospiraceae bacterium (assembly GCA_949738465.1). Classification (GTDB taxonomy): domain Bacteria; phylum Bacillota; class Clostridia; order Lachnospirales; family Lachnospiraceae; genus 14-2. Next base: position 23,880 of record CATJBQ010000121.1, read on the forward strand.
CGGTGTGAATCCGACGCAACAGCCATTACTGTGATTGACGAAGAAAAGAACCGTATGCCATTGGAGCCACTGCTCTTGAGAAGGCGTTCTTTTTCGGCAAAGCCGTAAGTCATAAGCCAGGAAACCAGCCATAGTTGTTAGGATGAAGCGTGTACCTTTGGGCAAACGGAGGGTATGGCTGTTTTTTGAATTTATGGGAATTTAAAAATACCGCTTTCTCTTGGCAGGGGAAGCGGTATTTTTTTAGGGAAGAAATCAATACGCATAAGCGTTTCAACATAGATAAATAAAAAAATAAAAAAGGAGATGAAAAGCGAATGAAGAAAAGAAAAAAAGGGTTTGGACGGTTTCTTGCATTGCTGATGACGGTTATGATGACCGTCGGTATGCTGCCAACATCTGCATTTGCAACGGCAGGCGACGGCAGGACAGCGATTTCCGGCGCGGCTGATTTTCCTATGGAAATAAAAGAAGGGGAGACGTATGTCCTCACAACAGATCTCACGCTTAGCGCCGACCAGCAGATTACAACCATCGCCGGCACCCTGGATGGGCAGGGACACACCATAACCTTAAGCGGCAAGGCCCTGGCCGATACGGTGACGGGGACGATCCAGAACCTGGGAGTGGCGGGTACGGTGAGTGGAACGGAAAATATGGGAAGCTTTGCCATGCATTTTAATGGAAGGATTTGGAACTGCTTTTCCAAGGTAACGGTAGCCATAAGCGGGTGGTCTGGCGAGGGGGCCGGATTTGCAGCCGGTGTGACTGGTGGTGAAATATGTAATAGTTTTTTTGCCGGCACTGCGAACGGAGGCTTTGGCCCAGCGTTTACGATTGGAGAAAACGGTTCTACGATTAGCCTTAACCATGCCGTTGCTGCAAAGGAAGGCAGTTATGGAAATCATTATATGGGCAGTACGAATGTAAAAGAGTGTTATCGAATAGGCGACGAGAAGGTTCCCTCCTGGGCAGAAGCCATAGACATCCTAAACACAGACATTCCCGATACCGGTTACCAGTGGGTGCTCCTGGAAGGCGCGGATCTGCCCTCACTGCAGGATAAAAACAGTGCGGGAGTAAACCGCTCTGCCCTGGAGAGGGCAATTGAGGAAGCCAGCCGTCTTGTTCCGGAAAAAGACAAATATACGGAAAGCTCCTGGAAAGCGGTAGAGGATGCGCTGGCAGCCGCAAAGGCGGCGCCGGAGGACGCAGACCAGGCGGCGGTAAACGTGGCGGTAAGGGCATTGAATGACGCGGTGAAGGGCCTTGTCCGTCAAAGGCCGGCGACGCCGGTGGCATTGCCCACGGACGGAAGTTTGATTGAGATTTCTTCCGCAGCCGAACTGGCAGATATAGATAATACAGCCGGAAAATATTATGTCCTGACACAGGATATTACCCTGGGGACCTCTTATCAAAGCTGGATGACAGGAGAGTTCCAGGGAGTCCTGGATGGCCAGGGACACACCATTACCTTTGACAAGAAGACAAGATTATTTGGCTCAGGCACTATGGGAAACATTGGAGAGGATGGGGTCATCCAGAATATTTCGTTCCAAGGCACTTTGGGGAACATAACATCCGACGGGGAAGGCTTTCTGGGAAGAACCATGAAGGGAGCCATATTGAACTGCAGTTCGAATATAACGCAGGCGCAGAGCGGTAAGTTCAGCGGTTTTGCCCAGTCTCTGGACGGCGGTGTCATTTCCAACTGCTATGTAACAGGCGCCCCCGCCTACGCCTTTGTATCGGCAAAAAATTCCGGCAGCATCCTAAGCTCCTACTGGGAGCAGGGGATCAGTAACCCGGTTTCCATGGATACGGGCAGCGCGGTTCCCGGAAAAGAAATGCGCACCCTGGAATTTGTCCAGATCATGAACCAGGGCAGAGGGGCCAACGGCAGAGAATGGGGCCAGAACAGCGACGGTTACCCCTATTTTGGGCCGGATCTTCCCTATACCGAGCCGGGCTCAGAGCCTTCTGAATATAAGATGGCCTTTACTCCCAACGGTGGAACAGCGCAGCTTCTGGAGGACGGAACCCTGACGGTGCTTTTGGGCGATGTAGACAGTTTTAAGTATGCGGGATATCTGTCGATTGCCGGTTATTCCGTTCCGGCAGGATACAAAATCCAGTGGGGATCCAGCGATGGGGATATCCGCACGGATTTGGACGATGGGCATTTGAATGTGGCGAAAGCAGGCGAGGCCCTGATTACGGCAACCCTGGCAGATGCGGACGGCAATCCGGTAAAAACACTCTCCACATTGAAGGTTACGGTATTGGCCGGGAACGTGCAGGATATCAAGCTATACATCGACGGAAAGGATGTGACAAACGGCAGCTTTACGGTTGCCGGATCAGAGTGGAAGTCCATTGCCGTGAAAGCAAAATACGATGATGGCAGCCAGGAATACCGCGATATTACATATTCCCAGTTTACCTTTGTATCCTCGGACGAGGCGTATATCTTCAAGGAACCCCAGTACTCCTCCTTCCATTTTGAAAAACCGGGTACCGCTTCCATTACGGTAGCCTATCGGGGGAATTCTGCCGTAAAAGCCATGGTAAACCTGACCTCCACCTATGTGGAAGCAAAATCCATCACACCGGGTATCGCGGGAACCTACACCATTCACGGGCGCAATGCCAACGACTGGCAGAGCTCGCCTCCCAGGTTCAATCCGGAGTACAATGGCGTGACGATAGAACCGGCCAACGCCAGCTATAACAGTGCCGATTATTACACTGTTACCAGCTCTGATCCAAAGATTGGCCTCTGGTTTGAGGGCGGCTATGTCCCTGTTGGGGCTGGAACCGTAACCTACACGGCCACCCATACGGATCCCCGGAATGGGAAGACGATTACCGGAAGCTCCAAGGTGGTTTACCAATACGAAAATCCCCTTACCGGCTTTGCCATCAAAGAGAGCTCCTTTACCATGAAGGCCAATGGGGAGCTGGCGCTTCCCATCCGGTATACCGGCCAGAAGGATGCGGACGGATGGAACATTACAGAGCCGTCTGTCGTGTGGAGCTACAGCAAGGATGGCATTGTAGAGATCAGCCGTAAAAATACAAACGGTTACTGGAAGCGGAACGAATCTGCGCCGGATAACAATATGTTCGTTGTGGATACGAAATATACCCTCTATGCATTGGAGGAAGGCAGCGTTACCGTGACAGGCACGCCCAGGGATACCACCGGCGGGGCGAAGCCCATCACCTTTACCGTTACGGTGGCCGGAAGTGAGGATCTGCCGGTGGTGGATATTGACCGCATTGTGTCGGAAGGGATTGCCAGCGCGGCGGATTACTTAAACAGCCAGAACCTGCCTTATGTATATGGTAGCGAATGGCTGGTGTTTACCATGGAGCGGGCAGGCAGGGAGATTTTTGGGGAAAATAGGAATGATTACTATAATAGCGTGGCAACGGAGATTCCCACATGGTCCGCCCGTAAGAAGCCTACGGATATCGCCAGAGTTTCCCTTGCCCTTACCTCCATTGGCGTGGATATTACGGATGTAAATGGCGTGGATCTTGCGGCGATGCTGTACAACCACCCGAATCTGGAGAGCGGCTCCAACGAGCTGACCTATGCCCTCATCGCGCTGGATGCCGCAGGGGTTGAGATCCCCAAGGATGCCCGGTGGACCCGGGAGAAGATGAAGGATGCCCTGCTGGCCTTCCAGAAGGAGGACGGCGGCTTTGCTTTGGACAAGAACGGCAGCTCCGGCCTGGATACAACGGCCATGGCCCTCCAGGCTCTGGCCCCCTACAAAGGCGAAACGAAAGTAAGCGCAGCCATAGAGGAAGCGGTTGCTTACTTAAAGGCAGGGCTTTCCAGGCCCCTTTATGGATACAATACCTCCGAAGCGCAGGCCCAGGTGATCATCGCCCTGGCGGTGCTGGAATTGGATCCTCTGGAAAATGGCTTTGGAACAAAATACCGCAATATTTTCTCCAGCCTGGAGGATTCTTACCGGGCAGCAGGCGGCGGTTTTTCCCACCTTGCCGGGGAGGAAGCGGATAATATGGCTTCTCTGCAGGTGCTGCAGGCATTGGAGGCTTACCGGAGGTATACGGCCGGTGAAAAATCCTTCTGGGATATGGCACAGGAGGGAGGATTTGTACCGGGGCCCGCGCCGGAAGAAACGGTCCTTACCCTGCCGGACGTGAACGGCGCCGGAATTACGGTAACCGGAAGCAACAGCATTTTAAACAAGAACACGGAGCTGAAAGCGGACACGGTCACTTCCGGGGCGAAGTACGAGATCGTGAAGGAGGCCTTAAAGGCGGTCAGCAGCAAGTTCCTGTTGTTTGACATTTTCCTGCTGGAAAACAATGTGAGGATCCGGCCGGACGGGAGCATCACGCTCTCCATTCCCGTGCCAGAGGGGTATGACGGGACGAAATGCAAGGTATTTTATATCAGTGACGACGGCAGTATCGTGACCGATATGAATGCGGCATACCAGGATGGATGCATGGTATTTGCAACGGATCATTTCAGCCTTTATGCCCTGGCAGAGGTAGCAGACGGGAACAACACCGGCGGCGCCGGCAATACCGGAGGGAACGGGACAGGGAACAGCCAGAACCTGAAAGCGCCCAGGACAGACGATGCCAGCTCATTCACCCTCTGGATGCTCCTGGCACTGGTTTCTTTGACGCTGCTGGCCGCTATGGCACGGAAGAACCATAGGAATAAATATTTTTTCCAGAATCGTTAAAAAGCGGTACGGGATAGTCCGCTGAAATAGAAAACCGCAGAGCCGGAGAGTGTGCAGATCAGGCATCTCCCTTGCTCTGCGGTATTTTGATGCGCCTGAGGTGAAATATTTCCCGGGAAAATAGAATGGCACTTGTTGTCCGGATCAAAATAGAATATAATGAAGGAAAGCGGAGTTCGGGTTTCCCGAAAGTATAATGTGAAGCAGAGGGGACAGGAGAGGGACATGAAAGAAAAATTGGGAAAACGGTTTTGGGCGGCCCTGGTGATTTTCGGCCTGATGGGCCAGGTGGCCTGGGTGGTGGAGAACATGTATCTGAACGTGTTTCTCTACAAGATCTTCCATGGGTCGGCGGCGGATATTTCGTGGATGGTGGCGGCCAGTGCCGCTACGGCAACGGTGACAACCCTGTTGATGGGCGCGTTGTCGGATCACATCGGCAAGCGAAAGCGGATGGTCTGCGTGGGCTACATCGCCTGGGGCATTTCCATCCTGGGCTTTGCCCTGATCCGGATGGAGCTGCTTGTTCCCCTTGCGGGAAGCGTGGCGTCTGCGGCGGCCCTTGGCATTTTCCTGGTGATCCTATTGGACTGTATCATGACCTTTCTGGGATCCATGGCCAATGATGCGGCCTTTAACGCCTGGATGACAGACTGGGGGGGCTGGGGCGGCCGGGGAAGGATCGAAGGCATCAACGCCATGATGCCCCTGGTGGCGATCCTGGTTGTATTCGGAGGCTTTATGGCCTTCGACCTGGAGCAGGGAAGAAGCTGGACGATGATTTTTCTGATCATCGGGGCCGGCGTGCTTCTGATCGGCCTGCTGGGGCTGTTTTTGATGGAGGATATTGGGGGCCTTCGCGGAACCAGGGGCAGTGTGGGTTACTGGCAGACGGTATGCTACAGCTTCCGTCCCGCCGTATTTGCGGAGCATAAGCTCCTTTATGCCGTGATCGGCGCGTTTGCGGTATTTGGCATTTCCATTAACGTTTTTATGCCCTATCTGATCCTCTACTATGAAAAAAGCTTAGGCATGACTAACTACGTGCTGGTGATGGCGCCGGCCATTCTTCTGGCGGCGGTCATTACCGCTTTTTATGGAAAATTATTTGACATGGTTGGTTTTAAAGGCTCGGTGCTGCCTTCGGTGGCGATGCTGATGCTGGGGTATGCGGTTTTGTACTTCGGCAGGGCCACAGCGGTGGTATTTCTGGGCTCCCTGCTGATGATGACCGGCTATCTGACCGGCATGGCGGTATTTGGGGCCATGATCCGCAGCCATATTCCGGATAAAAAGTCCGGGCAGTTCCAGGGGATCCGCATGATCGGCCAGGTTCTGGTTCCGGGGATGGCGGGCCCGGCCATCGGTGCGGCGGTGCTTTCGGACGCGAAGCAGGTGGTAAATAACGACGGCACCACCTCTTTTATTCCGGATACCCGGATCTTTCTGGCAGCGTTTCTGGTGGCGGCGCTTCTGCTCCTTGTTCTGGCAGCGATTTTTTATCGAATGCGCCACGGACATCATATGCTGCTCTCGGAAGCGGGGGAGCGTGTACAGAAGGGCGCTAGGACCTGGAACCGGTATCCAAGGCCCCAGATGAAGCGGGAGGCCTGGCGAAGCCTCAACGAAGGCTGGGAGCTTGACGGACGTAAGATCCGGCTGCCCTTCCCGCCCCAGGCGCTGCTGTCCGGCTATGGGAAGCGGGTGGGAAGCCGTCTGGAGTACACCCTGCGCTTTCCGGGAGGAGAGCTGGCGGAAGGAAAGCGCGTTCTTCTGCATTTCGGGGCGGTGGATCAGATTGCGGAGGTATCTCTCAACGGTATCTGTCTGGGACGCCACGAGGGCGGCTACCTGCCCTTCACCTTTGATATGACCCAGGCCATCAGGAAGGAAAACCTCCTACAGGTGTCGGTGCAGGACCGCCTGGACCGCCGGTATCCTTACGGCAAACAGAGGAAGCGAAGGGGCGGCATGTGGTATACGCCGGTCAGCGGGATCTGGCAGAGCGTGTGGATGGAGGAAGTGCCCTCCCGCTACGTGAAAAGGCTTACGATTACGCCAAAAGCCTGGAGCATTGACCTGGCGGTGGAGATGAACGACGGCTCTGTGGCGGAGGGAGAGGCTGTGATCTGGCTTTCCAGCGGGGAGCAGGTTCATGTAAGACTGGCCGGGGGCGGCCTGTCCCTGGATCTTCGGGCACTTGTGACAGAAAAGGGGGTGAGCTACCGGCCCCGGCAATGGTCGCCAGAGGATCCGTATCTGTACCGGGCAGCGGTCACGGTGGGGAAGGACCGGGTAGAAACCTATTTTGCCCTGCGCCAGGTAGAGATCCTCAAGGTGGAAGGGGTACCGCGGGTCTGCCTTAACGGGAAGCCGGTCTTTTTGAACGGCGTGCTGGATCAGGGATACTTCTGTGACGGGATTTACCTGCCGGCGGAGGAAGAGGAATATGAACGGGATATTCAAAGGATGCAGGAGCTTGGCATCAATCTGCTGCGGAAGCACATCAAGATCGAGCCGGAATGCTTTTACGAGTACTGCGACCGGCACGGTATGCTGGTGATGCAGGATCTGGTCAACAATGGGAACTATTCCTTCCTGTGGGATACGGCCCTGCCCACTCTGGGGAAGAAGAAACAGGACGACACAAAGCGTTTGGTTTCGAAGAAGACAAAAGCGGTGTTTGAGGAGCAGATGGAGCAGATCATCGGACACCTTTACAACCATCCCTGCATCATTGCCTATACGATTTTCAACGAGGGCTGGGGGCAGTTTGATAGCGACCGGCTGTATGAACGGGCGAAGGCATTGGATCCAGGGCGGCTTTACGATTCCACTTCCGGCTGGTTTGCCCAGGAGAAAAGTGATTTCGACAGCCTGCATATTTATTTTGGCGATGAGAGGCTAAAGCCAGACAAAAGGCCCATGCTGTTGTCGGAATTTGGCGGATTTTCCCTGGCAGTGCCGGGCCATGTGTATGGAAAATACAGCAGCTACGGCTATGGGGAGTGCCAGGACCGCCCGGAGCTAATGGAGCGGATCGCGGCCCGCTATGAGGAGCTTTTATATGAGACCGTAAAGGACGGCGTCTGTGGCTGCGTGTATACACAGCTTTCCGATGTGGAGGACGAGATCAACGGGTTTTACACTTATGACCGGCGGGTGTGCAAGGCAGATCCCAAGGTAATGCGCCGGATCGCCGGGCGGCTGGCGGAATTATCGATGACAAGGTAGAAAAGGAGCAGATATGGATATTCAGGAATATGACAAGATTTTACATACAGTGCCCAACACCGGGGTTTTTATCATACAGGAGGATACCCATGAGATTCTGTACTACAATAAAAGGGTGAAGGAAATCTCCCCTCACGTCCGGCTGGGGATGGACTGCCGGAAGCTGGGAGACCATTCCTGTGCCAACTGCCCGCTGCTGTCTATCGGGGAAAAGCAGGAAAGCCAGAGTGTCTGCTACAACAATTCTTTTGGGGAGATTGTGGATATTGTGGCGGTACGGACGCAGTGGGAGGGGCGGATTCCCGCTTTTATTATCATGGTGTCGCCCCACGTCCAGGCCATCAACCATGCCTATCACAAGATTCTGCGGGTCAATCTGACGAGGGATCGCTATGAGATTGTGAAAATGCGTCCGGAGGACCGGGCCATCGGATTTGGAAACGATACCTTTTCCAGTTGGCTGGGACAGTTTATTTACGATGGAGGCATCCACCCGGACGATATGAACCCGTTTATTGCCTTTACCCATCTGGAGCATATGAAGCGTGCGCTTCGGGACGGGCCGGAGATTCTGACCTGCTGTTACCGCCGGCGGATGGGGGAGGATTACCGCTGGAACTTGATGGAGGCTATACCGGATGTCAGTACCGCTGCGGGGGAGCAGGTGGTATTTCTCTATGTGAAGGATATCCATGATATCCTGCAGGAGAGCCTGGAGCTGGATGACGCCAGTATCCGGGTCCAGGAGGTGATCCGTACCCTGGGGGAGCAGAATTTCGGGATTTATGGCGTGGATCTGGATACCGGGGATGCCAATCTGATCCGGGAAAACGGCCATACCCACACCGGCTGGAAATCCTGGACCATCCAATGGAATGAGATTATGGAGTCCCGTCTGATGAAGCAGGTCCATCCCAAGGACCGGGAGAAGGTCTGTGAAAAATTTTCCCTGGAGGGCCTGCGGCAGACACAGGACACCTCCGTCCAGAAGATAGATATGCTCTGCCAGTGGCGGGGGGAGGAGGATCATGAGTATCGCTATATGGCGCTGATCGCCTATTTTGGCGAGAACCACAGCAGCAAGAATTCTGCGGATTATACCATTATTGCCCTGCAGAACGTGGATAAGCGTGTGCGGCAGGAGCATGCCTTGAGCCTTCGGGATATGCAGCTTGCGGCGATTTTAAAATCGCGCTACAGCGTCATGACCTCCGTTTATCTGGAAAACGGCCAGTGTGAGCGGATCTGGATCAATGAGGAAAGCGGGATGCAGAAGGTGCAGTCCGGCAGCTATCTCCAGCATTTCCAGCAGTCGCTGGAGGCTGCGGTGCATCCGGAGGACGCGGAGGAATTCCGCAGGATTATGAGCCCGGACCATCTGTACCAGAAGGCTGCGGCAACCCGGGATTATTCGGAGGAGGTATGCCGGTACCGGATTATGGGCGACGATCTTCGGTGGGTGGAGCAGCATGTGATTTATGCCCGGCAGGGCAGCCGGATGACCGTCAACATCCTGGGGCGTGATATTACCGAGGAGAAGCTGGAGGAGGAACTGCGGTTAAAGGAGGAACAGGAGCAGGCCGATATCATACGCACCCTGGGCGGGATGTTTTTTGCCACCTACTATGCGGACTTCAACGAGGATACCTTCCGCAGTGTAAGCCAGCTTCAGGAGGTGGAGCAGGCGTTGGCGGGGACGGTGGATTATGCCACGGGCCTCCGGACCTATGCGGAGAAATTTATCCATCCGGATGACCGGGAGGAGTATCTTCGGGTTTTGAGCATCGAGAATCTTAAGAAGACCTTAAGCCGGAAGAATCCTTACGTGACGCTGGCTTACCGGAAAATGCCGGAAAGGCCGGATGTCCGGCCGGAGGAGTACGGCTGGATCCGCAGTACCGCCGTGATGTCCCAGGCAGACGCCCAGGGCCGGGCCCGGTCCATCGTCTATGCGGCCCAGGATGTCACGGAGAGTAAGCGCAAGGAGATGCGGGAGCATCAGGCGCTGGAGGCTGCCTGTGAGGCGGCGGATCATGCCAACGCATCCAAACAGGAGTTCTTGTCCTGCATGAGCCATAACGTGCGCACGCCCATGAACGGGATTGTGGGAATGATCAAGATCGCCACGGACCATGTGGAGGATCCGGAGCGTGTGCGGGACTGTCTGGATAAGGCGTCTCTGTCCAGCCGGCAGCTTCTGGCCGTATTAAACGAGATCCTGGATATCAGCCAGATCCAGTCCGGGAATTTTGACTTGAAGGCAGGGGCCTTCCGGCTTTCGGAGCTGATGCAGGAGGTAATTGCCTTTGTGCGTCCCGACATCGAAGAAAAGAACCTGAAGCTTACGGCGCATCCCATGCAGGTGCGGCATGACGCGGTATTTGGCGATCGGCAGAGGCTTTTCCAGGTCTTTTGGAATATTCTGGGCAATGCGGTAAAATATACGCCTGAAGGGGGGATTCTCCAGGTGTCGGTGACCGAGCATGAATCGGGGGAGCATGGATGCAGCTCCTACGATTTCGTATTCAGCGATAACGGCATCGGTATGGAGGAAACCTTTATCCATCATATCTTTGAACCCTTCAGCCGGGCGGAGGATCCAAAGGTCAGCAGCATCGACGGCGTGGGCCTTGGCATGTCCATTGCCCAGAATATCATCCGTATGATGGGCGGGGCCATCAGTGTAAAAAGCGCACCGGGCCAGGGGTCCAAGTTTATTGTGACGCTGATCCTCAAGTTGCAGAATCCCACGGAAGGGCGGGAAGACCGTTCGGAGCTTCCAGAGGATCTGCCGGATAATGTTTCCTTTGGGGACTTTAAGATTCTTCTGGTGGAAGACAATGAGCTGAACCAGGAGATCGCCATGGAGCTGATCGGTGAGATCGGCGCCAGAGTAGAGTGCGCCGGAGACGGACGGCAGGGCCTGCAGCGCTTTGCCGAGATGCCGGAGGGCTACTATGATCTGATCCTGATGGATATCCAGATGCCGGTGATGAACGGACTGAAGGCCACCCGGGCCATCCGCAAGCTTCCCCGGGAGGATGCGGCGGACATCCCCATTATCGCCCTTTCTGCCAATGTCTCGGCGGAGGACATTGCCGCCGGCCGGGAGGCTGGGATGAACGGGCATCTGGCAAAGCCGTTGGATATTCCAAAATTAATGGAGGAAATGGAATATTGGATGCGGAAGAAATAAAAGCAGCGAGAATCCGGCTTCTTAGACAGAGAATTTTCAACAGAGGAGAAGAACTATGAAGAAAAGAATGCTATGCCTGTTTCTGGTCATTTTACTCATGGCACAGATTATGATGGAGGCTCCCCGGACAGCCTATGCGTCTGAGGTGACTGCTCCGGAGAATACAGGCCAAACAGTAGTGGAAGAACAAAAGAAAGAGAGCAAGGAGAGCAGCCTTCCCACAGGGCAGATCGATGTGTCCCTGGAGCCGGCGCTGATTCTTGCGCAGCCGGTCACCTTTGCAGTGTCCCTTGCCGGACAGGGGGAGAAGACCATCACCCTGGCGGCGGATGGGGAAGCCCAGACCGGGGAGACGACGGTCAGCTTTCCCGGACTGGTTCCCGGGGATTATGTGCTGAAGGTGGCGGCGCCTGGATTTGCCGATTATACCCAGACGGTCACGGTGGACCGCCAGGGTGTTTCCCTGCGTCTGATGACCGGCTTTGTGCAGGGAATTACCTATGAGGAGGGGGCCTGCCATCCAGGTGTGCTTCTGATGGGTGATGTGACCGGGGACGGGATCATTGACGGCGCCGATGCGGCAGGACTGGTGGATGCGGTGGACGCAGCAGACGGCGGCAGCGGGAATGGAATGGACTTAAACGGCGACGGGAAGGTGGATCTGGTGGATCTGCAGTATCTGGCGGAAGGCTATCAGACCGGGAGATACACAGCCACCCCCAGGCGCTTTATTCCGTCGGCAGTGATTACGGCAGTGGCCGGGGCAGGAACGGCCGTAGAAGGAGATCTGGACAGCCTGACGGCAGGAACCGGCAGCGTAAAGCTTACTCCCCAGAACAACAAGGCAATTTCCCAGGACAACCCGGTTTCTGTGGAGCTTGCGATTGGGGAAGCAGGGGACGCCAATCTGGCGGACGGAATTATAATTGAGACGAAGGATGATACGGTCAGCAAGGCGGTTATCGATCTTACCTATACAGATACCGATGGAAGCACGCAGTCGGTGAGCGTTCCGGTGGAGGCACAGGTGTCCCATCTTTTGAAAAATACCGATATCCGGGCGGAATTTGACGCCCGCGGCAGAATCCAGATCCATCTGGGCAGCCAGATTGCCGTAAAGAAGGTAACTCTTACAATTGTAGGAATGGAGAAAAATAATAACCTGGCGGAGATTTCCCGGGTGGAGTTTGTCAATGGCATGGAGCAGCGGATTCCGGAGCCGGAAATGGACATCCCCGGGAATCTGGCGGCGGAGGCAGGAAGCGGGGAATTTACCCTTTCCTGGGATAGCTGCGTCAATGTGACCGGTTATGAGGTCCTGGTTTCCTTAGGAGAGCAGTCAGAGACACGCCGGGTCACCGGAAATGCCCTGCAGGTTACTACCTTTGGAGGAAAGGGGCTTGTCAACCGGACGGAGTATACGGTGAGAGTCCAGTCGGTAAACGGAACCTGGCGGAGCGGCTATGGGGAGGCGGTGACGGTAGTTCCCAAGGCAGATAAGCGTCCGGACAGACCAGACAATGTCAGTGCCAGGGGGCAGTACCGGGGGATAACGGTTTCCTGGAAAAAGGCCAAGGACGCCGTTTCCTATCACCTGTATTACAAGGAAAAACAGGAATCTACATATCGCAAAATTGAAAATATCCTTACCACCAGTTATACCATCACCGGCTTGAAGGATCACACGGAATATACGGTTTATGTCACGGCGGTCAATGAACTGGGCGAGAGCGATCCTTCCCTGACAAGCGCTGCAAAAACAACAGACATAGAGCCTGCGGCCATGCCACAATACGGGCTGATTAACTATGGGGAGCAGGGAGAAAAGGGAGCAGGCATTGTAAGCGCGGTTACAGGACGTAAGGGCGCGATGCATGACAGCCCCCTGGATCCGGAGCAGGGAACGGTCTGGGGAACGGTGGACAAGAATCCCAAGTCCTATTATCTGGTGGACACCTGGGATGACGGCGGCTATAACGCCATGGATTTAAGCCACGGCCTTACCTATGAATTTGACCAGACTTATACCATACAGAGGATTGCACTGCAGGAGCTGGTGCCGGACGGAAACCAATATTTTTATGCACGGGTCCGTTATTGGACAGAAAGCGGCTACGAGACGGTAAGGGCTTCCGTGACCAGAAAGTACGATGCGGATGAACGGCCCTACTATCTGCTGACACTGCCCCAAAAGGTGACCACAGGGAAGCTTCAGATTGGCCTTGCGCGCTATGCGACGGGTGCGCCGGTCTCTGTTTCCGAGGTATATTTTTACCATTATGATACGCTGCAGGACGAGATCATGGCGCTGTATGTGGATGATCTGCATCTGGAATTAAAGCCGGAAGTCACCCAGAGTACCATCGATGAACTGCGCGTCCGGATCAATATGCCGGATGAGCGGAGCAACGAATATCATCCGGAGCGGGAGCTTCTGGAGCGGGAGCTGAAAAATGCAGAGGATATCCTGAATAACAATACCTTGAATCAGACGGTAGAGATTTACAACACCATCAGCACCAATGATGTAAACCGGGGCTTTGGGGGCTTGAATGCATGGCAGCCCATTGGGATTTCGGCCGCGGCGGGGGAGACGGTGACCATTTATGTGGGCCATAATACGAAAAAGACCGGGGAAAACACCAATCTGCAGTTGGTGGCAACCCAGTACCATTCCGAGTCCAGCCCCATGTACCAGTTGGTGGCAACCTTAAAGGTGGGCGTGAATGTCATCGACATTCCGAAGCTCTGGACCACGGACGCGGAGTCCGGCGGAGCCCTCTATATCCAGTATACCGGCAAAGATGCCAATGACCGCTATGCGGTCCGTACCAGCGGCGGCGTGGCTGTGCCGCGCCTTGACCTGTACCATGTGACAGATCCTGCCGGGCGGCTGGAGCGGGCAGCGGCCTACGTGGAGGAGCTTCGGGCGTATACGGCCAGGATGGAGGAGCTGCATCAGGAGTTTCACGAAGCTTCGGATCATCCGGCCGTCGGGTATGCATACAATGAGCGCAACTGTATTTTGGGAGCAACCGATATTTTGCTGGATGATATGATGCTTTCCCTGCCTGCCGGACAGGTTCTTCGTGGCTGCGGCAGCGGAACCGTGCAGCAGCAGGCGGAGCAGATGGTGCGTTCCTTAGATGCCATGGAGGATATGATGGATCTGTTCTACCAGCATAAGGGCCTTAACGACGATGCGCCCTCAGAACGGGACAGAAAGCCGAAGCAGCATTTGAACATCCGTTACCAGAGGATGTTTTCCGGGGCCTTTATGTACGCGGCAGGCGTACACATCGGAATCGAGTGGAACGAGACGGCCGGTATGCTTGGCGCTGATCCTGTCGTGGCGGACAGTGCGGGGCGTTACCAGAGCGGACGCTATTTTGGCTGGGGGATCAGCCATGAGATCGGCCACTGCATCAACCAGGGCGCCTACGCCATTGCGGAGGTCACCAACAATTATTTTGCACAACTGGCCCAGGCGAAGGATTCCAATGACAGTGTACGGTTCAAATATGACAGGATCTATGAAAAGGTAACCTCCGGGACCACGGGTAATGCGTCCAACGTATTTACCCAGCTTGGCATGTACTGGCAGCTTCACCTGGCCTACGACGACAGCTATAATTTCAAGACCTATGATACCTACAAGGAGCAGCTTGACGGAATTTTCTTTGCCAGGGTTGACACCTATGCCAGAGATACCGCAAGAGCGCCGGCTCCCGGCGGTGTCGCGCTCAGGCTCTGCGGGGACCGGGAGCAGGATCTGATGCGCTTATGCTGTGCGGCGGCCCAGAAAAATATCCTTTCATTTTTCCAAAGCTGGGGGAAGACGCCCAACGAGGATACCATAGCTTATGCAGGGCAGTTTGAGGAGGAGACACGGGCCATCTGCTATGTCAGCGATGATGCAAGGCGTTACCGTCTGGAGCATACAGGAAGTACGCTTGGCACATCCGGACAGGTGGAGGCGGTGGGAGAAGATACCACAGCGTCCATAGCGGCAGGCAATGCCAGCCAGGTGGATTTTGTCCTGACAAGCAGGAACATCCCCAGGGAAGAGGTACTGGGCTTTGAGATTGTGCGCTGCACCATTTCTGGCGGAGAGACCCAGCGGGAGGTGGTGGGCTTTGCCACAGGCAATACCTTCAGCGACCGGATTACCACCATGAACAACCGTGTGGTCAGCTATGAGGTGACGCTGGTGGATCAATATCTGAACCGCTCGAAGACGGTTGCCCTGGAGCCTTTGAAAATTGAGCATAACGGCAGCCTTGACAAGACGCTCTGGACCATCGGGGCCACCGGCCTTACGGCCAGAAACCAGCCGGATGCAGGAAGCGGGGACGACAATACTCCCTGTGCGCCGGAAGCGGAGGATCCCTTAGAGCAGATCATCGATGGGGATGCGGCAACGGTATATGCGGCATTTGCGGAGGCCAGCGCGGAGATCCTGATCGATTTCCACAAAGACCAGGTAATCAGCGGTTTCCAATATACGGCGGGAGATTCCCAGCATATCCGGGATTATATCTTCTATGTGAAGGATGATAACGGAAAATGGCGGGATGTTTCCAGGGGGATTTTAAGTCAGAGCGAGACCTTTTATTTTGAAAACCCGGAGAAAAAATATGTCAGCACCTACCGGACGGATGCGGTGAAGCTGGTTCTGACCGGAGCCGACGGGGATTCGGTATCCATCGGGGAGTTGGATGTGCTGGGCGTTACGGGCGATAACATTGACTTTAACCGGATCGGCGACGGGACGGCGGCCATCGGAATCCTGGAGGAGACCTACGTCTATGGCGACAGTCCCCAGGATGTGATTCCGGCAGGCTCCGTGGTATTTACCGGCGTTTACAAGGGGAATCCTGCTTACAATGTGGTAATGCTCTACGACCAGGACGGCAATCTGGTGGGAGGCGTTGACGCTTCGGGGAACCTGGCGGCGAACCAGATCATTTTGGCGGATGTGCCCGATGATGGCGTCATCCAGAATGTTTCGGAAGGAACCTGGATCTACTGGATTCAGCCGGAGGACAGGGCAGACCTTGCAGGGATACAGAAGGTCCGGGCAGAATTGTACCGGGTCAACCAGGCCCAGACCAACGAAGGACAGCGGCTGGTCAGCGATTCCCTGTTCCAGGAGATGCCAGAAACCCTGCCGGGGATCACATTCACAGGAAACGATGCCGGTGGCCAGTAAAGGAGTACAGAATGAAAAAGTTTTTCATAGCAGCGGGTCTGGCGGTGTGTTTACTGGCGCTTCCCATGCAGGGAAGGGCGGCGGACAACAGCCAGCAGATTGAATTTGCATTATCGGAAAATAAAATCGATGTGTCGGTGACATCTTCCATTGCGGCCAGGGAGGAGATTTCCTCCCTGCAGCTCAGCTTAAAGGTGGTGTCCACCGACGGGGCTTCGGTCCGGTTTTCACCGGACAACAGCCTTTCGGCCAAAATTGTGGAGAGCCGTTACCATGCAGACACGGAGACGTTGAATATCTATGTGGCAGGCGGGGAGGCTTTATTTGACAAGGATGCGCCTACCTGCCGCTTAGGCAGCGTGGTGTTGGAGGCAGAGGGCGGCACGGCGACGGTCAGCGCCGTGGAGGGATCTTTGAAATATGTGACAGGGACGGAGCTTATGGCCCAGACCAAGGATATTTCCTACCCGGCAGCGGTCAATCTGTCGTTTGAAAACGGCAGTGCCGCGCCGGGTGAAAACGGAGGCGGTAGCGGAGGAGCGGGAAATACCGGGGAAAACGGCTCCGGCAGCGGAGGAGCGGGAAATACCGGGGAAGCCGGCTCCGGAGCAAATGATGGGACCGGATCGTCAGGAGGCGGTCAGCCGGGCGCCGGTACGACAGGAGGAAACGGAGACGCCGGAACAGGGACAGGCCAGGGAAGCATCGGAACAGGGACAGGCCAGGGAGGCGCCGGAACAGGGACAGGCCAGGGAGGCGGCCGGCCGGGCAGCGGTGCGGCAGGAGGAAACGCGGCGGACCCTGCGGATGAGGAACTGGGTCTGGATGAGACGGGGCTTCGGGAGGCCATGGCCCGTGCGGCAGGCTATGACGCCAAGGATTATACGGAGGAAAGCTACGAGCTGCTGCGGGAGGCCGTGAAGAATGCAGGGGAGCTTCTGGACACTCACGGGGTGACACAGCAGGAGCTGGATGAAGCGCGGCTATTGATTGAGAACGCCATCGGCATGCTGAAGCTGAAGGATGACAGCCCGGTGGTACAGCCGGAGGAACCGGAAGAGGAAGCCGGGGAACCGGAGGAGTCCGGAGAGGAAGCGAAGGATGGCTTTTTGGAAAAGCTGCCCCTTAGCTGGCCGGTGATTGCGGCAGCGGCGGCGGTTATTTTGATTCTGATTTCAGTGGTGGCGGTCATTTCCTGGCGGCGGAACCGGTGGCTGGATAATTGAGTTTGTTAAAGTTTTATCAAAGTTTTAGAAAATAAATTGGAGAAGAAAAAGGAGTGTTAAGGATGCAGATCAGAGAACGGATCAAGGAATGTATCAGTGAGCCTGGACAGCACAGGCCGATTGTCATCGGTTTTTTGGGTGACAGCGTAACGCAGGGGTGTTTTGAGATTTACCGGACCGGGGAGGATTCCATAGAGACGGAATTCCGGAGCGGGCAGGCGTATCATGGCAAGCTGAAGCGGATGCTGGAGGAGGTGTTCCCCTCCGTACCTATTAATATCATTAATGGCGGGCTAAGCGGAGACAATGCGCAGAATGGAAGGCTGCGGCTGAAACGGGATGTCCTGTCTTTTTCCCCGGATCTTGTGGTGGTCTGTTTTGGGCTGAATGATGTGAATTTTGGCCTGGAAAAGCTTGGGGATTACGAGAGGGCCCTGGAGGGGATTTTTCAGGAATTAAAGGAAGCGGGGATCGATGTGATCTTTCTAACGCCCAATATGATGGGAACCATGGTGGTGGCAGACGAGAACGATCCGCTCATTCGTGCGATCCTGGCGGATATCACCAGGCGCCAGGTCAACGGCGACATGGATGCCTATATGGACAGGGCCCGTGAGGTGTGCGCCCGGAACCAGGTTCCGGTGTGCGACTGCTATGCGAAATGGAAATACCTGGAGGAGTGCGGCGCAGATGTGACCAGGCTTCTGGCCAATCATGTGAACCATCCAAAAGAGCAGATGCACTGGCTGTTTGCGGGAGCTCTGTTTGATATGATTCTGTCAGACGGGCAGAGCGTCTGAGCGTTTCGCGGGCATTCTTGCAATAAAAGAAAGGAACAGGAGAAGAAGACAGTGAACAAAATTTTTGGACATGGGGCGTGGATCTGGTGCAATGCCAGTCCCCGGGAGGATGAGTACGGGGAGTTTGTGGAGGATTTTTATTATTGGCAGGGAAGGGCCCTCCTTCGGATCTCCGCCGACAGCAATTACGCGGCATATTTAAACGGAAGGCTGGCCGCCTGGGGGCAGTATGGAGACTTTCCCTATGATAAAGTGTATGATGAGGTGGACGTCACGGAATTCTTAAGGCCCGGGCAGAACCGCCTGGCGGTGTTGGTGTGGTATTATGGCACGGATACCACTCAGGTGTACTATCCGGGAAATGCGGGAGTTTTATATGAGCTGGCCTGTGAAGGTCAGATTCTGTGTGCCAGCGGGGAGAAGACCGCATCCCGCATCAGCAGGGCCTATGAGAGCCACCGGAAGCAGCAGATTACGGGCCAGTTGGGATTTAGTTTCAGATACGACGCCACCAGGGAGGATGGCTGGCTGACCGGGGGCGGAGCGGGCTTTGCACCGGCAGTCAGGGTACCCCAGGAGCTGCCATTAAGGATCCGGCCCTGCAAAAAGCTGACGCTGCTGCCGGCGGTGACAGGGACATTGTGCCGGCAGATCGACGAGAAGGATGTGATCTTCGACCTGGGCGGCGAGCAGGTGGGATTTTTGAGCTTCCGGTTTACGTCGCCCTGTGAGCAGGAGATTGTGATCGCCTACGGCGAACATCTGGCGGACGGATGTGTCCGGCGCAGGATTGGAGGCCGGGATTTCAGCGTCGCTTACCGGGCGAAGGAGGGGGAGAACATTTTCTTAAATCCCTTCCGCAGGCTGGGCTGCCGGTATCTGGAGATACGGTCCCAGGAGCCCCTTACGGTGGATGAAATGTCCATTGTTCCCACCATGTATCCGCTGGAGAAAACGAAACGTCCGCCTATGACGGACATTCAGAATAAGATTTATGAGATGTGTGTGGAGACGCTTAAGCTCTGTATGCATGAGCACTACGAGGACTGCCCCTGGCGGGAGCAGGCTCTGTATACCATGGACAGCCGGAACCAGATGCTTTGCGGCTACTATGCCTTTGGGGAGTTTGAATTTCCGCGGGCCTGCCTGCAGTTGATTTCCCGGGATAAGCGTGAGGACGGCCTGCTGTCCATCTGCTATCCCATGAAGCGGGATCTGGTGATCCCTTCCTTTACCCTCCACTATCTGACAGAATGCAGGGAATATCTGGATTACAGCGGTGACGTGGAATTTTTGAGGGAGATCTATCCCAGGCTGGTTTCCTGCTTAAAGCCCTTTGAGGACCGGAGAAAAGACGGATTGGTGCTGCCCTTTGAGGGAGAAAATGACTGGAATTTTTACGAATGGAGGCCGGGCCTGGACGGAGCGGGGGCGGATCCTGAAACGCCGGATCTGATCTTAAACTGCCTCATGTCCCTTGCCCTTGGGAATCTGGCGGAGATTGCCGGCAGGCTGGGGGTGGAAAATCAATATGCCTATCAGGCGCAGCAGCTCAACGCACGGATCGGGGAGGTGTTCCGGGAGGAGTCCGGGGGCAGGTTTTATGATGATCCGAAGCACAGGAGGGGCAGCCAGCTTGGAAATGCCCTGGCGGTGCTCTGCGGGGCCGCGGATGGTCCTAAGGCCGGGGAGGTATGTGAGAGGCTCTTAAATGATGGGACACTTACGCCACTCTCCCTGTCCATGCAGTGCTTTAAATACGATGCCTGGCTGAAGGTGGACCGGCAGCAGTATGCCCCTGTGATCCTTGCGGAGATTGAGCGGATCTATCTGCCGATGGTCACATCCGGCAGCACCACGGTCTGGGAGACGGAGCTGGGCGAGGCGGATTTTGAACAGGCCGGGAGCCTGTGCCACGGGTGGAGCGCGATGCCGGTGTATTATTACCACCGGCTCCTGCCCTAGGAGTGTTAAGCCGGAGCAGCTATTTTTTGGCAGAATTTAAAAAAATATTGTCTTGCAAAGAGAAAGAAATCATGTTAGAGTGTAGCCTGTCCAATGTGATTTCTTTCTTTTTTCAGTAGTTCGATGAGGGGAGTTTTCCCTTAATTCCAACTAGTGCTTTTAAAAATTTGAATGGTGCCAATGTGGGGCAGCTTTAAACTGAATGATCAAAAAAGGTTATTTTAGGCCGAAAATGGTTGAGAAATAGAAACAAAAAATATGATACAATGCAGAAAATGATATGTATGATTTATATATTTTTTGGGAGAAAGGTGGTAAAAAGATGGGGATTTTTAACAAAAAGAAAAATAACATCCGAAGGAAAGAACTTATTTTTATATGGGGAATGCTTGCACTGCCGCTTTTACAATGGTTGATCTTCTGGCTGGGAATTAACGTCAATTTTATAAAGCTTGCATTTTTGGATGCCAGAACGAATGCCTTTACGTTTTCTAATTTCATTACGTTTTGGAATGACCTGACGACTCCGGACGGATCCGTAAAGATCGCGCTGGTAAATACGCTGAAATATTTTGCGGCGACGATGCTGCTCATCAATCCGCTTTCCCTGGGGATTGCATATTTTTTGTACAGAAAAATCCGGGGATATAAGGTATTCCGTGTTATTTTCTATTTGCCGGTGATTATTTCGGCCGTGGTCATGGTGGAATGCTATCGTGGCGTCATTCAACCCAACGGAATCGTAGATATGTTTTTGCATATGTTTGGAAGATCGATCCCTCCCGAAGGCTGGCTTGCCAATTTTGACCATGCCACCGGAGCCATACTGTTTTTCGTTGTGTGGACGGGATTTGGCGCAAATGTGTTATTGTTTATGGGAGCTATGGTACGGGTGCCCGCAGAAATGCTGGAGGCATCCAGAATGGACGGCTGTTCAGCGTTCCGGGAATTTTTTGTTATGATACTTCCGATGATCATGCCGACGATTTCCACCTTAATAATTGTGTCGTGTACCAGTATTGTTGCCACAACAGGTCCCATCCTGCTGTTTACCAACGGAGGCTACAATACCACTACGATTTCCTTCTGGATCTTCGAAAAAATATACGGCGGCGGCGTATCCGGCGGTTTGACTTCGAATTACAATATCGTTTCCTGTACGGGACTGTGCTTCACGCTGATAAGCCTGCCGGTTATTTTCCTGATCCGTTTCCTTATGGAGAAAATTCCGGTGGTAGAATATTGACAGGGGGGGAAGAACATGTTTAAAAAAGTATTTAAAAAAGAGGAACAAACGATATTGATGCGCCGCAGCAAACGCGAAAAGATCGTTTTTGGCATTGTGTTTACGATATTTGCCTTTTACGCTATATCCCTTATGCTGCCATTTGTGTTTATGATATTCAATTCGCTGAAGGGCGGGGAGGAATACATTAACGACATAGCGGCGGGCAGAACGTTTTTTTCGCCCGTAAAAGCGTTGTTTGAAAATTATGCCAGCGCCTTTCAGGCCTTAAAAGTCACAGATTTTAACGGAAAAGAAATTTATTTTCCCCAAATGCTGTTTAACAGTATATGGTATACCGTCCTTTTTGTGGGGGCGGGCGTTCTGGCCAGCTCCATGACCGCGTATGTCGTGGCCAAATACCGATTCCGCGGAAGGAGATTGATTGACGGGATCGCTATATTCAGCATGACGATTCCTATTATCGGTACCACGGGTTCGACGCTGTCGATGTACAATACGTTGGGAATTTACAACACGCCGCTTTTGCCGGTCCTGGTGGGCTTTGCCGGTTTCGGGTTCAACTTTCTTGTCCTGCGCGGATTTTTCAGCAATCTGCCCTGGAGCTATGCGGAGTCGGTGTTTGTGGACGGCGGTGGACATCTGACGGTATTTTTCCGGATCATGATGCCCCAGGCCCGGCCCTGTCTGGTTACGCTGTTCATTATGGCATTTATAACCACCTGGAACGATTATCAGACGCTGCTTTTGTATATGCCCAGTTATCCAACGCTTTCTTCGGGCCTCTACCTGGTACAGCGCTCCCTCACACGGAACCCGTTGGAGTACCCCGTATATTTTGCGGGACTTATGGTGTCTGTTGTTCCCATCGTGCTTGTGTTCTCCCTGTTTTCCGATGTGATTATGTCAAATTTCACGGTAGGCGGGCTGAAAGGATAAAACAAAACAATTTTAGTAAGTAGCAAGAAAAAGAAAGGAGCAAGGATTATGAAAAGGAAGAAGTTTTTTGCGGCAATGCTGTCTGTGATGATGACGGGGTGTCTGGTGTCCTTCGCAGGCTGCGGCGCCGACGGGGAAGATGGTGGCAGAGTTCAGGCCGAAGTCGAAAAGGATGGCGAAGATGGAGGCGAAAATAGCGGCGGAGGCGGCGTGGCTGCGCTGGAAATTTTTCTCACGGATGCGGGCTACGGTACGGACTGGTGCTATGAGATGAAGGAGCTGTTCGCCCAGCAGGACTGGGTAAAGGAGAAGTATCCCGGGCTGGATATCAAGATCAGCACCAGCGACGATCAGACGCTTGCGCAAAGCAAATTAAGCTCCGGAGAAAAATCCAACGAATACGATCTGCTGTTCGGGATCGGTATGAGCGAATACTACGGCCAGAATGGTCCGCTGCTGGATCTGACGGAATGTGTATATGAGGCGCAGGTGCCGGGAGAGGACGTTTCCTACAAAGACAAAATGGAGGACAGCTTTCTTGCTTCCTTCGGTTTTACGGAGGCCGGAAGCACGGACACAGCGTATTATGCCGCACCCTGGGTGGGCGGTATGGAAGGGCTTTTGTATAACGAAGACCTTTTTGCTGCAAACGGTCTGAAAGTGCCCAACACCACCGACGAGCTGGCTGAGGTATGCGCTGCATACAAGGCGAAGGGGAGTGAAAACTATTCCTTCCTGCAGTCCTATGACGCAAACTATTTCGATTATTTGTTTTTCGTATGGTGGGCACAGTACGAAGGCGTGGAGGGATACGAAAATTACTTTGAAGGAATCGATAACGAAACATATTCCACGCGCATTTTCGAGCAAAAAGGAAGAGAATACGCCCTGGAGGTATTTGAGGAGCTGCTGGATTACGAGAAAGGCTATGTAAATCCCATGTCATTTACGCAAAAATTCGTAATTTCACAATCTTCCTTTATTAACGGAGAAGCGCTGATGCACGCAAACGGCGACTGGTTCAGCAGCGAAATGTTGGACGTTATGCTAAGCAAAGGCGACGCCGCGCCCAGGATCAAGATGATGCGCACGCCGGTCATCTCGCGTTTGGGTGAAAAGTTAGGTATAACTGACCAGGAACTTTCCGATATCGTAGCCTATGTAGACGCCGTCGGAGCAGGGCAGGACGTCCAGATCCCGGGATTCACCTCCTCCAAGGACTATACGCCCCAGGAAGTGGTGGATGCCGTGAAGGAGGCAAGAACGGTAGTCTATACCATAGGAAATGCCCACAGTGCGGTAATTCCGCAATACGCCGAAGGAAAGGATGCGGCGGCAGATTTTCTGCGTTTTATGGCTACCGACAACGCGTTGGACGTATTTGCCCAAAAGACCGTAGGCGCAACGCTGCCCTTTCAGCACGTTATCGATCAGGAAATATACGAGCGCCTTGCCCTTGCGCAGCAAGCCAGAATCGATTACTTCCAAAGCGCAAACGGCATACATACGCTGGTGGATCCACAATCCTTCCCGCTGGTCCGTTACGGCGGATTGACGCCATTTTTGAACGAACGTTTTTATCAGCAGTTCTCATCCCAGGGCAACACGAAAACACCTGCGGATTTTATGCAGGAGATGCGGGAATCGTGGAATGAGGATAAATTCAACAATGCGCTGAAAACTGCGGGTTTGCAATAAGGGAAAACAAGAAACAGGTCTGAAAAAGGAAGGAGGAGGAAAATGAAAAAGAGGATTGTTTCAGTCGTACTGGTGTTCGCCTGTGCACTTTCACTCTTTTGCGGCTGCAGCAAAGAGAACAAAAGCAATAACGAGAACGAAAGTAGTGATCATGAAAGCGAAAACGATCACGAAACGAAGAACACCGGGCTGGACGACGTTATTTTATGGGGGATGCCTGGTACCGAAAAGGTATATCAGGACATAGGCTATGACAGTGACTACTACACGTCTTATAAAACCGATGCCAGGATCGATCTTGTGATGGCAAAGGGCGAATATGAGGGCGGGCAGATCATCATTTCGGCAAACAGCGACGTTACCTTCGACGTTTCCGGCAGTGCGCTTACCAGCGGAGAAAACTCCATAGCGGCCAGCCAGGTGGAAGTATTTGCGCAAAAATATGTAAATGTGTCGGCCAATAACGACCTGAGCAGTAAGCTTCCTGTTGCAAAATATCCCGATGCCCTCATCCCCATGGAGAATCTGAAAGCCGTGGGCGAGAACGTTGTCCGGGAAGGCGAAAACCAGGGCATATACGTGCGTGTCAAAACATCGGCTGATCAGGCGCCGGGCGAATATACAGGCAGTCTTACACTGACCGTGGGGGAAGAAAGCACTCAGCTTCCCGTAAAAGTACAGGTGGCCGACGTGGCTGTTTCCCAGGAGGCGCACAATAAAAGCGTGTTCATAAATGCCTGGTATTTTTACGAAGGAGAGCTGGATACTACCCAGGAAATGCTGGATAAGTACAACGAGGCATTGCTGGATTACCGGATCGGGATGGGCACGATGCTCATGTACGGGCGCCATCATAATGAAGACCTTTCCACACCGGAAAAAATAGACGCGTGGCTGGAAAAGGCATATGGTTATATGCAGGATCCAGCATGCTCCACGATCCAACTGCCATATACGACGGATGAAGCGCAGATGACAGTGATCTTGCAGGCGATCGCCGACTACAGTGTGGAGAAAAACTATGATATGTTTGCAAAACTTGTGGTGTATCCGGGCGGTCTGATCGATGAACCCCGCGGCAACGGAACGATGGCTGATGCCGAGCGTATCTGCAGCTCCTTCATGAGCCTTAAAAATACCTTTGCCGATACCCTTCCCAGTGATGGGCTGCAGGCGGAAATGGCGGATTCTGTCAGAAAAATTCCGATGCTCGTTACGGAATATTATGATGAGAAGCTTGACAGCGCCGGAGCGACTTTTTGTCCACAGTTTCAGCATTACGATACCGAAAATCAGCGCCGGCAGTACGAAGGGCGGGAGGGATGGTGGTATGGCTGTATCTACCCGCGTGCGCCGTTCCCCACATACCATACAGACGACACATGGCTTTCGGCAAGACTGATCGGCTGGATGCAGGCACAGTATAACGTGGTGGGAAACCTGTTCTGGTCCACCGATGTATACGCTGTATATAGCAAAGACGGATATCAGAGCATAGAAGAATATTATGAGGGCGAAGCCGTCAGATACCCTGCTGTAAACGGCGACGGATACCTGTTCTATCCCGGCAAAAAATACGGCATAGACGGGCCCATAGGCTCCATGCGGTTAGAAGCCATTCGCGACGGATATGAAGAATATGAAATCCTGTACGAGATCAAGCAAAGATATCTCGACACCGGTAACCGCTTAAGCAGTGACGAGCTGGATTTCGGAAAGTTCGTAAGCTCACTTACCGAAGATATGTATACGGGTACGACCGTAGCGGTTACCACGGATGAATTTAACACGGCAAGGCTGGCACTGCTGGAGGCTTCTGTCCTGAACAAGGAGACGGAGTTTGCCGTACTCGATTATAGCGACAACGGTTACGGAGAAAAAACATATAAGTTTGTGGTAAATTCCGATTGGAAGGTGCAGGAGGGTGGCGCTGTGCTGACGCCCGAAACAACCCAGGAAAACCTGTCCGTGTATTCCATCACGCGGAAATTAGAGAATGACAGAAACGAGCTGTGTCTGTCCTTCGAAAAGGACGGCAAGAAAAGGGAATATACGTTGGATCTGGGCGGCAGGACTGTTGCCGTATATGCCTCTGAATTCGATGAAAGCATTTTCGAGGAAAGAACGGCGAAGCTTGATCTTAAAAAGACAGGGGACGGATGGGAGATTACCCTTGCCGAGGTGGCCGATGCGGATGCCTCAGAACAGTCCTTTGCCCTGGTGGGCGAAAGCGTTTCGGCGGTAGATACCAATACGCGGTCCATGGTGCTGCATATGCAGTATGATGGCGACGACAACGCGGCATTTACGCTGAACGGTAAATTCGCCAACAGTAAGGTAGCCACTGCATTGGCTTCCTACACCCTTGAGAAGGGTGAAAATACCATTACAGTGGATCTGAGCCTCAAGGATATGCAATCCCTGGGCGTGTTGGAAAAGCTCACGTTTGTATTTAATGGCGACGAAGGTGCCGCCAGCATTCCTGCACATACGATCACGTTGAAGGATATTGTATATTACGCCGAATAGGAGGGGGAGGGAAGATGAAAAAAATCAAACTATGGTTTGGCATACTGTGCATATTTCTGGCGCTTGGCCTTGCGGCTGGCTGCTCGAAGAAGGATACGGTAGATGAAATGCCAGAGGAGCCACCGGAAGAGACGAGGGAAGAATCAAGGAAAGAACCGACGGAAATCGTGCTTGCTGATTTCGAAAAATGGGCACCTGATTTTCAGACGCTGCGGCTCAGGAACGAGTTCGGCTCCATCGACGTAAATACAGATACCGATTATGTGAAATCGGGGAAGCAATCGGCCGCATTAACGGTGGTGGGTTCTTCAGGCAGTGAAAATCCCTGGTTTTTCGTAAACACGGTAAGTACGCGGTTTGCGTACGACTACTCCGATTTTTCCTGCATAGACAGCATATCGGCCTGGTTCTACAATGCGTCGGATACAGACGAGCAGTTACACGCAGGGCTGATCACAAATATCGTTTGCATCGAACAAAATGAATTGCAAAAATATGACACGTTTACATTGAAGCCGGGGTGGAACGAAGTCGTTTATACACCGGATATGAACTACGTCATTTCCGCTGTAGGCCAGGAGTCGTATCAAGGGATACAGGGCGTATACTTTATGTTTGAAAATCCCCATGCAGCTTCGAAAGCAGAGGGAAAGCGATTTTACGTAGACGACGTTACGCTGCACTACGGGGAGGAAAAGCCGTTTACCGAGGTACGTGCGGGCAGCTATTATACGTCCGGCACCAAGATCGGTGAGCCCGGATGGATCATACTGAAAAATCCCGTAAAGATGGAGGATCTGGAAGATAAGGCACTGCATTTCGAGTTTAAATTCGATACCGACACGGGGAGATTTGGATTTGCCATATGCTGCAACGACTATCAGTGGTCCAACATTACCGGCACGCTGATCATAGAAAAGACCACAGACGGCGTTGTTTCCAACATTGGAAGGATTGTGGAACAGGAAGACGGCTGGTACGCCTGGGAGCTCA
This sequence comes from uncultured Lachnospiraceae bacterium, assembly GCA_949738465.1. Classification (GTDB taxonomy): domain Bacteria; phylum Bacillota; class Clostridia; order Lachnospirales; family Lachnospiraceae; genus 14-2. The sequence goes on from CATJBQ010000121.1 coordinate 51,657, forward strand.
ACAGCGATATGTTTGAGGGGGATGGAGCGGAAGTAGCCGAAGACGTAAGCCTGATCTACCACCAAAACGAGGTGGTGCAGGGCAACGTGATCATCGACTGGAACAGTATGCGTGCGGCAGACGCGTATCCGATGACCCGTGAGGAGCGTTCCCAGGAATATACCGACGGCGATCTGATCTATTATCATATCAAAAATGGCGTTCCCATGAACGAGTTAGCAGAAAAGGCGCTGCAGTTCGAATTTAAGTTCGCTTCTAAAACAGGGAAATTCGGCTTTGCCTTTATGGACGGCGACCCGGACGGCTGGAAAAATATTACCGGTACGCTGGTGATTGAGAAGAAGAACGGCGTGGTCACGTCCAATATCGGTAAGATTGTGGAGACGGAAGACGGCTGGTATGCATGGAGGCTGGACAGCGATCTGTTTGCGGGAGACGGTGTGTCAAAAGCTAAAATCGTTGATCTTGCCTGTGACAACAACGGAATTGACGGCATCGATACGACGGTGCAGGGAACGGTATATATCGACTGGAAGAGTCTGAAAGCGGTAGAACTGAAAGGCACCCGTGAGGAGCTTTCCGACAAGTACACCGATGGCGGTCTGATCGAGCATCACTTCCGCAATAAGGGCATCCCCATGGCCGATCTGGAAGGAAAGGCGCTGCAGTTCGAATTTAAGTTCGCTTCCGAAACAGGAAAATTTGGATTTGCCTTTTTAGACAGCAACCCGGACGGCTGGAAAAATATTACCGGTACGATCGTGATCGAGAAGAAGGACGGCAAGATCGTGTCTAACATCGGAAAGATCGAAGAAACCGGGAATGGCTGGTATGTCTGGAGGCTGAATCACGATCTGTTTGCAGGCAGCGACGTGTCAAGTGCCGGGATCGTTGATTTTGCTTATCACGACAACGGAACCCACGGCATCGATACGACGGTGCAGGGTACCGTATATATCGACTGGAAGAGTGTGCGTGCGGTAGAGGCGTATCCGGTGACCCGTGAGGACCGTTCCCAGGCGCTTACCGACGGCGACCTGATCTGGCATCACTCCAGTAAGGGTGTTTCCATGGCCGAGCTGGCCGGGAAGGCGCTGCAGTTCGAATTTAAGTTTACCTCCGAAGCAGGAAAATTCGGCTTTGCCTTTATGGACAACGACCGTGATTGGGCAAATATTACCGGTACAATTGTGATCGAGAAGAAGGACGGCAGGATTACGTCCAATATGGGAAGGATCGAAGAGACCGGGGACGGCTGGTACGCCTGGAAGCTTAACCGTGATCTGTTTGCAGGAAGTGATGTGGCAAAAGCTCAGACCGTGGATCTTGCTTACCATAACAATGGAACGGACGGCATCGATACGACGGTGCAGGGAACGGTATATATCGATTGGGATAGTATGCATGCGGTAGAGGCGTATCCGGTGACCCGCGAGGATCGTTCCCAGGCGCTTACTGACGGCGACCTGATCTGGCATCACTCCAGTAAGGGTGTTTCTATGGCCGGGCTGTCAGGAAAGGCGCTGCAGTTCGAATTTAAGTTCACCTCTGAAACGGGGAAATTCGGTTTTGCCCTGATGGACAACGATTGGACCAATGTTACCGGTACGCTGGTGATTGAGAAAAAGGACGGTAAGATTATGTCCAATATGGGAAAGATCGAAGAAACCGGGGACGGCTGGTACGCCTGGAAGCTGAATCGCGATCAGTTTGCAGGGGAAGGTGCTTCAAAAGCCAAAACCGTCGGTCTTGCCTATCACGACAACGGAACCCACGGCATCGACACGACGGTGCAGGGAACAGTATATATCGACTGGGAGAGTATGCGTGCGGTAGAGGCGTATCCGGTGACCCGTGAGGAGCGTTGTGAGCAATACGCCGACGGAGGCCTGATAAACAAGGATTTCAACAAGGATGTGTCCATGGCTGAGCTGTCAGGAAAGGCGCTACA
>CATJBQ010000122.1 GCA_949738465.1 uncultured Lachnospiraceae bacterium
ACTGGTTTGTCAAGTGTTTTTGAGAAAAAAGTGGGTGATTTTTTGAGACAGAGGTCTGAAAGCCCCATGAAATAAGGGCTGAAGATTCCGAGAAGTTATCTCATAACAAAGGAGGAAACGTATGAGTATGTTTCGCAGGAAAAAACCAGATATTGTAGAGGAAGACCCCGGGAAGGGAGGGGGCCGCCAGCAGTTTACCGCCAGGCGGATATCCAGAATCATCGGCATTGTGATTCTGGCGCTTTTCCTGGTAATCACAGCCTTTAACAGTATTTATGTGCTGCAGGAGGACGAATATGCCGTGGTGCGGACCTTCGGCTCCACCCAGGTGGTGGAACAGCCCGGCATCAAGTTCAAGATTCCCTATCTGCAGGAGATGCGCAAGGTCACCAAGGCCGCCAAGCAGTTTTCCATCGGCTACGATCTGAACTCCGACGCATCTTATGACAACGAATCCTTCATGATTACCAAGGATTTCAACTTTGTCAACGTGGACTTTTATTTTGAATATCAGATCACTGATCCGGTGAAATATTTTTACGCCTCCGAGAATCCGGAGGAGGTCATCCGCAACCTGGCCCAGAGCTACATCCGCGACACGGTGGGAAGCCACTCGGTAGACGATGTGCTGACCACTGGGAAATACGAGATCCAGACCACGGTCAAGACGCTGCTGCAGGAGCGGCTGGCCAAGGAGGACATCGGCCTTACCGTCACCAACGCGGTGATCCAGGACGCAGAGGTTCCCACCGACGAGGTAAAGCAGGCCTTTAAGAACGTGGAGGATGCCAAGCAGGGTATGGAGACGGCCATCAACAATGCCAATGCAGATGCCAACACCAGGATCCCCAAGGCCAAGGCCGATGCCGACAAGATCATTAAGGATTCCCAGGCCCAGAAGGAGGCGCTGATCGCACAGGCAGAAGGACAGACCGCCCGTTTCAACTCCCTTTACACCGAATACATTAATTACCCGCTGATTACCAAGCAGCGGATGTTTTACGAAACCATGGAGGAAGTGCTTCCCCGGATGAAAATCTATATCACCGACGGGTCCACCCAGACGCTGCTGCCACTGGATGATTTCAGCTCCGTCACCGTCAATCCGTCGACCCAGGGGAATACATCAGCCGGCAATCCGGCAGGAACCCCGGCAGCCGACAACACGTCCGCCCCGGAAGGAGGTACTGACAATGAATAAACAAAGCGCACATACCGGCAGGAAAATCATCGTAACCGTGGTAGTCATTTTGCTGGCCCTGATCCTGTTCCGCTCCGCAACCGTAATTACCAAGCCCGGCGAATACCGGGTGATCCGCCAGTTTGGCCGGATTGTACGGGTAGACACCATGGAAGACCACCCTTATGGCCTCGGCTTTAAGATCCCCTTCATCCAGTCCGACACCTCCATCAGCAAAAAGCTGATGCTCTACGACTTAGCGGCCAGCGACGTCATGACCTCCGACAAGAAGTCCATGATCTCCGACTGCTTTGTGCTATGGCGGATTGAGGATCCGGTGAAGTTTATCCAGAAGCTTTCCGGTTCCACCCAGAATGCCGAATCCCGCATCAGCTCCAACGTGTACAATGCCTTGAAAAACGTCATCAGCAGCCTGACCCAGGAGGAGGTCATCTCCGGCCGTGACGGCGAACTGGCCAATCTTTTGACGGAATCCTTGGGCACCAACCTGAATTCCTACGGCATCAAGGTGGAGAAGATTGAGACGAAGATGCTGGATCTGCCGGATGAGAATAAGGAGGCTGTCTACACCCGGATGATTTCCGAGCGGAACAACATCGCCGCTTCCTATACGGCCCAGGGCGAGCAGAAAGCCCAGGAGATCAAGAACGACACCGACGAGCAGACCACCGTGATCCTGGCTCAGGCTCAGAAGACCGCCGATACTACGGTAGCAGAGGGTGAGGCGGAATATATGCGGATCTTAAGCGAAGCCTACAACGACAAGTCCAAAGCGGATTTCTACAGCTTTGTACGGCAGCTTGACGCGGTGAAGGCCACGCTGAAAAATGGGAATAACACCATTGTGCTGGATAAGGATTCGCCCATTGCGCGGTTGTTCTATCAGATGCAGTAGACAGGAAAAGTCCCCCTTTGAGGCCGGAAGCGGATCAGAAGGGGGGCTTTTTCATCTATGTTATGATGATGTTGGGGGCAAATAGGGCTTTTTCAAATGGTACGTGGCAAATTGCACAAATATATTCCTCTTTTGTTCCGAGTTCTGAATCCCCTGCAACCATCAAAACAAGGTCGTCCCTGACCTCCTCCATATGGTTGCGGATATAATAGAAAATCTCATCATAGGGGCCGGAACTGGTCCAGTAATTCGCCACCTGTCCGTCCGTCAATGCGCAAACAATGGAACAAGGATTATACAGCCTCTGCCCGTCAAACAGCCCCCCTGTGCGCTTTTCCGAAAAAAGCCGCCGTCATGTTGGCAAACACTCTTCTCGAACCGCCTGGGCCTTGTAAAGCAAAAATAACGGTTTTTCTTTCCCAAAGCCGGTATCAATTCCCGGATCAAGGCAGACTTGTCTACAAAATACAGATCGGCAACCGTCTCCGCATAATCTGCTGCTGGTATTATGCTATTGACAAACATTCCCATGACTGCACCTCCTGTTCCCCAATCGTAACGCCACTCACACCACCGCCTCAATCAAAGTCTTTCCTCCCACCCGGCTCTCCTGAATCCCGATCTTCTTATTCCGGTTAAAACAAAAACTAAGCATATACCCTGTATCCAGGCGGTAATCATCCAAATACCCCACCAATTGCTTTTCCCCACGGGAATGATATTCCTTCCCACGCCAAATCTTCATTTCTATCACAAATCGCTCTCCATGGTAATCCACAATCAAATCGGTCTTCCCTAAGCTTCTGGTTCGTGATTCGATATAATAATTGCCGCTTCCATTAATGATCGGCCGCAGATAGAGCAGAAAATAACGCCTTCCTTCTTCCTCCACAAATTCTTCCTTCCGCTCGCCGTAAAGCTCATGAAAGTGTTCTACAAACTTTTCCAATACCCTACGCATATCCAGATGTCCATCCTGGATGAACTGGCTTTTATCCTGAAGCGACGCCTTATAGATCTCCGTGATCTGCTGCTCGTCCCTGGAAAGGAAATGGTTATACAACAGCGTATCAAAAATACGGTTTGCCGGAATGATCTTTCCCTCCCTGTTCTTCACAAATCCAAACATGATCGCCAGGTTTACAGCCGGACTGGTGGGATTATATGAAATCTCCTTCCCAGAGAACAACAGTTCTGCCAGCATTTGATCCAGTTCCGGAAAATCTGCCAGTTTGCCAATGAGAGATTCAAATAACGTATTATTTTCCGATAGCAGCAACCGTACCGCTGTCAAAAATCCATTTTTCGTCCATGAATGATCAGCTTCATTCCGTGCAGCCACTTTTTCATCAAGAAGCTTACATAGCTTTGATACCAGGTATGGATACCCCGACGTATAACCATAAAGCATCGATGCCATTTCTTCAGGATCCATCCCCGTATGACAGTCCCTCTCATACTCCCAAAGCATTTTTTCAATCCCGCTCTTTGACAGGCTCATATCCACATCAAAATCAGCCGCAATATTCCATGGACTATTCATCTTATGATCTTCGTCTGTCCTTAATTTCCGCTTCAGATTTTTCACATCATATACACCCGCCAGAATGACCGATTGAAAGGTTCTCGTCCCCTTGCTCTCCCGCTCCAGATAATAGCTGCGCAACTGTGCCAGAAAATCCAGGAACACCTGATTATTAGATGCGCTGTCCACCTCGTCGATCATAAGCACAACCGCCTTCGAAGAACAATCGCAGAAAATAAGCAGATATTCAAACAGATCCACCAGATCAAATTTTTCATCCTTCGATGAAAGCGTATCCCTGATATCCTCACAGAGCCTTCCCAACTGCCCGGTTTCTTTTATCTGTTTTCGTTCCAGCTCTCTGGCAAAAATCCGCAGAAATGCCAGTGAAAATGCATTTTCATCCCGAAAGGAAGCGCTCCCAAGCGCCTGAAAATCCAGGCTGAACACCAGATAGATCTTCTCCAGAGACTTCGCCAGTGCTGCCAATGTCGTTGTCTTTCCATATTGACGCGCACGATTGATCGTAAAATAATCTCCGGCGTCAACCATTTTCCGGATCCCGGCAATACGTTCCGTTATGTCAACCATATAATGCTTTTCGGGCACACACAAACCGGTCACATTAAAATGCTTCCTCATTGCTTTCTTCTCCCTTCCAACGAACCTTTCCACACCAGACGCCATCGTCCCCTCAATCTCATGAAATAACAAAAAGAACCAAGCAGGACGGTAAGCCGGGTTATGTCGTGGATGATCATCTGTCTAGGACAGCCGTCGCCGGCTGCCTCAAGCGACCTACCTAAAGCTGGCGGGCCACGTACGCTTTGTTTCGGTCTTGCTTCGGATGGGGTTTACATGTGCCCCGGCTGTTACCAGCCGGGCGGTAGTCTCTTACACTGCCCTTCCAACCTTACCGCTGACGCGGCGGTATATTTCTGTTGCACTGTCCTTGGAGTCGCCTCCACCGGCCGTTAACCGGCATCCTGCCCTGTGAAGCCCGGCCTTTCCTCCCCTGCCGCCTTTCGGCCTGGCAGCCGCGATCATCTGTCCTACTTGGTTCTTTTCTTCAATTGGATTCTATCTCTTTTTCATAAAAATGTCAACCTACACGTTGAAGCAGCTTCCCCCGATAAACTCCCGCAGGATGGAATTGTGGGCCACATCATCGGAGGGCACCGGAAGGAAATAATCCAGAAACTTCAGGATACGCTTGGCCTCCACATATTCCGGGCAATCCCGCTCAATGTGGAACAAAAGCGGCTCCGCATAGGTTTTCAACACGGCGATCTCGTAAATCAACGCCGAATTGAACATGCTATCCGCCTGCTCCTGGAAGGGGAAAATATGCCGCTCCTCCCCCCGGCGCACCGAATCCCAGCGGGCAAAGGTCTCACGGGCCGTGATATTCCTGGTTCTGGCATCCCGCACCATCCGCCGGATCAGCCTGCCGTCGGTGGTGGGCAGATTGTTGTGCTCGTCGATGTTCAACTGGGTCAGGGCACTGATATAGATCTTGGTCTTGCTGGATCCCGGAAGGGTGTAGGACAGCTTGTCGTTCAGCCCATGGATCCCCTCCAGCACCAGGATATCCTGCTTCCCCAGCGTCTTCTTATTGCCCCGGTACTCCCGCTTCCCGGTCTTGAAATTATAGGTGGGCATATCCACGGTCCCACCCTCCAAAAGCGTCGTCATATCGTGGTTAAAAAGCTCCACGTCGATGGCCTCGAGGCACTCAAAATCATACTCGCCGTTCTCGTCCCTGGGGGTATCCACCCGGTTTACATAATAATCGTCCAGGGCGATTGGATGGGGATGCAGTCCCTGGGCCATAAGCTGGATAGACAGACGGTGGGAAAACGTCGTCTTTCCGGAGGAGGAAGGCCCTGCGATCATCACAAATTTTTTCTCCGGATTGGCGGCAATCTGCTGGGCGATCTCGCCGATCCTGCGCTCCATCAGCGCCTCCTGCACCAGGATCACATCCCGAATCCCGCCCCTGGCGATGGCGTCGTTTAAGGCGCCTACCGTGCCGATCTCCATCCGCTTGCCCCACCGGGAAGCCTCCTTGAGTACGCCAAACAGCTTATGGGAGGGAACAAACTCCTCCACCCTGCGGGTGTCCTTCCCCGGAAAACACAGGACAAAGCCCTCATCATAAGGCTTTAAATCAAAATATTTCAGGTACCCGGTATCCGGCACCATATATCCATAGTAATAATCCACGTAATTTCCGATGCTGTAAATATTCACCCGGGAGCTGCGGCGGTACCGGAACAGCTTCTCCTTATCCTTCATGCCATGCTCCGCAAACAGACGCACCGCCTCGTCGGTATGGATGCTCTGCTTTGCAATGGGAAGGGCCTCATGTACAAGCCGCTGCATCTCCGCCTTGAGCCTTCCAAGATATTCCTCTGTCACCACAGTATCCCCCAGAAGCTCACAGTAAAACGCCTGCCCGATGGAATGATCCACCCGCACGGTGGTCTTCACTCCCGCCTCATGGGCCAGGTTATATACCGCCCGCTGCATCAGAAGCGTCACGCTGCGGCGGTAAGCCTTGCGCCCCGCATTGTCCGCCGTGGTCACGAAGATCAGCTCCCCGTCGGATGTAATCTCCTTATTCAGCTCCCGCAAAGCCCCGTTAAAAAGCACCAGCACAATATCATGCTCATACTGCTCCTGAAACTGCCTTGCAAGCTGCAAAAAACTAGTATGCTCCGGATATTCCAGAATCCGGTCCTCAACCTTTACCTGATACGTCATATGTATTCCCCTTTCCCTTCAAAATATGCCAGTCCCCGGCGGACGCAGAAAAGCTCATCCTCCAGTTCCTCTGTCCGCCGCAGGCGGACACTCCCGGATGCATGCTGTGTAACCTGCGTAAGAATCTGCGCAAGCTGCCCCTGCCTCCAGACCAGATACTGCCGTAGCAGCGGATGACGCCGCTCCAGCAGCAGCGGGCCAAAGGCCAGCTCCTCCCGGGTAAAAGAATTCCCCCGGCCACATTCCGCCCCTCCCGGGCGCACCTGCATCATCGGATAGTACTTCCCGTCCTCCAGCACCAGTTCCTCATCGGTGACCACAAACCCTTCCTTTGCCAGAAAGCTCCGGAATTCCAACAGCTCCGACTGGGGCTGCAGCACCAGCGTCATGTCCTGCTCCAAAAGCCCCCGGCCCTCCGTCAGGATCCTCTCCATGGTGGCCCCGCCCATCCCGGCAATCACCACCGCATCCGCCTCCCCGGCCCCAAGCTCCTTCAGGCCATCGGAAAGACGCACCTCTATGTATGACGAGAGCTTCTGCCTGCCGATATGCTCTCTGGCCCGTTCCAGCGGTCCTTTACGCACATCCATGGCAATGGCCCGGCGGGCAATCCCCTGCTGCACCAGAAAAATACTGGTATATCCGTGGTCACATCCCACATCAGCCACACAGCCGCACCTTGGCACCAGGGCGGACACTGCCTGTAAACGCTTCGATAATTGTATGCTTTCCCGTTCCATCTTATTCCAGATAATCCTTCAGCTTACGGCTGCGGCTGGGATGGCGCAGCTTGCGGAGCGCCTTCGCCTCGATCTGGCGGATCCGCTCACGGGTCACGTTAAACTCCTTGCCAACCTCCTCCAGGGTGCGGGCCCTTCCGTCGTCCAGCCCAAAACGCAGGCGCAGCACCTTCTGCTCCCGCTCCGTCAAGGTTCCAAGCACCTCCACAAGCTGTTCCTTCAACAGTGTAAAGGCGGCGGCGTCCGCCGGAACCGGCACATTATCATCCTGGATAAAATCGCCCAGATGGCTGTCCTCCTCCTCGCCGATGGGGGTCTCCAGGGAAACCGGCTCCTGGGAGATCTTCAAAATCTCACGGACACGGTCCACCGGC
>CATJBQ010000123.1 GCA_949738465.1 uncultured Lachnospiraceae bacterium
ACGGCGGCGGCGCCTTCTCCGGCAAGGACTGCACCAAGGTGGACCGTTCCGCAGCCTACGCGGCCCGTTATGTGGCGAAGAATATTGTTGCGGCCGGCCTGGCTGAGAAGTGCGAGATCCAGCTTTCCTACGCTATCGGTGTGGCGCAGCCTACCTCGATCATGGTGGATGCCTTTGGCACCGGCAAGCTTTCCAATGAGAAGCTGGTGGAGATCGTCCGTGAGAACTTTGACCTTCGTCCGGCCGGGATCATCAAGATGCTGGATCTGCGCAGACCGATCTACCGGCCCACGGCGGCTTATGGGCATTTTGGAAGGGATGATCTGAATCTGCCCTGGGAGGCTACCGATAAGGTGGAGGTTTTGAGGAAGTATCTGTAAGGGCAACTTCTGCCATTAATCTGTCAGTTAATCGTGAAAAATGGAGTCTTTCATGTTGAAAGGCTTCATTTTGTTATAAAATTACATATAGACAAATAAAGATGAACCTACAGAATTTGAAATATTTTTCAGAACGGAAAAAGCGGAATATCGTTACATTCTTCATGTGAAGGAGGAGAATATTGTCTATGAAAGTCTTGACCGAGTGAAAATGGATACTGGAAGGCGTTCGGCGCTTTTCAGAAGAGATACGGAATCAACAGAATTAAAAGGAGACTTTGGCAAATTAAAGATAAGCGAGGATCTTTCGACGACCTTCAAGAACTGAGAACAGCGATAGCGAAGTCCGAAAATATAAAACACACAGTATTAAATATGATGAAAGAGATGGATTTGGATATCGAAGATTTTAGAATCGAAGAAAAGGATGAAGACCGCATTGAAATATTTACAAAATATATTGTTGATGGGTATAGTGCTGAAATTACATTGTCGGAAGAATCCAGCGGAACAAAAAAACTGTTCGGGTTACTTCCGTTTATTGCAAAAAGTTTGATTTTTGGAACTACGCTTGTCATAGATGAATTGGATGCAAAGCTCCACCCGGCGTTACTGCAATATGTAATTAAACTGTTTACAGATATGGGTATAAATAAGAAGTGCGGGCAATTAATTTTCACCTCACATGATCTGTCTACCATGAATAACGAAGTGTTCCGGAGAGATGAAATTTGGTTTGTAGCAAAGGGAAGAGGGCAGAACTCAGGATTATATTCTTTGGTTTAGTTTAAGAATGATAAGTTCAGAGTGCTTAGAATTGGAAAGTATCAGAAAAATAGGAAAGATATTTTTGATATACTGATGGAGAAATGAAATCCAAAGCTGGCGATACGGTATGCAAAGCGAATATTAGGGGAGGACAGGGGAAAACGCCTACGGAGCTTGCGCCGGGAACAAAAGTATATAAATTGGTGGAAGAATTAAAGTTTTCCAATCTGTCGGACTATAGACTTCCGACAGATTGGTTTGAATCAAAAGCTTTGCCCTTTGCCTTTGCGAGGAACGCCGCTTTATAGTACGCATAAAGGGCTTTTGATATTCTTTAAGTGACGTTGATAATCATTCATTCCATAAAGCTGAGGTGGCCAATCTTTTGAGATACGGCTTAGAGGGTGTCAATTATGAGTATCTGGAAGGCTCTGATAATATTATTGTTACCAATGGTTCTTATACATCTGGATTTACTTATGCCGGTGACGAATCTATCATGCTGATTCAGTATCCAGGTGATGAGAGCTACATTGCAAACAAGCAGACTATGGAAGAACGCGCTTTTATCTCCCCACTTTGCGGCTATATGTTTGATGACAGCAAATACCAAACGGAAGCAGCTATTATTTATGCAGCTATTTTAGAATATCTTCCAACTCTGCAGAATGGAATGTACGCCAGTGAAGAGGAAACGCTGGCAATGATCGATGCCTTTAATAAAAAACTGGAGGCTTCTGGAATAAATGAGATCATTGCCGCGAATCAAGAGCAGCTGGACGCATATCTTTCGGCACAATAAGGACACCGCAACTTTTGCAATGTATCCCACAATTTCGTCAATGGCATTTGCTGCAAAGCTTCCCTATAATAGCAGGCATAAAAGGATTTTCTGCATGATGCAGAGCGTGAAAGAGGTGGAGCAATGAAGGATTTTAAGGAGTTTCAAAGAAAGCATGAGTATCTGGTCTGTGTCGGTTCGGACGGCTGTGTTATTGACGGAATGACGGTGAAGCATCTTACCTGCTTTGGCCCGGGGATTATTGAGGTTTATGGCCTTTGGGGGCATCAGGAGGAGCTTTTAGAGGACTGGAACCGCAGGAACCTCTATTCCCTAACCCGTGGGATCAATCGGTTTAAGGGCTTGGCACTGGAGCTGGCTTATAGCTTGGAAAAGGGGTATTTGAAGCAGGAGATTGCAGAACTGGAGGGATGGGTGCAGACCACAAAGGAGTTGTCGAATCCCAGCCTGGAGGCAAGAATTGCGGAGAATGAGCGGACGGGAAGGGATACCAAGGCCCTTCGGAAGGCTTTGGAATGGTCCAATTGGGTCAACCGTAAGATCGCGTCACTTCCGCCGGAGAAGAAAAAGGCATTTTCGGAGGCAGGAGCCTCCCTGGTGAAAGCACGGGAGTATGCTGATGTGGTCGTAGTGTCATCTGCCAACCGGGGAGCCGTGGAGGATGAATGGCAGTATAACAGGCTGATGGATACGGTGGATGTTCTGATGACCCAGGAGTATGGCAGCAAGAAGGACTGCTTGTGCCGGCTGTTGGAGCTGGGCTATGAGCCTGACAGACTCCTGATGGTAGGGGATGCGCCGGGAGACATCGCCTCAGCGAAGGAAGCGGGTGTGCTTTATTACCCGATTGTTCCGGGAGAAGAAAATAATTCCTGGGCCCGGTTCCGGAATGAGATCCTGGAGAAGGTAGTATCCGGAGGATTCCGAAAAGGGAGCATGGAGCAGTATGCACAGGAATATTATAAGAAGCTGGAAGGAAATTAGCCTTCATGGATGATGTGGCGGCAGCCGCAGACGGTAGTCTGACGGTGTGCTGCCATATTTTTGTTTAAAGATCCTGGCAAAATAATTGCTGTCGGGGATTCCCACAGAGGAACAGATCTTCTGGATGTTCCAGGTAGTATTTAACAGGTGCTGGGCTGCACGACTCAGCCGGGCGTCCCGGATATAGGAGCTTAAAGTGCTGCCGGTTTCTTTATGAAAATTGGTGGAAAGGCGATTGGGGGACAATCCGGCCTCAGCAGCAACGTCTGCCACGGAAAAATTTTCTGGCGGCGCAGGAAAATGGTCTGTTTGAAAAACATGCTTCGGAGGTGTTCTACGGCGGTAATATTCCACCGGCGCCGGATAGCAGGGAGAATGTCCGCGGCGGGCCGGACAGTAAATGTTTCTATTCCTTTTACCATGGAGAATTGGGTGTGGACGAAGAAGGAACCGGACCATTGACGATGAATCGGTGGAGGAAGCGGTGCGGGTGATCCGGGATTATGAACGGGAGGAGCCGTTTTGTATTTTCCTGGGGCGGCAGTATCCCCATCCACCCTATCAGATCGAGGAGCCGTATTTCAGCGCCATCGATAAAAAGGCCCTGCCTGGGCGGTTGATCATGGATGAAGAGGATATGGCCAAAAAGCCCAGGATTCTGCAAAAGATCCGAGAGAATCAACGGCTGGGAGATTTGACGGAGGAGGATTGGGACGGGATCCGTTCCTGCTATCTAGGAATGTGCCGGAAGGTGGATGATTATTTCAGACAGGTATGTGAGACCTTGAAGGAAAAGGGGCTCTACGAGGATACGGCAATCTTCTTTTTCAGCGCTCATGGAGATTATACGGGAGATTACGGCATTGTGGAAAAGACCCAGAATACCTTTGAAGACTGCCTGACCAATGTGCCGTTTTTGATTAAACCGCCCAAGGGATATGCGCTGCAGTCCGGAATCCGGGACAGTCTGGTGGAGCTTGTGGATTTTTATGCCACTGCCATGGAGATGTGCGGGATAACCCCCAGCCATAGCCATTTTGGAAGGAGTCTGACGGCAGTTCTGGCAGACCCGGCAAAGCACCATCGGGAGTTCGTCTGCTGTGAAGGAGGAAGGCTGGCAGGAGAAATTCATTGTGACGAAAGCAATGGAGGCAGGCCGAATCTGTATGATCCTTATTATCCCAGGAAGTGCGCACAACTGGACGACGTGGCCCACACGAAGGCCGCCATGCTGCGTACGGACCGCTATAAATATGTGAGGCGCCTTTACGAGCTGGATGAGTTCTATGATTTGAAGGAGGATCCTGGGGAACTTCATAATGTAATTGACGATCCAAGGTATGGCCAGATTATCGGCAGGTTGCAGATGCAGTTGCTGGACTGGTATCAAGAGACTACAGATGTAGTTCCTTATGCACAGGATGACAGGTTCAGCTTTGAGATGATCTGGAACCGGGTGAAGCTGTTGTGCCGCCCCAAGCAGGAAGCGGAAGTGAAGGAGCGTATCCGTAACGGGGAGTATATGTTCCTTTTGATGGAGGCTTTGCGGAAAGAGGCCCGGCAGGAAGAAGGGGAGCAGAATTAAATTTCGGATATGTGGTTGTTAAGTGTAAAAATTCATGTTAGAATAAACTTAGAGAATGCCCTTAAGGGCTGTATTGGCTTCTCTGGGCGTCAATCTGACAGAAATTGATGAGATCAAGGAATAAAGGGAACAAAAATGATATATCTGTTGTTTTTTATTGTCTGTTTCGGGGCGTCGATTATCGGCGCCCTCTGTGGCATTGGCGGCGGCGTGATTATAAAGCCCCTGCTGGACGCTACCGGGGTATTGCCGGTGGCTGCGGTGGGCTTTCTGTCAAGCTGCACGGTGCTGGCTATGACCTGCTATTCGGTGGTGCGTTCGAAGCTGTCCGGCAGCAGGGCGGTGGACGGACGTACAGCCACGCCTCTGGCCCTGGGAGCCGCTGTGGGGGGGCTCATGGGCAAAAGCTTATTTTCCTGGGTGGCGGGATTGTTTGATAATCAAAATACGGTAGGGGCGGTGCAGGCTGCCGTGCTAGCGTTTTTGACGGTGGGTACGCTACTGTATACCATAAAAAAGGACCGCTTCCATACCCGTCATCTGGAGAAAGCATTCATCTGCCTTATTGTGGGATTTCTTCTGGGAGTTCTATCTTCCTTCCTGGGAATTGGCGGAGGCCCCTTTAACCTGGTGGTCTTTTACTATTTTTTCTCTATGGATACGAAGACGGCGGCGCAGAACTCCCTGTATGTGGTGCTGCTTTCCCAGGCGGCCAATCTGTTGATGACGGTATATGGCGGCGTGCCGGTAGTGTCTCCGTGGCTGGTGCTGGGAATGGTGGCTGCCGGAATCTGTGGAGGGATTGCGGGACGCATGATTAACAAACGTATCAGCGACAAGGTGGTGGAGCGGCTGTTTGAGATCTTGATGGCGGCGATTATTCTGATTAATATATACAATATTTTTAAATATTTGTAAATTGATTGTATAAATTGAAAAAGATATAATAAAAATGCAAAGAGTTATGATAGTAAAAAAACTGGTATCCTTATTATAAGAATATTGACATGAAAGGGGTTGTGCTGTATGAAGGAAGAAAATTTTCTGACGTTGGCGCAGGTACGGCTGGATAGTGCCAGAGAATGTCTGAGAGAAGCAGAGACTTTACTTTTAGGAGAATTTTATAAAGGGGCAAATAACCGGGCATTTTATAAATTTTTTATAAATTTTTAGAAAATGAACATAGGATTTTTGCGAAAAGCTTGCTATAATAACTTAGCAGGCTTTTTACGTTTCCGGTTATCTGACGGATCATAGATGGAAGGGTTCTGACTGCGTAAAAAGGCGGCTGAATATCGAAGACGGGGAAAGGAAAATGAAATTAAGAACAAGGCTGATTGTGTCTTTTTGTATCATTATTTTTGTTCCTGTACTGCTGGCGGGCATTACCCTGTGGGGATTTGGCAAGGTGCAGTCCAAGATCCTGTTCGAGGCCTATGATCTGAATACCAGCCCCTATGAATATATCTCCAATTCCATCCGTTTGCTGAACGGATTTACCCGGGGGATTTTTGAACAGCTACAGAAGGTGGCGGAGCGGGAGCCGGAGAAGCTGGAGGATCTGGGTTATCTGACGGAGATCAACAACAGCTTGAAGGAGAAGTACTCGTATCTGATGGTGCGCAGAGGCAAGGAGATGGTGTTTTCCGGAGGGAAGCAGGTGGAGATCGAGCTTCCGGAATATGATAATGTGGATGGCAGCGGGAATGCCGGCGCTTATGTGGACGGCGAGGAGCAGTGCATTATCAAGCAGATCGATTTTGAATATCCCAACGGAGACCAGGGAAGCGCCTTTCTGGTTACGACGGCGGGAGCTATGATACCGGAGATCCGGCGGATGGCGTCGGAGATTATGGTGGCCATTGCGTTGATTCTGATTTTTACGGCAGGAACGCTGGTGGCCTGGATCTATAAGGGATTTTTTAACCCCATCCGTAAGCTGCAGGTGGCGGCGGAGAATATCAAGGACGGGAATCTTGATTTTGAGCTGGAGGTTGGGGAGAAGTGTGACGAGCTGGGCGAGCTATGCAAGAGCTTTGAGGAGATGCGGATCCGGTTAAAGGAATCGGCGGAGGAGAAGCTCAGCAACGAGGAGGAGAATAAGGTTCTGATC
Source organism: uncultured Lachnospiraceae bacterium (assembly GCA_949738465.1). GTDB lineage: Bacteria > Bacillota > Clostridia > Lachnospirales > Lachnospiraceae > 14-2. The sequence continues at coordinate 6,633 of CATJBQ010000123.1, forward strand.
AGCAACATTTCCCATGACCTGAAGACGCCGATCTCGGCCATCAAGGGGTATGCGGAGGGGATTATCGACGGGGTGGCGGACACGCCGGAGAAGATGGACAAATATGTGCGCTCGATTTATAATAAAGCCAACGAGATGAACACGCTGATCAATGAACTGACTATTTATTCCAGGATCGATACCAACCGGATTCCCTATAATTTCAGCCGTATCAATGTGGCGGATTATTTTAATGACTGCGTGGAAGAACTGGGAATGGACTTAGAGTCCAAGAACATTGAGCTGGCTTATTTCAATTATACCGATGAGAATATCCAGATCATTGCCGATCCGGAGCAGCTACGGCGGGTGATCAACAACATTGTGGGCAATTCGGTGAAGTATCTGGACAAGGAGAAGGGATTTATCAATATCCGGGTACAGGATGCCGGCGATTTTATCCAGGTGGAGATTGAGGATAACGGCAAGGGCATTGCAGGGAAAGATCTGCCATATATCTTTGACCGGTTCTACCGCACGGATACCTCCCGCAATTCCAGCATCGGCGGCAGCGGCATCGGGCTGTCCATTGTGAAGAAGATTATTGAGGATCATGGCGGCAGTATCTGGGCCACCAGCAAGGAATCCACCGGAACGGTGATGCATTTTGTAATTCGAAAATATCAGGAGGTGCGCAATGAGTAAGGTTTTGATTATAGAGGATGAGGTGGCGATTGCCGACCTGGAGAAGGATTACCTGGAGCTTTCCGGGTTTGAGGTGGAGATTGAGACCAATGGAACCACCGGTCTTGCCCGGGGACTGACAGAGGATTTTGATATGTTTATTCTGGATCTGATGTTGCCGGGGATGGATGGCTTTGAGATCTGTAAGCAGATCCGCCAGAAGAAGAATACGCCGATTCTCATGGTATCGGCCAAGAAGGATGATATTGACAAGATCCGGGGCCTGGGCCTGGGAGCGGATGATTATATTACGAAGCCTTTTTCGCCCAGTGAGCTGGTGGCCCGGGTGAAGGCCCACCTGGCCCGGTATGAGCGGCTGATCGGCAGCAATATGGTGGAGAATGAGATCATTGAGATCCGGGGTCTTAAGATCGATAAGACGGCCCGCCGGGTGTGGGTGGGGGGAGAAGAACGTCAGTTCACCACCAAGGAGTTTGATCTGCTGACGTTTCTGGCCCAGAATCCCAACCATGTATTTACCAAGGAGGAGCTGTTCAATAAGATCTGGGATATGGAGTCGGTGGGTGATATCGCCACGGTGACGGTCCACATCAAGAAGATCCGGGAAAAGATTGAATTCAATACGGCAAAGCCTCAGTATATCGAGACGATCTGGGGTGTGGGATACCGGTTTAAGGTGTAGGCACAAAGGCATGGCTTCGTAGGAGGCCGTGCTTTTTTCTTGCAGTTGCAGGGAAAAAATATTATAATGATAGACAGTATTTCAGGAAAGGATTCTGGGAGAGCAGGAGGATAGAAGGGTGCTGACAATACAGGAGATTCGTGGGAATTGTGTGGGCCAGACTTTCAACCGGGGCAAGGAGATCTATGCGTCCGGAAAATATAAGGATATCGACATTTATGAGGACGATATTTATGACAATATGGTAATCGACGGCGTGGTGATGGGAAGCGGCAGAAAGCAGTACGGAGTCAGAGTGGATGTGGACCCGGATACGGATACGATTGTGGATTACGAGTGCGAGTGCCCGGCGTATGAATCCTATTATGGCATGTGCAAGCATTGTGTGGCGCTGGCCCTGCTCTACCGGGAGAAGCAGAAGCTTGCGTTGCAGGCCGGCAGCATCAAGGGGCAGAATGAACCGGGCGGGAAGCTGCCCTTGAAGACGAAAACCACAGAAAGCCTGAAAACGATGATGGAAAAATACGCCAGGCAGGACAGGGGTTATCTGTTTGGCGGCTTTTATCATGAGGTGAAGCTGGAGCCGGAGCTTACCAGCTCTTACCGGGGCTATGAGATAGAGTTTAAGATCGGCGTGCAGCGGATGTATGTCCTGAAAAATATTCCTAAGCTGATTTATGACGTGGAGCAGGGGAATGAGGTGGCTTACGGCAAGAACCTGTCCTTTATCCATGACCGGGCGGCCTTTACGGAGGAAGCTTTGGCCTGGATTGATGTGATGGGGGATATTTTTAAAGGAACTACCGGGCAGGCGGATCTTAAGGTGTACAGCTATGGCGGAGATTACCGTTCTCTTATGCTGAAAAGCTATGGAATGGAACAGATACTGAACATGTGTTTGGATAAAGAGATTGTTGTAGATCATGTCCGCCGGAGGGTGGTGGACGAGAATCCGAAGCTGGTACTGCATATTACGCCCCAGGTGGACAAGGGCGCCTTTTTGTCCATGGAAAAGACGGAGTATATCAAGGGGCACCGCCATTATTTTGCGGTGATGGAGGATAAGATCTGCCGGTGCAGCGAGGCGTTTTACCACCAGGTGTGGCCTCTGATCGATACGCTGGGAGCGGATGCAGAGCGTCGCTATCAGCAGGAGCCGCTGTACTTAAACCGCACGGACTACCAGGCTTTTTGCGGAAATGTGCTGCCCCGGATCACGCCCTATATAGAGCTGGATAACCAGGGGGTTTCCTTTGAGGAATATATGCCGAAGGAGGCGGAGTTCCAGATCTACTTAAGCCAGGCGGAGGAGGATCCGGCGACGATCCTGGCCAAGTGTGAGGCCTGCTACGGCACGGAGGCCTTCAACCTTTTGGAGGACATGGATCTGGGCAGCGATTACCGGGATGCGGAGGCGGAAAGCGCCATGCGCCAGTTGATGAACCGCTATTTTAAGGTGGAGATCTGGGGAAAATCCGTGTGGTATTGCTGCCGGGAGGACGAGGATGTATACCGCCTGGTGGACGAGGGGATGGAGGAGCTTTCTGCCCACGCCCAGCTATTTGTGGATGAAAAATTAAAGGGTGTGCGGATTTTAAATAATCCGGCCATGAGCATCGGCGTATCCTTAAGCGGCGACCTGCTGGAGCTGGATGTGGCGGTTCCGGATATGGATATGAACGAGGTTTACGATATTCTGTCGGCTTACCGGCGGCGGAAGAAGTATTACCGCCTAAAAAACGGTGATTTTATCAGCATTGAGGACAATGGGATGGCGATCCTGTCGGAGCTGTCCCAGGGGCTTGCCCTGTCCCGCCAGGAGCTGGCGGAGGGGAAGCTGAAGCTGCCAAAATACCGCACCAGCTATATTGATGCGGTGCTTAAGAACCATTCCGGGGAGGTGGAGATCAACCGGAACACTTCTTTTAAGCAGTTGATCCGCAATATGCGGGAGTATGCCGACAGCGATTTTGAGATACCCAAGGAGCTTCACGCGAAGCTTAGGGGCTACCAGAAGGATGGCTACCGCTGGCTGTGTACCCTGGCGGGCTGGGGTTTTGGCGGCATTCTGGCGGACGATATGGGCCTTGGAAAAACGGTGCAGATGCTGGCGTTTTTGCTGCGGGAGAAAAAGCATGCGCTGATTGTCTGTCCGGCGTCCCTGGTCTACAACTGGGCCAGCGAGGCGGCGCGGTTTGCGCCGGAGCTTCGGGTGGCGGTAATTGCAGGAACCGGGGATTCCCGCAAGAGCGAGCTTTTAGAGAGCGCGTCGGCCCATCTGGTGATTACCTCTTATGACCTGCTGAAGCGGGACATTGAGGAATACAGGGAGCAGATTTTTGATTATATGATTATTGATGAGGCGCAGTACATTAAAAATGCGGGGACCCAGGCGGCAAAAGCGGTGAAGGTCGTGCGCGCCGGTGTGCATTTTGCATTGACGGGAACGCCGATTGAGAACCGGCTGGGAGATTTGTGGAGCATTTTTGATTATGTGATGCCTGGATACCTGTACGAATATCCGCGGTTTAAGGGGGAGATCGAGCAGCCGGTGGTCCAGTCCTCTGACGATATTGCCCTGGAGCGCCTGCACCGGATGATCCAGCCCTTTATCCTCAGACGGAGAAAGCAGGATGTGCTGAAAGACTTGCCGGACAAGTTGGAGGAGGTTGTGTATACTCAGATAAAGCCGGAGCAGAAGCGGCTTTACGATGCCCATGTAAAACGGCTCCAGGTGGAGCTGGCTGGCCAGAGCGAGGAGGAGTTCAAGCGGGAGAGCATCAAATATCTGGCAGAGCTTACCAAGCTGCGTCAGCTCTGCTGCGCACCCGAACTGATGTACGACAATTATACCGAGGGCAGCGGTAAGCTGGATACTTGTATGGAGCTTCTTTCAAATGCCATTGAGGGAGAGCATAAGATTCTCCTGTTTTCCCAGTTTACCCAGATGCTGGAGCTGATTGGCGGGCAGTTGGAGCAGAGGGGCATCCGGTATCTGTATCTGTCGGGGAAGAATAGCAAGGGCCAGCGGCAGCAGATGGTGGAGCAGTTCCAGAACGGTGAGATTCCGGTATTTCTCATTTCCCTGAAGGCCGGCGGCACCGGCCTGAACCTGACGGCGGCGGATATGGTGATCCACTTTGATCCCTGGTGGAATGTGGCGGCCCAGAACCAGGCTACGGACCGTACCCACCGGATCGGCCAGAAGCAGGTGGTGAACGTGATGAAGCTGGTGGCGAAGGATACCATTGAGGAGAAGATCATCAAGCTCCAGGAGAAGAAGGCCAGGCTGTCGGAGGATGTGATCGAGGGCAAGGGCGTGGCGGATGCCGCGTTGAGCCGTGAGGAATTGATTGAGATGCTGAAGGAGCGGTAACGGCAGGGAGATTGGGAGGCGGTAAGATGGCAGAGCAGAGGCTTTTGGCTGCGGTGGCGGCATATTTGGAAAAATATTATCGGGAAGAGAAGTTGGAGGTTTTTGGGGCGCCGATGTGTCAGGCGGCCCCCGGGGCGCCCCGGAAGGCAGAACCGGAAGCAAGGCCAGGGGCGGCGGCCCCCGCGGCGCCCCGGAAGCTGGCGTCGCTGCCGCAGAAGACGGCTTTGCGGGCAGCGGCTCCGGCGAAGTCCGGGCGCAGGCAGCAGCTTGAGGATCTGCTTGAGAATATGGGGGAGAGCTTTACCCAGATGCTTTTGCGTCTGATCGATGAACGGGGCATGACGGATCCACAGGTGTACCATCGGGCCAATATTGACCGGAAGCTCTTTTCCAAAATCAGGAAAAACGTGCATTATTCCCCCAATAAACGGACGGTGGTTGCGCTGGCTCTCGCATTGGAACTGACGGTGGAGGAGACGGCTGAATTGTTGAAAACAGCAGGTTTTTCCCTCTCAAACAGTTCACGGGCGGATCTTATCATACGTTTTTCTTTGGAAAACCAGATTTATGACGTGATGCAGGTGAATGAGCTTCTGTTTCACTATGAGGAACCGCTGTTGGGGAGTGTGTAGTGGGATGAAAAATGCAAGTTAACGTTACAACTTTTATCATTTTTTCAATTTTTGCAACGTTAACTATGCTGTTTTGCTTTGTCGCCTGCGAGGCGACCATTTTGAAAAGGATTGCTGTTATACTTCCATTAAAAGTAACAGAAAACAAACAGATCATATGGAGGTAGCAGAAATGAAAAAGAATTTAACAGAACTGGTGTTTATACTGGACCGCAGCGGTTCCATGTGCGGGCTGGAGCAGGATACCATCGGCGGCTTTAACGGGATGCTGAAAAAACAGCGGGGGCAGGCGGGCAGCGCCCATGTTACCACTGTGCTGTTTGACGATCAATACGAAAAGATCCATGACCGCTGTGACCTGGAGCAGGTAAAGGAACTGACGGAGGAAGATTATTATGTGAGGGGCTGCACCGCCCTGCTGGATGCCCTGGGGCGTACCATTCATGAAATGGCCCAGGCACAGAAACAGCTTTCCAAGGAAGAACGGGCAAAAAAGGTGATCTTCGTCATCACCACCGACGGCATGGAAAATGCAAGTCGCCGGTATTCCAGGGAGCAGGTTCGGAAAATGATTGAAAAAAGGCAGAAGAAGCATGGCTGGGAATTCCTGTTCCTTGGGGCCAATATGGATGCGGTGGCCGAAGCGGGAAGCCTGGGGATCCGGGCAGAACGGTCTGTCACATTCCGGAACGACAGCCAGGGAATCAAGACCAATTACCAGGCCGTTGGGGCCGCACTGTGCAGGATGCGGTGCGCATCTCCACAGATGGCCCCCCTGGGAGCGGAGTGGAAGGAGGAAATTGAGGCGGATTTTAAAAGCAGAAATGCAAGACAATGATGGCGGTGCCAGATGAAAGCCTGCAAAAAAACGCGCCAGTCAGTGAAGCCGGCGCGTTTTTAACGCACAATCTACATCATCGTATCATCCCGGAGGACCTCCGCCAGACTGATTTTACGTACATTACGCCAGGCAAGGAAGTAGGCGAGGGCCACAAAAGCTACCAGAGCCAGCATAAAAAGGATGATGGGAACCAGGGGCGCCGCTGCCAGAAACTCCCCTACCGCCAGGTAGCTTGCTTTCAGCATATATCCGACAGTAAGAACCGCCAGCGGAAGCGTAATTAAGATTGGCCGCCCGGCAATCACCAGCGCTTCGATACAGAACATTTTTTTCAGATTTTTCGGGGTCAGTCCGATGGACAGGTACCGTGCAAATTCCCGCTTCCGTTGGCGCACAAATCCAAGGGTATTGGAAAATACATTGCCGATTCCAATGATGGCCAGCAGGACGCAAAAGCCGCCCAGGGCTGCCATCATGCCCTGAATCTGCCGGTTGTTGGTTTCGTATTTCTGAATCCGGTTTTCCGATGCGATGGTGTGATTCTGGCCTGCAATTTGATCGATCCTGCCCTGCAGATCATCCAGCTCCTCTAAGGCAGCCCCTTTACCGCTTCGGACACAAAGATAGCATTCCTCCTCCATGCCCTGGACCTGCGCCTTTATCTCCTTCCACAGGGAGGCCGGAAGAAAATGCACCAGCTCGTAAAAATCAAGCGTGGCATATTCTTCCCTTAAAGCAGGAACCTCCTGTGTGTAAGCCAGAACCGGAAGCTCTGCGGTGCTTTCCTCCTGGCCGGACTGCCGGAGAACGCTGACCGCCTGTTCCCCCTTTAGATAGGGCATAAAATCCGGGTGGCGGAAATCCGGGTTTGTCACGTCGCGGATCTGGTTGCGGACCACGGCGCCGTCAAGCCGGGGCGCTGCCCCGATCTGCTTGCAATAGGCCAGAAAGCTCTGGTCGTCAAGAATCACGAGGGGAGCATTCACCAGCCAGCCGTCCTCCGTCTGTGTGACGTAATTGCCGGATGCCTGGGAAAATCCGCCAAAGGCCTTCATTTCTTCGCTGATCTCATCCCCGGTTATGATTCTTTTTGCATCCGCCTTCTGATAGGCAATGGCGCTGTTCACATCTTCCAGGGCCTGGATAGACCCGATTTCGTCAAAATCCTCTACCGCTGTATCCTTAACGGTAACCATAATATCCCACACATTTTTGTACTTTTCAAAATAGGTTTCCTTTGTGCTGATTCCGGAAAGAGAAAAAAAGCACTGCATGATGGTAAAGGCCAGAAAGGAAACAATCAGGGACAGGGACGCTGTCCGTAGGGCTTTCCGCTGGGCCTTTAAGGCATTGCCGGCCAGCTCGCCCTCCACACCAAAGAAAAGAAAAAGCAAACGTGAGTTCTTCCTGCGTTTAAGCTGTAATTCACCGGTATTTTTCATGGCCTCCAGAGGCGTCAGCCGGCTTAATTTCCGGGCGGGGATCCAGGCGGAGATCAAAATGGTCATTACCGTCACAAGCAGCGTCAGCACGAAAACCAGCGGGTGATAGCCGGGAACCGCTTCATGGCGTCCTGGCATATTGCTTCCCAGGAGGGCATTGGACAGCTTTGTCAGCCCGATGCTGCCGGCAATGCCAAGCAGGTCCCCGGCCAGGACCGGCAGGGTGCAGAGGACGGCGGCTTCCTGCAAAAGACATGTCCGGATCTGTTTTGGTGTGGCCCCGATGCTGGAAAAAATACCAAACTGATGGATCCTTGCGTTCATGGATACCGCAAAGGAATTGTGTATGATTACAATCAGCGCAAAGGACGCAAGCACCGTTACCACAAGAAACAGCGGAAAGACAAGCCTTGGGGCAGTATCCTCCTCACTGCGGATCAGATACATTGCCAGAAGCGGGTAATTATAAACGATGTTTTCCGAAGAAATACCGGCCAGGGCGGCAATGCGGGGCGTATCCTCAAGAACATGGCCGTAGCTGTTAAAATAAAGATCGATGACCGTTTCTGTTTCGCTGCTGAGTTCTTCGTTGACGACCACATCCTTAACGGTAGCGTAGTTTCGGATAGATTCAATGCTTTCCGGCTCCAGATCCCCCACCATCCGGCTCTGCCAGCCGCCATCCTCCAGTATGATCCGTTCCACCTCATATTTCCATAAATTGTAGAACAGGCCGCACAGCAAAGAGAGCAGCAGGGCGGAGATAAACGCCGCCACCATAACGGACAGGCTGGAGGAACGATTGTTTTTGATATAACCCGATGAATAATCTTTCCACATATCCCTACCTCCGCCGTTCATCGCTGACGATCCGTCCATCCTCGATGGTAATGATGCGTTCCGCCTCCAGAGCAACCTTTTCATCATGGGTGATCAGTAAAATCGTCTGTTCCAGATTCCGGTTGGAAAGCTTCAGCATATCGATGATTTCTCTGGAATTCTTCTGATCCAGGTTCCCGGTGGGCTCGTCTGCCAGAAGCAGCGCCGGGCGGTAGATCAGCGAACGCGCAATGGCAGCCCGCTGCTGCTGTCCGCCGGACAGTTGGTTTGGCAGGGCTTCCAGCCGGTCAGAGATCCCAAGTGCGTTGACCACTTTTTCAAAATATTCCGGATTGGGTTTTTTCTTATCAAGGGCAAGGGGCATGAGAATATTTTTCCGCACAGTCAGAGTGGGGATCAGGTTATAAAACTGATACACGATCCCCACCTTCCGGCGACGGAAAATAGCCGCCTGCGCCGGGTTTAACCTGGAAAGATCGGTTCCGTCAATGGTAACCGTGCCCTCTGTGGGCTTGTCTACACTGCCGAGAATGTGCAGTAAGGTAGACTTTCCGGAACCGGACGCCCCCACAATTGCTACAAATTCTCCTTTGCTCACTGACAGGTTGATCTCCTGGAGCGCTGCCACCTGATGATCGCGGCTGCCATAGACCTTCCGGACGCCTTCACATTTTAATAGTTCCATTTTAAGTATCCTCCTTTACAACTGCCATTATAGCAGACGGAAGTTACAACTCAGTGACGATAGAAGCGGATTTCAAAAAGAGCGCCGCCGCCCGGTTTATTTTTGGCATGGATTGTTCCGTTCTGGCGCGCGATAATCTCTTTTGCAAGGGCCAGGCCGATCCCGATTCCGCCCTCGCCGGCATTTTTGCCCCGGTAGAACCGTTCAAAAAGATGCGCAAGATCTTCCTTTGCAAAGCCCTCTCCCTCATCCCAGATGAGAATTTCCGTATACAGGGGGTTTTGCGCGTAGGAACAATGGACCGTTTTTCCGCGGTTGTGCTCCATGCAGTTTTTCATCAGATTCATGACGGCCTCCATGGTCCAGTCCAGGTCGGCAAGGATCATCATCCCGCCCAGCTCCGGAACCTCAATGGAAACGTCATAACTTTGGGCCAGCTCCTGGAGATTTTCGGCGGCAAGGACAAGGAGGGTAAACACATCTGTTTCATACTTTTGTAAAAGTATTGTTCCGGCGTCAACCCGGGATAATACGAGAAGGGCTTCCTCCAGATGGGTAAGCCGTGAAACCTGCTTTTCTATCTGTATCAGATGACGGCGGTCGCTCTCCTGCTTCAGCATCTGGACAGACAGGGAGATGGCGGTGAGGGGAGTCTTGATCTGGTGGGCGATGTTGGACAGATTTTCCGCAAAATCATTTTTTGCCTGTACCGCCATATCGGATGTATGATAGAGCGCAGTCACCGTCTTGTAGATCTCGTCCTCCAGTTTTGAAAAATCATCCTCCCCGGAGACAGGACGAAGAACCGCTTTGCCGGTATTCACCTGTTCCAGATAAGCGGCCAGGGCCCGGATCCGTCTTGCTTCTTTTTTATTCCGGTACAAAAAGGTGGTAAGAAAAAGAGCGGCGCCGCTGAAAAAACCTGCCAGGATAAACAAAAGGCCGGGATTTTGAAAAGAATCCGGAAAATGCAAAGCATCCGGAAAAGCAGAAAAATCAGAGTGCCGGTAGCCCAGCCGGGCTAAAAGATCCGTCTCCACCGTTTTGTCCTCATTTTTGCCGGTATATTCCTTTAAGGCGGCAGAGATGCGGTTCAGGGAGTCCGGTTCCTGCTCCAACAATTCCCCTAAGACCGCATTTAGGTGGTCATAGGGAAGCCGGCTGCAATAGCGCAAGGTAAGCGCGACGGAAAATGTGGAGGCAATCAGGCTGACGGCCAGCACAAAGCCAATGGTAACGAAGCAGTTTTTCTGTCCATTCATAGGGTATCCTCCATGCGGTATCCCACGCTGCGGATGGTCTTTATGCAGGACGGCGAACCCAGCTTGTCCCGCAGCCGCTTCATGGCAACGGTCAGGGTATTGTTATTCACGTAGTTGCCGTTTACATCCCATACCTGCGCCAGGATCTGCTCCCTGGTAACCGTTCTTCCCTTATTCTGCATCAGGTACAAAAGCAGCTCATATTCGGTTGCGGTTAAGGGGATTTCGCTATGACGCTCCAGAGACGGCAGGGAATCTGTGCAGGAAGTCCCCGGGAGGGGGAGGGTAACCACCCGCCGGTTCTGATCAATCCGGATTCCGCCGCAGGTGAGGTATGGTCCGGCCGTATGGCCGCTTCTGCGCAAAAGCGCCGTAATCCGCGAGTAGAGAACTTCCAGCTCAAAGGGCTTCACCACATAGTCGTCGGCCCCCTGCTCAAAGCCGGAGACAATATCGCCGGCGTCGCCTCGGACCGTGAGAAAGATGATGGGCAGCTCCCGGAAGCTGCCGCGGATCCAGCGGCACAGGCTGTCTCCACGGCCGTCCGGCATATTCCAGTCCAGTAAAACAAGCGCGGGCGCATGCATGTCAAAAGCCTGCCGCGCCTGCACAAGGGTGGTGCAGATCGTTACCTGGAAGCTTTTCTGTTCCAGAAATTCTTTCACAATATCCGCAATTTGAGGATCGTCCTCAATGTAATAGATATCAACCATAGCAAAATACCGCCTTTTCCTGATGTTGGATCAAATAGGGATTTTTCATGTTGCGCTTGGCAAATCACACAAAATGTATTCCTCGTTTGTTTCGGTTCCGAATCTAAGAGCCTCTAAATGTCCTGTTAGAGGTTAAGAACCGCAGGCGCAACCGCCCTCTATGCGACATCCTGTCGCAGATCGGGCTTTCGTCGCCGTCCTGGCGCCGAATTGCTGATTATGGTTAGGACATTAAGAGGTTCTAAGATTCTCCACAGTCACAAATCAGAATACATTTTGTGTGATTTGCCAATATCAATTATGAAAAGCCTATTTGATCCAACATCCTTTCCTCCAGTATAGCAGAAATATGTTACAGTTGTGTGACAAATGGTTAGACGACTGCTTCCACCAGAAGCTTATCACCCAAAACAATCTCGTGGATACCGGTTTGTTTCTTTTTATTAAAATTGAAGCTGATCATATAGCCTTTTTTTAAATGATAATAATCCAGATATTCGGATAATTGCTGTTCCCCTCTGGAATTGTATTCGTTTCCCCGCCATATTTTCAGTTCGATGATTGTCTGCTGGCCACGAAAATCAAGAATCAGATCTGTGCGCCGATGATTCCTGGTTCTGGTTTCAATGTAATAATTTCCGGTTCCGTTTATGATCGGACGTATATAAAGAAGGAAAATACGCCTACCGTCATCCTCCAGAAAGGTTTCATTGTAATCTCCAAATAATTCAGTATAATGTTCAACAAATTTTCGGATCAGCTTATCGATATCCAACTGGCCATTTTTTATTATGCCGTTTTTTTCTTCCAGCGCAAGCTGTGAAATCTCACTGTTCCGGCTTTCCTCAGCCAGAAAACCGTTATAGAGCCGCGTCTCGAAAATGCGGTTTGCGACATGGACAAAACCGTTTTGGACAGTTACAAAGCCAAACATGTGAGCCATCCGGATGCCCAGGTCTCCTGGAATAGTTTCAATTGGCTTTCCCAAAAGTAAAAGTTCCTTTAACATTTGCTTAAGCTCTGGAAAATCAATGAGCTTATTATCCAGGGATTCAAATAACGTATTTTCCTCCGCGAGAAGTGCCCGTACCGCCGCGAGAAAACCATTTTTGGTCCAGGCGTCATTTTTGGAAGGAAAGTCAACGCTTCCGGCAATTTTTTCATCGATAAGCTTACACAGCCGCGAAACCAGGAACGGATAGCCGGAGGTATATGCGTAGAGCAGATCTGCAATTTGCGGAATGTTCATGCCGGTATGATGGTCCGATTCATAGCTCTTAAGCATTCCGGATATATCCTGGGAAGAAAAACTCATGTCAATATCAAAATCGGCGGCAATATTCCAGGGGCTGTTTGTTTTTTGCTCATCCCTTGGCCGGATCTTCGACTTTAAGCTCTTTACATCGTAAACGCCTGCCAGAATAACCGACTGGAAGGTAACGGTTCCCTTCGCTTCACGTTCCAGATAATAATTCCGAAGCTGCGCCAGAAAGTCCAGAAATACCTGGTTATTTGCCGCGCTGTCTACTTCGTCGACCATCAGGACAACCGGTTTTGAAGAAACGCTGCAGATTTTGTTTATATTTTTAAACAGTTCGTATAAGGTGTAGGAAGAATCCTTCTGCCGGCACAGGGTTTGTATCTGGTTACACTCATTTTCCCATGCAGAGGAGCGGGAAATTTCCATGGAGATTTCTTCCAGAAAATAAGAGGCAAATGTGAGTGAGAAAATGTTTTCATTTTCAAATTTTGCGGCCCCTAATTTTTGAAAGTCCATGCTCACAACAAGATATTCCGATTTTAAAAAGGAGGTCAGGGCGTGAAGCATGGTTGTTTTTCCATATTGTCTTGCGCGGTTGATGGTAAAATAGGCGCCTTCTGCAACCATTTCCCTGATCTGGATCAAGCGGTCGTTCAGATCGATCATATAATGCTTTTGCGGTACGCAAAGACCGGCAACGTTAAATTTTTTGTTCATATCCAAGCCGTCCTCCATCCCATAGGCCAAATCGATTTGTGATACCAAAAAGTGTACCATAAGCCTGCCCGGGAATCAAGCCAAAAGCTGTAGAAAAACCCCGGGCGCAAGATCCATTCCTTGTCAACCGGGGTTCTTCCTGTTTTTTTCTTCTGTCAATTATTTCACCTTTCTTCAGACCAGCGCATGAAACTCGGAAGCTTCTTCCCGATCCTCCTGCATCAGGGAATCCAGTAATGCTGCAAAAGAGGGGGAATTCTGTCTCGTCTGCTGCTGTCTCTTGCTGTGTGGCGCAGGCTTTTCTACATGGCCTACCGGGTTAACGGGTAATACAATAGATACATGTTGTACGTAGATTGCGACAATCACCTTCCTTATCAAAATCATGGGTCTATAAAGTTTCTTTTTCTTACCTTATATATCGGCAGACGTCGTAAAAATTGTAACGATAAATTCTTAAAATCTTATGAAATTTCCAGAATAAGATATTTCTTTTTCGTATTTTGTGGTACAATCGAAAAGGTAAGCGTTAATTTAGAAAAGAGGGTTATTATGTCGCCACAACAGCTACGGATTATCGAAGAAGATCAGGATCTGATCATCTGCTGCAAGCCGGCAGGGATCCCGGTCCAGAGCCCGCGGATGGGGCAGCCGGATATGGAGAGTTTGTTAAAAAATTATCGGACTCTCCGGGGAGAGAGGCCGGAGATCTATGTGGTGCATCGTCTCGACCAGCCGGTGGAGGGGGTGATGGTTTTCGCCAAGAACCAGAAGGCGGCCGCCGGATTGACCAGGCAGTTCCGGGAGCGGACGGTGGACAAGATTTACCATGCAGTGGTGGAAGGAACGCCCTGCCCGCCGAAGGGCAGGCTTACGGACTATCTTTTGCGGGACGGCAGGACCAACACCTCCCGGGTGGTCAGCCGGGATACGCCGGGAGCCAGGCAGGCGTCGCTTACCTACCGGGTGCTGGAGCAGGCAGACGGCAGGCAGCAGGAGGATGGCAGCGGGCAGGAGCAGTCCCTGGTGGAGATCCACTTAGAGACGGGACGTCATCACCAGATCCGCGTACAGATGGCCCATAGCGGCCATCCTCTGGTGGGAGATAAAAAATACAACCCCCATTGCGGGGAGGGGTATCTGCCCGTCCGGCTTCGTTCCGTGCAGCTTGCATTCCGCCATCCGGCCACCGGCCTGAAAAAGGAATATAAATACCCAAATGAACCATAATAGATACCAAATGAGCAAAGAATCTTGCAGATGGCTTTTTTTCTGCTTAGAATAAAATCTAAAAAATATATGTTATCTATTTTAAGAGGTAAAGGAGGAGCAATTATATGAAGCAAATGGAGCAGGTACATGGATTCACAGTGACTGAAATCCGCCCCTTAGGGGAATTAAATGGGGAGATGTACCGGATGACTCACGATAAGACCGGGCTGGAGCTGGTATGGCTGAAGCGGGAGGAGGAGAACAAGACCTTTGGCATCGCCTTTGAGACGCTGCCCTGGAATGATACGGGAGTGTTCCATATTCTGGAGCATTCGGTGCTGTGCGGATCGAAAGCATATCCGGTGAAGGAGCCCTTTGTGGAGCTGATGAAAAATTCCATGAATACCTTCCTCAACGCCATGACATTTCCGGATAAGACCTTCTATCCCATTTCCAGCCGCAATGAAAAGGACTTTTTTAACCTGATGCGGGTATACCTGGACGCGGTATTTTATCCGTTGATTTACAGCAAGCCGGAGATTTTCCATCAGGAGGGCTGGCATTACGAGTTTGACCAGGAGGGGCAGCCAAGCTATAAGGGCGTCGTGTTCAACGAGATGAAGGGAGCCTTCGCAGATGCGGACCAGATAATGAGCAGCCAGATGAATCAACTGCTGTTTCCGGATAACTGCTACCGGTATGAGTCCGGCGGCGATCCTGCCCGGATTCCGGATCTGGGCTACGAGGAGTTTCTTGACAGCCACCGGAGGTTTTATGCGCCCTCCAACGGATATGTATATCTGGACGGGGATCTGGATATCCATAAGGTTCTGGAGGTGCTGGATCAGGAATACCTGCAGGAATTTGAAAAGACAGAGCGGATGGCGCCCCCCACGCTCCAGCAGCCGGTAGACGGGGGGCTGCGGGAAGCAGAATACGAGCTGTCTGCGGAGGAGAATGAGGAGGGCCGTGTCCGCATGGCCTGGGGAAATGTGATCGGCGCCTTCCAGGAACGGGAAAAAATTGTGGCGGTCCAGGTGCTTGCCGAGGTACTCTGCGGCAATAACCAGTCTCCCTTATGCAAGGCGGTTCTGTCGGAGGGGCTGGCAGAGGATGTGATCATGCAGGTGATGGACGGCATCCAGCAGCCCTGGGTGCAGCTTGAGGTGCAGCATTTCAGCGAAGAAAACCGTGAGCGGATACGGCAGGTGGTATTTGATACCCTCGCCTGCCAGGTCCGGGAGGGAGTCGACCGTGAGCAGCTTCAGGCGGTGATGACGAATTTCGAATTCCGTATGCGTGAGCGGGATTACGGCATGACGCCCCAGGGCCTGGGACTGGGCTATCAGGTTCTGGAGAGCTGGCTGTATGGCGGCGATCCGGCGGCAAATCTGGAGGTGGGCGATCTGTTTGAGCGCCTGCGGGAAAAGATGGAGCAGGGGTATTTTGAGATGCTGATCCGTGAAGTTTTCCTGGAAAATCCCCATACCTGCCAGGTGGTGCTTAAGCCCTCCCACCAGGCCGGGGAAAAGCGCAACGCCTTAGAGGCACAGAGGCTTCAGCAGGAGGCGGCTGCCTGGGATGACGCCGGGAAGCAGGAGCTTTTGGAGGCCCAGCGGAAGCTGGAGGCATGGCAGGAGTCGGAGGACAGTCCCGAAGCGTTAGCATCGCTTCCGGTTCTGACTTTAGCGGATATTCCCAGAGAGCCGGAATTTTTGCCCACAGAGGAGAAGGAGATTGCGGGCATCCCGGTGCTGATGCACAGCTTAAACAGCAATGGCATCCTGTATGTGAGCCTGTATTTTAACGTGTCCGGATATGGCCAGGAGGAGTTGTCGGCCCTTTCCCTGATGTGCGCGGTGCTGGGGAAGCTTCGTACGAAATCCCATTCGGTGGAGGAGCTGACCAATATGGGCCGCCTGCGCTGCGGCCAGATGGGCGCCCATCTGCAGAATTACGGGCAGGAGGGGAAAAATGAGAGCTGTGATACGAAGCTGTGCATGTCCTTCAGTTGTCTGGAAACTCATCTGGAGGAAGCCCTTGCGCTGGCGGCGGAGCTTCTGACGGAGACCTGTTTTGACGCGGAGCAGGATGTTCTGGACCTGGTGCGCCAGAACCGGCAGCAGATGTTCCAGGGGATCGTGATGAGCGGGTCCATGGTTGCGCTGGGGCGTCTGGCAGCCCAGCAGAACCTGGCCGGTGTGGCCAGTGAGTGTACCGGCGGCTTTGCCTTTTACCAGTGGCTGAAACGGCAGGAGGATGAATGGAACTGGCGTTCGTTGAAACAGCAGTTTGAAACCTTTTCCTCGGAAATTTTCGGCAGAAATAAGCTGATTTTAAGTGTGACGGGAGATGCGGATACCTTTGCCGGACAGGCGGCGGAATATCTGGCCGGGGCCTTGCCAAAGGTTACGGTTTCGGATGTGCAGCCAAAGCTTAAGGTGTGGGAGAAGGTGAACGAAGGAATCGTAATTCCGGCTGATATTTCCTTTGCCGCCGCAGCCGGAGATCTGCAGGCCCATGGCGGTCATTACACCGGGGATCTTCCCCTGGCGGCCCGGATTGCCAGCCTGGTATACCTGTGGAATGCGATCCGTGTTCAGGGCGGCGCTTACGGAACGGGTCTTCTGATCCGCGATACCGGCATGGCATGCTGCTATTCTTACCGGGATCCCAATGCGGCCCAGTCCCTGGAATGCTATCAGGCAACGGCGGATTTCCTGAAGGAGTTCTGCAAGGAGGAGATGGATCTTACCGGTTTTATTATCGGGGCCGTATCAGATGCGTCGCCTCTGATGACGCCGCGGATGAAGGGATTTACGGCGGACGGCTTTTATTTCCGGGGGATTTCCTGGGAGAAGCGCTGCCAGCTCCGCCGCGAGCTTCTGGATGCAACGCCCCAAAGACTGTGTGAAATTGCCGGGGAGCTTGGGACGGCTCTTTCAGAAGGCAGCGTCTGTGTGATCGGCTCTAAACAGCAGTTGGAAGCATGCGGATTGTCAAAAGTTTATCAATTGTAAGTGGAAGGATTCCGCAGGGATTTGGCGGCGGCAGGAATGAAATGACGAAAAGCTGATATACTATCCCTATGCGGGAAGAATTAAAAAAGCCTTTGCTGAATGTGGTAAAAATATTGGGAATTGCCCTGGCGGTGCATTTGTTCTTACAATACCTGCTGCCGCTGGCAATTCCCTTTTTATTAGCCTTCTTGCTGGCAAAATGGCTGTATCCAATCATTGCAAAACTTCATAAAAAACTGCATATCAAGCGGGGACTTCTGGCAGGGATTGTACTCCTTATATTTCTTGGCTTGCTGCTTTGGGTATTCTGGCTTCTGGGAAAAAATCTTCTGGGACAGCTACAGCAGTTGATTGTCAATGCGCCCTCCTACTGGGATGCGGCGTATGACTTTTGCCATAGCTGCTGCGTTCAGTTCGAGCAGTGGACAGGCTATAAGGCGGAGCTGGTGGAGTACCAGGTTACAAATGTGGCCCCCCAGATCTGGGAAAATGCCAAGGGGAGCATTCTGCCGGTGCTGATGCGTGGATCCGCCGGGTGGCTGAAAGGGCTTGGCGTATTTGCGGGAGTGGGCATTGTGACGGGGATTGCCACACTGCTGATTCTGACGGAATATCCCAGGATCCGCCATGGGCTGCAGCACCATGTGCTGGGAAAGGCCCTTTTAAATGTCATGCGGCGTGTGTACCATGCAGGGGGCGGTTATGTGAAGGCCCAGTTTCTGATTATGCTGATGGTGACGACGGTCTGTGTGATCGGCCTGTTCTGCACCGGGAACAGCTATGCGCTGATTGCCGGGGCCGGGATCGGCTTCTGCGACGCCCTGCCCTTTCTGGGAACCGGGACGATTCTGATCCCCTGGGCCGTAATCGAGCTTCTCCAGGGGAAGTATCTTCTGGCGGCAGCCTATGCGGTGATTTATACCATTTCCACCCTGACCCGGGAGCTGCTGGAGCCAAAGCTGGTGGGCAATAAGCTGGGGATGCCCCCTTTGGTGGTGGTGGGAGCCGTCTATGTGGGACTGCGGGTTTACGGCCTGTGGGGCTTTGCCCTGGGACCCGTTTCCTATATTTTAATCCGGGAAATCTGGCGGGAGCTGCAGACAGGGTGAGAAAAATCCGGCGCAGGCTGCAGGCAGGGTGAGAAAAATCCGGCGCAGGCTGAAAATGGGGGCTTGACAAATCACCTGTTTGTAGCTTAGAATAAGTGCACAGCGATGAAGAGGAATAGTACAGGAGGGAAGGATTACAGAGAGGGAATCGCTGGTGCGAGATTCCCATCCCAAGCTTTTGGAACCCACCTTGGAGCTTCCTGTGAAAACAGGCGTGTTCCCGGCGTTAACGGGAGATGAGTGAATGCAGAACATGTGTTCCGTTCGGGGCGCTGGCAGTTTCCGGCAGGCAGGAGCATGTGGGTGCATTAATAAGGGTGGTACCGCCGAGCCTTCGGTCCCTTTTTGGGGGATCAGAAGGTTTTTTTTTGTGGAAAGGAGAGAGAATTATGGCAAAGGATAAGAAGCTTGTGGAAGCCATCACATCCATGGAGGAGGATTTTGCCCAATGGTATACGGATGTGGTGAAGAAAGCGGAGCTGATCGACTATACCAGCGTGAAGGGCTGTATGGTGATTAAGCCTGCGGGTTACGCGATCTGGGAGAATATCCAGAGGGAGCTTGACCGGAGGTTCAAGGAGACGGGAGTGGAAAATGTGTATCTGCCCATGTTTATTCCCGAAAGTCTGCTCCAGAAGGAGAAGGATCATGTGGAGGGGTTTGCGCCCGAGGTGGCCTGGGTGACGCACGGGGGCTTAAGTCCTCTGCAGGAGCGGATGTGCGTACGTCCCACCTCCGAGACGCTGTTCTGTGATTTTTATAAAAATGATATCCAGTCTTACCGGGATCTGCCCAAGGTATATAACCAGTGGTGCTCCGTTGTCCGCTGGGAGAAGGAGACAAGGCCCTTCCTGCGTTCCCGGGAGTTCCTGTGGCAGGAGGGACATACGGCCCACGCTACCCAGGAGGAGGCGGAGGAGCGTACCTTGCAGATGCTGAACCTGTATGCGGATTTCTGCGAGGAATTCCTGGCAATGCCTGTGGTGCGGGGACGTAAGACCGATAAGGAAAAATTTGCCGGAGCCATTGCCACCTATACCATTGAGGCGATGATGCATGACGGCAAGGCGCTGCAGTCCGGCACCAGCCATAACTTTGGCGACGGATTTGCCAGGGCCTTTGAGATCCAGTATACCGACCGGGACAATAAGCTGCAGTATGTACACCAGACCTCCTGGGGAATGACCACCCGGCTGATCGGCGCCATTATCATGGTGCACGGCGATGACTCGGGCCTGGTGCTGCCTCCTAAGGTGGCGCCTGTGCAGGCCATGGTGATTCCCGTGCAGCAGCACAAGGAGGGAGTGCTTGAGAAGGCGGAGGAGGTGCGCGCCGCCCTTGCGGCAGCAGGCCTGCGTGTGAAGCTGGATGATTCGGAAAAAAGTCCCGGCTGGAAATTTTCGGAGCAGGAGATGCGGGGAATCCCCATCCGTGTGGAGCTGGGGCCCAAGGACATTGAGAATAACCGCTGCGTGATTGTACGGCGGGATACCAGGGAGAAGCTGGAGGTTGCTCTTTCGGATGTGGCGGATCAGGCGGCAGA
Organism: uncultured Lachnospiraceae bacterium; assembly: GCA_949738465.1. Classification (GTDB taxonomy): domain Bacteria; phylum Bacillota; class Clostridia; order Lachnospirales; family Lachnospiraceae; genus 14-2. Next base: position 26,652 of record CATJBQ010000123.1, read on the forward strand.
GCTGATGGACGTGATCCAGAAGGATATGTTTGAGCGGGCCAGAGCCCACCGGGATTCCCACATTACCGATGTGAAGTCCTATGCGGCTTTCCAGGATGCGGTGGAGCATAAGCCCGGCTTTATCCGTGCCATGTGGTGCGGCGACGAAGCCTGTGAGAATAAGATTAAAGAAGATACTACGGCAACCTCCCGCTGCATGCCTTTTGCGCAGGAGGAGATCTCGGATGTCTGCGTCTGCTGCGGCAGGCCGGCCCATAAGCTGGTTTACTGGGGCAAGGCGTATTAAGGAGAATCAGGGAGCGGATCATGTATATTTTACTTCTGTTGTTGATTTATCTGGCTTTTATCAGCCTGGGCCTGCCGGATTCCCTCCTGGGGGCCGGCTGGCCGGTGATGCAGCGGGTGTTTGACGTGCCCTTGTCCTATGCGGGGCTGGTGACCATGATTATTTCCTTTGGCACCATCTGCTCCAGCCTGATGTCGGACCGGCTGACCAAACGGCTGGGAGCCCGCATTGTGACGGTGGCCAGCGTTTTTCTGACGGCGGTGGCGCTGTTTGGCTTTTCCACGGCCACACATTTCTGGATGCTGTGTCTGTGGGCCATTCCCTATGGCCTGGGTGCGGGGGCCATCGATGCGGCCCTCAATAATTATGTGGCGCTGCATTATTCCTCCCGCCATATGAGCTGGCTCCATTGCTTCTGGGGTGTGGGAACCATTGTCAGCCCCTATATTATGAGCTATGCGCTGCTCCATGCCGGCTGGCAGAGCGGCTATCGGATGGTGTCCTTCCTGCAGCTTGGGATTACGGCGGTTCTTCTGGTGACGCTGCCGCTGTGGAAGGTCAACGAGAAAAAGGAGGCGGATGGGGAGAAGGAAACAGCGGTTCTTGGAATCCGCGGGGCGCTGCGGATCCCCGGCGTGCCTTTCTTACTGACGGGGTTTCTGGCTTACTGTGCGGCGGAATCTACGGTCATGCTGTGGGCCAGCACCTACCTGGTACGCACCCGGCAGATGCCGGAGGAGCGGGCAGCGGCTTTTGCTTCCCTGTTTTTCATCGGGATTACGGTGGGGCGGTTTTTGTCCGGCCTGGTATCGGAACGGCTGGGGGATCGGGGACTGATCCGTCTGGGAACCTGCCTGATTGCGGTGGGAATTCTCTGCGTGGCGGTTCCCGTCGGAGCAGACGGTTTTGCCCTCTGTGGATTTGTGATCGTTGGCCTGGGCTGCGCGCCGGTGTATCCGTCGATTATCCACTCCACGCCCGGCAATTTCGGGGAGGAAAATTCCCAGGCCATTATTGGGATCCAGATGGCCAGCGCCTATGTGGGATCCACCTTTATGCCGCCACTGTTCGGGCTGATTGCCAACCATATCAGTATTGGTCTTATGCCGGCTTATATTGCGTTGTTTGGCGTGCTGATGATTGTGATGATTGAGAAGACGTACCGCAGGGTAGGGAAAATACATTAGGGAGAGGAAGAATGGCGATTACACCGATAAAAAAAGAAAGTATTAGCGATCAGGTATTTGAGCAGTTAAAAGCGAACCTTATTGATGGTACATGGAAGCCTGGCGACAAGATTCCATCGGAAAACGAGCTGACAGAGGCATTTGGAATCAGCCGGGTGACGGTGCGTCAGGCTTTATCCAGGCTGGCGGCCCTGGGATTGATTGAGACACGGCTGGGAGAAGGTTCTTTCGTCCGTGAGATCAAGCCTGCAGTTTACATGCAGGGTATGATACCATACATCTATCTGAGTGAGGATTCAACCAGGGAAGTACTGCATTTCAGGCTGTTAACGGAACCGGAATATGCGGCGGATGCGGCAGAGAAGCTTACGGAAGAAGAACGTAAGATGCTGAAGCAGACCTTGAAGGATATGGAACAATATCAGAATGAGGTAGAGAAATATGTGGAAAGCGATGCAAAATTCCATGCGATTATAGCAGAAGCAACGGGGAACTCTCTGGTGATACAGTTAAATATGATTATTCAGGACACCTTGAAAAGGAATATCCAGGAGTTATCGCTCAAGGTTGGGGCGGAGAATGGTCTGAAGTATCACAGGCGTCTGATACAAGTCTTTGAAGAAAAAAACGGACAGGAAGCCAGGAAGATCATGAGAGAGCACTTGGATGAGCTTTACCAGAAGATTGTCTAATATGTATAAGAAAAAAGAGGAGAAAGCGGGATATCTCCTCTTTTTTTTGTGAAAAAGATACGATTGACAAAAGTTATAAAAGTGTGTTAAGATTCTATCAGATAGTTGTCATACAGGTAGTCAACATACGACATACAAAGGAGATGCGGAAGGTATGGGAATTGAGCCTGTGAAAAAGATCAATGTCAGTGAACAGGTATATGAACAATTAAAGGAGAATTTAATAGATGGAACCTGGAGTACAAGGGAGAAGATACCTTCCGAAAACGTATTGGCAAATATGTTTCACGTAAGCCGTGTTACCGTCCGGCAGGCTTTATCGAAGCTGGTGGCTTTGGGCTTGATCGAAACAAGACTGGGGGAGGGAAATTTTGTAAAAGAAATTACGATTGAGAGTTATATGAAGGAAATGATGCCCTACGTGCGGCAGGGAAATGAATCTATTGCAGAGGTTCTGGAATTCCGGTTAATGCTGGAGGTTGGAGCAATTGAAAAAGCCTGTATGAAAGCCCAAAAGGAGGATATCGAACATTTAAAGAGCAGTCTTGCAAGGATGGTGGAATCGCAGAATGATTACCAGAGATATACACAGGAAGATTTGCACTTTCACATGATTCTGACAAAAATGGTGAATAATTCCATGCTTACACAGGTGTCCTATATCGTCCGGAATAAAATTAAAGATACGATTTTCAGTATCACAAAAGAAATTGGCGTGGAAAACGGTCTGTTATATCATGGGAAAATTATTGAAGCGATCCAGGAGAAGGATGGAGAGCTTGCAAAAAGTCTCATGAAAGAGCATTTGATGGAATCCGTCCAAGAATATATGAAACGCTCATAAAGGGTGCTGAACCGGCGCCCATATATAGCAATACAACATGTAGGACAACCTACAACCATTGACAAACAACAAGGAGGACATAGTAAAAATATGAAGGCACTAAAATATACAGAGCCGGGAAAGCTGGAACTTTGGGAGGTGGAAGAACCGGAAGTAAAAAAAGGAGAGGTTCTGATTGAGGTAAAAGCCTGTGGAATCTGTGGGAGCGATGTCCATGGTTTCCGTGGTCTGACAGGCAGAAGAATTCCACCCATGACAATGGGGCATGAATTTTCAGGAAGGATTGTGAAGATACCGGATGAGGGAAGCGGATTTCAAGTGGGCGAGGATGTGATCGTACAGCCAATTCATTTTTGCGGCGTCTGTAAAAATTGCAAAAGAGGATTGACCAATATGTGCCTGGACAAGCAGTTTTTTGGCGTACTGGAGAAAAACGGGGCGATGCAGGAGCGAATTGCCGTTCCGGAAAAACTACTGTACCGCTTACCAGAAGGGTGCTCCTACGAAACGGGGGCCTTGGCAGAACCATACGCGGTGGCATATGGGAGCATACAAAAGGCCGGGACGCTGGAAGGAAAAAATCTTTTAATCATTGGGGCGGGCACGATCGGCTTATGCATCCTGCAGATTGCCATGCTCCAGAATGCAGGAAAAATCCTTGTTTCTGATTTAAGCGATAAACGCTTACGGATTGCAAAAGCGCTGGGAGCCGATGGAATTGTCAATCCGAAAAAAACAGACTACATGAAGGAGATTTCCAAGCTGACCAATGGCGATATGATCGATATCTCCATAGAGGCAGTAGGGGTAGAAGCAAGCGCAAATCAATCGATTAAGGTATTGACACCTGGAGGAAAGAGCGTATGGGTGGGGATGTCGCAGAAAGAAATGCAGATCAATATGCAGGACATTGTGTGCCAGGCCAGATCGGTGGTTGGCTCCTTTAATTATACACATGAGGAGTTTGGCCAGGCGGTGCAACTGCTTGGCAGCGGTAGGCTCTGCCCCGATAAGCTGATATCCCGTGTGGTTTCCTTGAAGGAGGCGTCTGGCGCCTTTGGAGATTTGACAGGATTGCCGGGGAACAGCAGATCACCATTGCGATTGAACCGTTGCGCAGGAAGGAATGTAATCTGGTTAATACGTTCAAAGAGGGTTGCCGGCTGGCGGAGGATGTCAACGGAGAAAATGTGAAGGTGTTGGTAGATTACTACCACCTGACAGAAGAACAGGAACCCTGTGAGCATATTTGGAATCTGGGAGAAAAGCACCTGGCACACGTACATTTTTCCAATCCCGACAAAAGAGTCTATCCAAGCACGGGAGAGGAAGAACAATATCGGGATTTTGCACAAGCGATAAAAAAGGCAGGATATAGGAAGAGGGTCAGTTGTGAAGCATATACAGATCATTATCCAATTGCCGCGCCAGATGCACTTGCCTTGCTAAAAAATATTTTTGAATAGGAGGTTTCAGATGAAATATCAGCAGGAACTGATCCGGGATCTGGAGGAAAAAGCAAAAAAATTAAGACGTGATGTAATTATTAGTATAGGAGTTGGAGTGGCCGGCCACATTGGGGGTTCCAATTCGGCGGCAGATATTGTGGCAGCATTGTATTTCTACAAAATGAAATATGATCCGAAGAACCCCAAAATGGAGAACAGGGACCGTTTTTTACTGAGCAAGGGGCATGTGGGGATCCTGCAGTATGCGGCCCTGGCAGAAGCCGGATTTTTCCCGGTTGAGGATCTGAGGAAGACAAAGGAAATCGGCTTCTATCTGCAGGGGCATCCGGATGTCTGCAAAACCCCCGGGATTGAGGCAGGGACCGGTTCCCTGGGACAGGGCTTGTCTATCGGGTTAGGAATGGCGCTGGGGTTGAAGCTGAACCGGATGGAAAGAAAGGTTTATGTACTGGCAGGAGACGGGGAGATCCAGGAAGGACAGATCTGGGAGGCAGCCATGGCGGCCAGTGCCTATCACGCGGATAATTTAGTAGGGGATCATAGACCGCAATGGTCTGCAGGCCAATGGGAAAGTGGAGGAACGGATGAATGAGGGAGACCTGGCGGGGAAGTGGAGGAGCTTTGGATGGCATGTCATAGAGATTGATGGATATGACATGGTGGAGATTGTCACGGCTCTGGATGAAGCAGATACGATAAAGAAGGTTCCTACGATGATTATTGCCAATACGGTTAAGGGAAAAGGCGTCAGTTTTGCGGAAAATGTGGTAAGCTACCACAATGGCGTATTGACGGAAGAAACATACCGGCAGGCATTAAAGGAACTGAGTTAGGAGGGGATCATATGGGATACCAGAATCAAAGAATAGCGTACGGCAGTACCCTTGTGGAACTGGGAAGAAAAAATAAAGATATTGTAGTATTAGATGCAGATCTGGGAGGCTCCACCATGGGCAAGATGTTTGAAAAGGAGTTTCCAGACAGACATTTTGAAGCGGGGATTGCAGAGGCAAATATGACTTCCATGGCGGCCGGCCTGGCCCAGACAGGAAAAATTCCTTTTACAAATTCCTTTGCAGTGTTCGCGGCGGGCAGAGCCTATGACCAGATCCGGCAAACCATTGCGATCGGAAAATTAAATGTAAAAATCTGCGGCTCATCCTCCGGCATGTCCGATTTCGGAGATGGAGCAACACACCAGGCGGTAGAAGATATGGCGATCATGCGCGCCATCCCCAATATGACGGTGCTCTGTCCGGCAGATGCAAACGAAACCGTGGAAGCGGTGAAGGCAATGGCAGGTCGGAAGGGGCCCTGCTATATCCGGCTAAACAGGAATGATTATGAGAATGTGACGCCGGAAGGAAAACCGTTTCAGATCGGAGTTCCCTCTGTTCTGAAAGAGGGAAATGAGATTGCAATTATTGCTACAGGCTATATGGTGGGATTGGCACTTCAGGCGGCCAAAGCATTACAGGACGAGATATCTGTAAAGGTGATCAATGTTTCTACCATTAAACCTCTGGATGGAAAGATTTTATATGAAATGGTAAAAGACTGCAAGGCGATTGTGACCGCAGAGGAACATAGTGTAATCGGCGGCCTGGGGAGCGCAGTGGCGGAGGCGTTCTGCGGCACGCCAAAGCCCATGAAGCTTGTAGGTGTGGAAGATACTTTTGGAAGCAGTGCGCACAGCTACCAGGATGTTTTGGGCTATTATGGATTGACGGCGGAGCATATTGCAGATGCGGTCAGAAAAATGAACGGAAAACCGGAAACCGTGGTTAGGAATCAATTTTAAAGGATTATCAAATAATATGCAGGAGGAGACAAATGAAGATCGGATTTATCGGATTAGGGATTACTGTCTATTATGGCAGGCGGCAGCGAAGAGGTATTTCATGAGGTATACGATATCCTAATGACCATGGGAGGAAGCGCCGTATATTGCGGTGAGATCGGAGCAGGGAATACGACAAAGCTGGCGAACCAAATGATTGTGGCGCTCAATATTGCAGCGGTTTCGGAAGCATTTCTGCTGGCAAGAAAAGCAGGGGTTGATCCGGAAAAGGTGTTTGCCGCCATCAAAGGCGGATTGGCAGGATCTACGGTAATGAATGCGAAGATTCCCATGATGCTGGAGCGGAATTTTCAACCGGGATTCAAGATTGATCTGCATATTAAGGATTTGGGCAATGCGTTGGAAACGGCACATAAGGTGGGAGCCTATACCCCATTGACGGCAGAAGTTATGGAAATTCTGCAAATGCTTCATGCGGACAGGAGGATCACAGTGCTATTGTAAAACATTATGAAAAAATCATTGGAGGGACGATTGTATCATGAAAAAATTAATCAGTATGTTATTGGTGTTGATGATGGTTATGGGACTGTATGGATGTGGAACGCAGAACAATTCTGCCGGGGATGACCAGCAGCAGGGGGATCAGGTACAGCAGGATACAAAGGAAGGCGGCAAGGAGCCGGACAATCAGGCAGAGGAAGGAAAAGAGGGCGATCAGGCGGGAAATGCAGAAATTAAGAAAATAGGATTTGCTATCGACGACCTGTCTACGGATTTTGGAAGCAACATGGCAAAAGGAATTCAGGATGCATGTGATGAAGCTATACTTCCTGGTTTCATACCAGAGGGACACCGGAGGGATTTAACCGTTTAAAATCCAAGAAAAAATGGTACCGCATCCACAATACCCTGGAATGGATAGATTTGTATAGTGATTTTTATCAGGCGGATCTGAAGAAATTTTTCGATCATTTTTTGTATGATGTGGAAAATGACTGGGAAAAAACGCCGCAGGTAAGACTGACATTGTTCCATCCCGGAGGTAAGGATGTGATTCACAGGCCGGAACAGGCATATCCCCCGGACCGGATGCAGGCAGTTCCTTATTTTTGGAATCTGAATAAAATGGAGTTGGAAAAGAAAGAGTCTGATCGCATCGGATTTCAGGAAATGGATCTGGCGGAGGGAGTTCCCCTGCATTTAAACTATACTTTTGATTCTTATACGGAGATTGTCGGCGGCTCCAGGCTGAAGCTGTGGATAGAATGCCTGGACCGAAGGGATGCGGATTTATTTGTACGCTTCTATAAAATAGACAAAGCCGGCCATAGGATGTGGTCAGAGATCGGATTGGGCAGATACCTGGGGCCGGAAGGCAGGCTGCGGGTCTCCCACAGAGAATTAGACGAAAGATATTCTACGCCGTTACAACCATGTCAAAAGCATAAGAGACAGCAGTTTCTGGAACCTGGAGAAAAAGTTCCTGTGGAGATTTGTATCTGGCCTACGGGACTGGTATTTGAAGCGGGTGAGACATTGCAGGTGGAAATTTCCGGAAAAGACTTTATTGAGGACCGGCCGCCCGATATGATTATTGTAAAGACGGTCCCTCAGGAAAGAATCCGGATATATTCGGGCCAGCACTATGATTCACATCTGCTTTTGCCAATATGCTGATTGGAGGGACATCCTGAAGATGTTAAAGGAATATGGACCGGTAGAAGGAATTCCAGGAATGGAGTCTTCGGAAACCTATATTGAAGAAGAAACAAAATACAATCCCAATTGTCCCTGCGGGACAAGAACCTGCCCACAGCATGGATTTTGCAAAGAATGTATTGCGCATCATGAATGGGTGAAAAAGAAGATGGCCAGCCACGGACTTAAGGGGGATTCGCCAGTATGTATGCGTCTTCGAGGAAAATAGGCTGGTAGAATGGTAACAGAAAAATATGTGTTCCGGTGGCGGTTTCATGTATTTGGGGCTAGCCATCGCGTTAGCGGTCTGGTACAATAGGAGAAAATATGAGAAGCAGAGAATTGGAAGCAGGGGCTGTTATAAAGGAAAGAAAAAGCGGCATGGAATTTCTCGTGGCAGATCATTGTCATTATGGTATGGACGAGGTAACGCTTGTGGCCCGGCATGTGATAAAAGCGGGCTGTTTTGATGGAAAAGAGCAGGAACAGAAAGACAGCAGCGTGTTTGAGAACCTCTGATCGGACCGGAGCTTGCATGTCAAGTGGTGGAGATTTCACTTCCCTGCCTGCGGCGTGTGGAAAAAGGGCAGGGTGAGCCTGTTCATATAAAAAGTAAGGTATACTTGCCATCAAGAACAGAGTTTGGCTGGGGAAATGAATCTGGAATTGCGGAAGGAAGCGTACTGGAATTATTTCGTAATTCCAAAAGATATCGAAAAGCATGTCCTACAAAGGAGCAGATGGAGATTTATGGTCGTAGCTGGAATCCAGGCTGGGATTATGGCGGTAGAATCAAACCGGCAAAGCTGGATGCGGCACAGATCTATGACCCAAAATATGGCCGGTGGTATTGGTATCGTACGCCACATCTGACGTATGCCTATTTGGTGAGAGTACAGAGTACGTATGGCGCGTTATCCTATATGATGGCGTATAATGATATTGTAGGGATTCGTCCGGTATTGAATATTTGCGGCGATGCCAAGCTGGAAAAACTGGAGGATGGAAGCTATGCGCTCATATAGAAAGTGGGGAAGATAGACTATGAAATTTGTTTTTGCATCGGATTCGTTTAAAGGATCTCTGTCTTCGCGCCAAATTGCAGAAATTCTCGAAAAATCTGCCAGAAAGCATTTTCCTGTATGCGAGATTCGAAAAGTGGCGGTTGCAGATGGAGGAGAGGGAACCGTGGCTGCCGTGGTGGAAAATACGGGAGGGTTTTATCGGGAGGTAGAGGTTACCGGACCGTTGTGTTCTAAAGTGCATGCGGCGTATGGAATTCTGCCGGATAAAAAGGTCATTATTGAGATGGCGGCAGCTTCCGGCCTCCCATTGATTCCGGAAAGCAGCAGAAATGTGATGGATGCCACTACATATGGAACTGGAGAATTAATCCGGGATGCCCTAGAACAGGGGTATCGGGATATCATCCTTGCCATTGGCGGCAGCGCTACCAATGACGGCGGTATGGGGGCTATGTGTGCCCTGGGCATTCAGTTTCTTGATCGTGACGGGAAGCCGCTAAAGGGAATTGGCAAAAATCTGGAGAGGGTTTGCAGTATTGATAGCAGCCATCTATATCCCGGAGCTTACGAGGCGCATTTTACATTGATGTGTGATGTGAAAAATCCTCTTCTGGGACCGAATGGGGCTACTTATACTTACGGAAGTCAGAAGGGGGCCAGTCCGCTGGAACTGGCCACATTAGAAAAAGGCATGGAGAATTATGCGCGGGTTGTGAACGAGGCATATGGGATGGATGTTGGAGATATTCCAGGCGGTGGAGCGGCTGGAGGACTCGGAGCCGCCTGTATGGCTTTCCTTAAGGCCACACCCCATTCCGGCATTGAGACATTGCTTGAACTGGTGAATTTTGAGGATATTATCAAGCAGTCGGATGCGATTATAACCGGGGAAGGTCAAGTGGACCGGCAGTCGTCCTATGGAAAGGTGCTTTCCGGAATCGGACAATATGGACTGCGCAAGAAGATTCCGGTATATGCGATTGTCGGAAGCATGGGTGAGGGAGCGGAGAAGCTTTACGATTGTGGGATTACAAGCATTCTTCCTGTCATAAATCGTATTATGACTCTGGAACAAGCAATGCAGCAAGCGGAGGAGCTTTATGAGGGCGCGGCGGACCGCTTGTTCCGCATCATGAAAGGTTGTTGGGAAAGAGCAGAGTCTTTATAAAAGGTGGAGGAATTAGGATGGAATGCAGAATTTGCCCACGCGGCTGTGGCGTGGACCGGAGCAAAGGGGCGCGTGGATTTTGTGGTGAGACAGATGGAATCAGGGTGGCCAGGGCCGCCCTGCACTTTTGGGAGGAGCCCTGTATCTCCGGAAAAAATGGCAGCGGAACGGTGTTTTTTTCCGGCTGTCCGTTGCGGTGCGTCTATTGCCAGAACCGGGAGATTGCACATGGACACAGCGGAAAAGAAATTTCCATGGAGCGTCTTGCGGAAATTTTTTTGCATCTGCAGGAGCAGGGGGCCAACAATATCAATCTGGTAACGCCGACGCATTTTGTGCCGCAGATTGTGAAAGCGCTAGAGCGGGCTAAGGCCCAGGGGCTGCGTCTGCCCATTGTATACAATACCGGAAGCTATGAGTGTGTGGAAACGCTGCAAAGGCTGGAGGGGCTTGTGGATATCTATCTGCCGGATCTGAAATATGTGGATAACCGGCTTGGCTTGCGTTATTCGCAGGCTGCAGATTATTTTGCGGTGGCGTCCAGGGCCATTGCGGAGATGGTGCGTCAGGTGGGTGAGGCGCGGTTTTATGGGGAAACGGAGTGTCAAGTGGGTGAGGCGTGGTTTGGTGGGGAAACGGCGCGTCAGGTGGGTGAGGCGCGATTTTATGAGGAGGCGGCGCATCAGGAAGATGAAGATCCAGTAGAAGATGAATTGATGAGCCGGGGCGTTATCGTCCGCCATCTGGTGCTGCCAGGGTGCAGCGAGGACTCCAAGGCGGTGGTCCGCTATCTGTATGAGACCTATGGGGATGGGATTTATATCAGCATTATGAATCAGTTTACGCCGCTGGCGGATCCAGACCGGTATCCGGAGCTTGGCCGTAAGGTGACGTCAGAAGAGTATGACGCGGTGGTGGATTATGCCATTGAGCTGGGGGTGGAGCATGGGTTTATCCAGGAGGGAGATACGGCCAGGGAGAGCTTTATTCCGGCGTTTGATCTGGAGGGGGTGTAGGGAGTGAGGCTGCCATTTATTCACCCCACATCTTTCATCTGGACCCGAATGATATCCATGCTTTCTTCCATTTTCAACATATAGCTTATGGCTTCTTCCATAGTAAAGCCTCTCTGGTCAAAGCCATATTGCATTCCGTCCCTTTCCATACTCCACATCGTAAAGCTGGCATCACATGCCGCATCCCGCTGGTGATATTTCTCTTTGACTGTTATGGCTTCTTTTTGATTGTGCGTTTATTGTAACATGAATCAAAAACAATATAAATAGCTATTGACGAACAGAGTTCAAAAGGTTTCTGTCAATGACCTTAGCCTTTAATACCGGCCTGTATCTGCTCTATCATGTATGCGGCATACTCAACCA
>CATJBQ010000124.1 GCA_949738465.1 uncultured Lachnospiraceae bacterium
CATTAAGAGGCTCTAAGATTCTCCACAGTCACAAATCAGAATACATTTTGTGCATTTTGCCAATATCAGTTTTGAAAAGCCCCTTTTGACACCCTAACCCGTATAATAATAAAATAACAAGTCAAAATAGTACAAAATAAGGCCAGGAATTGTAGTAGTATCCTTCCTGATTTTATGATATGATTAGAAAAAAGCAGGAGGACGAAGAAATGAACTATCATCTTGACCAGGAAAAATACGCATCCCTTGCCCGGCAGGCAGCGGCAGAGGGGTGCGTACTTTTGAAAAACGACAACGGAACCCTTCCATTAAAAAAGAACGACCATGTGGCGGTGTTCGGGCGGATTGCCCATACCTATTATAAGAGCGGCTTAGGCTCCGGCGGGCTGGTGAATACCCGGTATGTGACGGGGATCCTGGATGCCCTGAAGGAGGAAACGGACATTACCCTGGATGAACATCTTCTGGCTGCTTATGAATCATGGATTGCAAAGCATCCCTACGATGAGGGGGAAGGCTGGGGAAAGGTACCCTGGTGCCAGCAGGAAATGGAGCTGGAGGATCCGGTGGTAGAGGCCGCAGGAAAGGCCTGCGATGTGGCTCTTGTGGTGGTGGGACGTACCGCCGGGGAGGACCAGGACAACCAGAAGGAGCCGGGGAGCTGGTATCTGACAAAGGAAGAATATGCAATGATCCAGAAAGTCTGCGCCCGTTTCCAGCGTGTGGCGGTGCTTCTGAATGTGGGAAATATCATTGATATGAGCTGGGCAGAGGAGCTTAATGTTCCAGCGGTGCTCTATGTCTGGCAGGGCGGCCAGGAGGGCGGAAGCGGCGCGGCAGATGTGCTTATGGGCCGTGTCAGCCCTTGTGGAAAGCTGGCAGATACCATTGCAAAAAGAATCGAAGATTACCCGTCCGATTCCAATTTCGGGGGCACGGTCCGCAATTTCTATCAGGAGGATATCTATGTGGGCTACCGCTATTTTGAGACCTTCGCCCGGGAACGGGTACAGTATCCCTTCGGATATGGGCTGTCCTATACGGAGTTTGCGGTTTCAGCCGGACTGGCGGCGGTGACGGAGGAAGCCTTAGAGGTGGAGCTGGAGGTTGACAACCGGGGGGCAAGGGCAGGAAAAGAAGTGGTCCAGATCTATGTGGAGGCGCCCCAGGGCAGACTTGGAAAGCCGGCGCGGGTACTGGCGGGATTTGCCAAGACCGGAGAACTGTCGCCGGGAATCGGCGAGGTGCTCAAGGTTCCGGTGCCTAAGGCTTATTTTGCTTCTTACGACGACAGCGGCGTAACCGGCCATAAATCGGCCTTTGTGCTGGAGGCCGGAACCTACCGGATCTACGCGGGGACGGATGTGAGAAGCGCTGTGTGCATCGGCAGCTATGAGGAAGGGACGCTGCGGGTTATAGAACAGTTGGAGGAAGCCTGCGCTCCAGTACTGGAACTGGAACGTCTGCGTCCGTCCGGAAAAGGGGAGAAAGGGGAGTATGCAATTGCATATGAGCGCGCGCCCCGGCGTACGGTCGATCCCTATGAGCGCTTAGCACAGCGCCGGGATGCGGCCCTTCCCTTGACGGGGGACCTGGGCTACCGGCTGGGAGACGTCTTTGATCAGAAGGCTTCCATGGAGGATTTTGTGGCCCAGTTGTCGGAGGAAGAACTGATCTGTCTGTTCCGGGGAGAGGGGATGTGCAGCCCCAAGGTGACGGCAGGCTGCGGAGGCGCCTTTGGCGGGCTGACAGAGAGCCTGCGGGGATATGGTATTCCGGCGGGGTGCTGCACCGACGGACCCTCCGGGCTTCGGATGGACTGCGGGACAAAGGCGTTTTCCCTGCCCAACGGGGCGGCGCTTGCCTGTGGCTTCAACCTGGCGCTGGTTAGGGAGCTTTACCATATGACGGGGCTTGAGATGCGCAAAAACCGCATCGACCTTTTGCTGGGACCGGGAATGAACATCCACAGGCATCCTTTGAACGGCCGTAATTTTGAGTATTTTTCCGAGGACCCCCTGCTGAGCGGGAAGCTGGCGGTGTCCCAGCTTCTGGGAACGGAGGATACGGGGACTACGCTGACGGTCAAGCATTTTGCCACCAATAACCAGGAGGCCGGACGCCAGGTGGTGGACGCCGTGGTATCGGAGCGGGCTTTGCGAGAGATTTATCTGAAGGGCTTTGAGCTTGCGGTGAAGGAAGGACATGCCCGCGCGGTAATGACCACCTACGCGCCCTTAAACGGCATCTGGACCGCAGGAAATTACGATCTGGTGACAACGATCCTGCGAAGGCAGTGGGGCTTTGACGGAGTCGTTATGACCGACTGGTGGGCCAAGGGCAATGTGGAGGGGGAGGACGGTGAGGTTTCCAACCGTGCGCCCATGATTGCGGCCCAGAATGATCTGAATATGGTTAATATGGACGCGTCCGACATGTCCCAGGACAATGTCCTGGAGGCGTTAAACGACGGACGCATCACCATCGGAGAACTGCAGCGCAATGCCGTAAACATTCTGAATTTCCTGCTGAAATCCCCGGCGATGCTCTATGAGCTGGGACGGATCAGCCAGGAGGAGCTGGAAGCAAGAAAGCAGCGGGAGGAGGATGATTTTTCGCCGGAAGAACTGGTGTACTATTCCGCCGGAGAAGGAGACGAGATTGTAATCGATGCGGGCGCCTTTGATACGGCCAAAGGAAGTGCGGAAGTTTTTGGCATCGTTGTGAAAACCTTTGGTATTTACGAGATCGAGCTGAAAATGAAATCCGACCTGTCAAATCTTGCACAGCTTCCGGTATCGGTATTCTATGACAATGCCCTGAAGACTGTCGTCAGTATCCAGGGGACCGGCGGAGCCTGGGTGACGGAGTGTCGGGAGCTGGGGGTGGTTTTTGGCAATACGCATTTTGTGAAGCTGTATTTTGGCGCAAACGGCCTGACGCTGGACCGGGTGGTCATCCGCTTGAAGGAAGCGCTGAAACGACCATTTTAGATAAAAAATTTAAAATCCTGCTAGACAAAAGTACCATTTTTTCTATTATAGTATTATACACTATCGTAGGAGGACAAAAGAATGAAAAGTCTGAAAGGACGTCTGGTCAGCATCACCTGCATTATTATATTAATCTGTCTGGCCTTGACGGCAGCCATCAGCTACATAATTGCTTCCCGTCAGATCCGGTCGGAGGCCGTGAACCGCTATCAGCTATTGACGGAAACGACAGCCGCCAGGATCAATGCGTGGCTGGGAGAGCAGGCCCAGCTTGTGGTCAACCAGAGGAATGCCATCGAGATCAAGGGGGATTATGGGATTGAGAGCCTGACGGCATATCTGACGCCGATTGTGGAGGATTACAATGAGCAGGGCTATATTTACGATCTTTATTTTACCTCAGCCGATAATCAGATGGCGGCCGGTTCCGGCTATGTGCCGGATGGGACTACGGATTTTACCCAGAGGGACTGGTATGTGGGAGCCTGCGAGACGGAGGGGCTGTATTTTTCCACCCCCTACCGGGATGCGGATTCCGGTAAGCTGGTGATTACCATTTCCGGGAAGGTGATGGACAAGGATACCTTCCGGGGAGTTCTGGCTACCGATATTTTTGTAGATACCCTGATTGAGATTGTAAACGGGCAGCAGCAGGCAGCCGACAGCTATCTCTTTCTGGTGGACAACCAGAACGGGATTGTGACCCATCCCAACGGGGCTTACGGTTATGTGGAGGACGAGCCGATTACCTTGAGCGAGGTGGAGGGCAATCTTTACGGAGGTCTGATCACTTCCTTGAATACAGGGGAGGGAACGCCGGTAGCCATCAGGGATTATGACGGCGTTTCCAGGAACTTTTTCGTGGGAGAGGTGGAAAACTGCCAGTGGTATGTGGTGGCGGCTGTCAGCGGCCAGGTGATGGACCAGTCGCGGAATTATATGCTGGGCGGATTTCTGGTGGCGCTGATTATTTCTATGGCGCTTGGAATTGCCATTACGATTTTTGTGGCCGCCCGGATGGTAAAACCCATCTCCTTTTTGTCGGAGAAGATTGCGTCGGGAGATTTTTCCCAGGATGTTCCGGTGAAGACCCAGGATGAGATCGGTATACTGGCCCAGGGCTTTAACGGGCTGATGCATAAGATGCGGGACCTTCTGGCGATCACGGTCAACAGCGTGAAGAATATCCAGGATTTTGCCGGGGATCTTAACCAGGTGGCGGACCGGCTTGTGGCCAATGCCGGACAGGTGAATTCGGAGATGGAGTCCATCGCGGGCGCGATGGAGACCCAGTATAGCAGTGTGGAGCAGGGAAAGAGCCAGTTGACGAAGTTTGACCAGCATATCGAAGCCTTCGGGGAGAGCTATCATAGCATGGAGGAGAACCTTAAGGATGTGCTGGGAAAATTGGATGAGTCTGTTGCGGCAGCCAGGAATCTGGAGGCTTCCAACCGGGATTCCAGAGAAAATATGCAGATGATTTACCAGGATATCCAGGAACTGGAGAAGCTGTCAGTGAGCATAACGGAGATTGTCTCCACCATCAGCGGGATTTCCGAGCAGACCAACCTTCTGGCGCTGAATGCGTCCATCGAGGCAGCCCGGGCCGGGGAAGTGGGGAAGGGCTTTGCGGTTGTGGCGGATGAGATCCGCAAATTATCGGAGCAGACCTCCCTGGCTACCACAAATATTTCAAGCCTCATTGCCATTGTCCGCAGCCGGATCAGCGAGACGGTTTCCGCCATTGGAGACACGGCCAAGACCTTTACCAACAGCACCCAGGATTCCCAGAAGGTGCTTTCGGTATTTGGAAAGCTGAAGGAATGCTTAGAGCGTATTGATGGGATCAATCAGACACTTTCCACATCGATGACGGTTTTCATTGACAGCAAGGAGCATATTGACAGCTCCTTCGGGAGGATTGACAGTAATGTACATACCTGCCTGGATTCCACTGCGGAGGCAAGAAATTACTCCCAGGAGCAGACCCAGTGCGTGGACAACTTAGAGGCCCAGGCCAGCGTGTTAAAGGAACTTGCCCGGCAGCTTTCGGAGAGTACCCGGTCCTTTACCATCTGAGAGACAGGGGAAGATCATGTAAGAGAAAGACAAGAGGGAGACTGTGAGCCATAGAGAGGCCACAGCCTCCCTTTTCTATGCATCCACGCCGTTCTGACTGCGGAATTGACACCGGAATCTTCCGAATCGTTCAATTGGATTGAGAAAATACGGTTTCTGTGTTAGGGTAAAGTACGAAAGCAAAAACCTATCAAAAAGATAAGGAGCGTGGGAGTATGGAAAAACGAAGGATATGGATTGGATGTGTTTCTGCGGCCGTCGTATGTGCACTTGTGGTGTGCGGTATTGTACTGGGCCGACGGGGCAGCACAGGAAAAAATGAACAGGAGCAGCAGCTTGCGGAGGGCCAGGACACAGAGAACGGCCAGGAAGAAGTGGAGGAACAGGCCAGGCAGATTGAGCGGTTTCTGGTAGAGAAGGCGGAACAGGAAAAAGAGGAAGAAGAGGATGAAGAGTGTCTTTTCGGATCCGGACTGGCTGGATTTTGACAACCGCTATGTACTGTACGGCGGTTCTGGCTGTAATATGGCCCGGTCCTTTAAGAAATTTGGCTGCCAGGGAGCGTACGAGATTCTCTATGTCCGTGGCGGGAAGGCGGCAGGAGAATACAAATGCTATGTTTTTTCCAATGAAGGGGATGCGCAGAAGTGTGCTGCGGATCTGGCAAATTATTATAATGACGATAATGCCAGCAGCGGGCGTTGGGGCGATGTAGTCTATATTTATTCCAAGGGCAGCTACGTTCAGGAAACCTACATCGAGTTTTACGCGAAGCAGGGAACCATTGCGAGCGCGACGCCGGAAGCGTATCTGGGGATGCAATTTTTCTTTGGCGGGATGAGCCAATACCATCCTTCCGCTGGCGGCGGGAATGAGGAGCCGGCGCCCCCGGCAGAGGAGAATCCTCCGGGGGAGGAAACGTCGGGAATCCCGGACGGAGGGGGAACCAGTGGAGAAGATACCTTCCACATTCCCATGAGCGACAGTTATACCTTTACGGATCCGGAGGGGTTGGATTTTGATACCCGCTATGTGCTGTACGGGGATGAAAAGAGCATTGGAGTATCAATTGTCCGGGCGCAGGGCTGTGAAGTAAAGGGTGTATACGAGATCTTATATGTAAAAGAAAAAAAGGCGGTCCTGGAGTATAAATGCTATGTTGCTTCCAGTGCCGGGGCAGCACAGAAAATGGCGGCAACGTATCAGGGGACTGTGAATTCGGATGTGGTCTGCCTGGTCAACGATGAAAAAATGATCCAGGAAATGCTGGAAATGCTGGTTATGTACGCAGGCGTGGAGGAAGCAACTCCGGAGGCGTATCTGCAGTATCTGATCCGGCAGGAGGGCTACCAGGTATATGAGCCCCAGGCGGAGCCAAAACCGGAGGAGCCAAAACCGGAAGAACCGAAGCCGGATGAGGAAGAAAAACCAGATCTGGAGAATCCGGGAACGGAGGATGAGACAACCCTTAAGGGATCGGATCCGGCCAGCAGCTTTGACATAAAAATGAGTGAAAGCATGACCTTTGAAGATCCGCAGGGGTGTGTGTTTGACAAGCGCTATGTGCTGTACGGCGGCGCGGATTGCGGTTATGCAGCGGCAGCGGGCGCCGGAGGATTTTACGAGATCCTCTACTGCAGGGAGGGAAATGCTTCTGCGGAGTACCGGTGCTATGTGATGGCAGACGAGCAGGCGGCGGAGGCAAAGGCACGGGAGATGGCCGGCCAGGGCCTGCAGGCGCAGAACAGCGGGAATGTGGTGATCGACTATTATGACGGCCAGTATGTGCAGGGGAATATCGAGTTATATGTTTCCTGTGGGGTGTTGGAGCAGGCTGTCCCGACGGCGTATCTGGAAAAGATGTTTGTGGTGTATGGAATGACAGAGTGTGAGAAGGGAACGGCGGAGGAAGAGCCGAAGCCGGAAGAGACGGAACCGGGGCCGGTGTTAACAGCGACGCCGGCCGGGGAAAACAGTATTCTGGTCACTGGTGGCAGCTATTATAACGATCCCGTGGATTTGGATTTTGACAGCCGGTATGTGTTTTATGGTGACGAGAATTGTGCGATGGCGGGCTATGTATATGCTTCGGAGGTATATGAGATTTTCTATGCCCGGGACGGGATCGTCGTTGCGGAGTACCAGTGCCTGGTGATTGACGGCGCCGCAAGCTGTAGTGAGACGCCAAAGGAGTCGATGCAGGTGGCATTAAGTTATCTGCCGCAGCAGGGGTATGAGGCGACGCCGGAGGGATACGGCCAGTTTGTAAAGACTATGTTTGGCCTTACGGAGTACGGGAATGCAGAGCAGAACCCGGAATAGACAAGTATAAAAAGAAAGAGAGGTACAGAAAGAATGAAAAGAAAATTGATTTCAGCTATCGTATGCGGCTTGTTGCTGGCTTCTTTTGCGGGCTGCGGGGACAGGAAAGCGCCGGCAGACAGCGGGGATACACCGATGATGGGAGAGGATGGAGCGGATGCGCAGACACCGGCAGACACTGGGGATCTATCCGCGCCGGGGGAGGAAGGATCCGATGCGCAGGTACCTGCAGACGGCGACGACGGCCAGGAGGCATTTTCCCTGATGATAACAGACAGCTACACCTTTACGGATCCGGAGGGACTGGCGTTCGACCAGCGCTATGTGCTGACCGGGGATGCCAGCAGTAAGCTTTTGTCGGATATCATCAACGCCGGATATGAGGTGACGGCAATGTACGATATTGTTTATGAAAGGGAGGGAAAAGCCGCGGGGGAATATCAGTATTTTGTGACGCCGGATGAAGAAAACGCCAAGGCACTGGAGGAATTCTATGCTTCCCAGGGGCAGACGGTCACCCGGGAGGGAAATCTTTTGTATGCATTCGTGGATGGAGAAGTGCTTCAGGCAAATATCATGACCTTTTCTTCCATGAATCTGATGTCGGGAGAGACGGTCAGGGATTATGTGGATTTTATGATAGGATCTTATGGACTGACAGAGTAGAACGTATGTTTGTTGGAGGGAAACCTTATGGATCAGAAAAAGAAGAAGATGAAAGGTGCCAACTGGCATAGCTTCTGGCAGCTTTTGAAAAATATCCATCTGCCCTGGTTCTGGATTGCCCTGTCCTTTGCCTGTAATATGCTCTACAGCGAGGTGATGCTCAGGCTTCCGGGAACGACCGCCGGGCTGCTTGGCGGAAATCTGGATCACAAGGTACTGATGGATGCGGTCTTGTTTTATGTGATGTTTACCATTGTGCTGTGTGCAGATACGGCGTTGCGTTCGCCGGCCAGCCATATTGCGGCCAGAAATGCCCGCCGCTCCATCTGGAAGCGGATGCTGCATATCCGTATGGATTATTATGATGAGCATGATCCGGCAGAATTGATGAGCACCATCACCAATGACACCACAACGGCCATGCAGTTGATGGTGCGCTATATCGTGGCCTTTCTTCCGGATTTGTATTATGCGGTGCGGGCGTTAAAGGAGATTTCCGGCTACAATATCTGGCTGATGGTGTCGGTGTTTCTGCTGCTGCCCATCAAGATCGCCTATATGTTTTTTATCGGCCATTGGCGTTACAAGACCCAGGAAGGCGTATTTCGTGAAATTGGCGGCTGACGGCTTATCTTGCGGAGCGTGTACGGAATCTGGGGCTGATTAAAACATACACCAATGAAAAACGGGAATTGAAAAATGGCGAGGCGGCGGCCCACAAGCTGTTTGGGGCAAATATGCGGGTCAATAAGCTGGAATGTGCCATTACGGCCCTTTCTACCGTGATCGGCCTTGCCCAGACGATGATTGTCATGGTATTTGGCGTAGTGATGCTGAAACGGGGAGCGATCACCATTCAGCAGTGGGTGGCCTTCTATATGTTTTCCGGCACCGTATCGAATACCTTTTCTACCTTGATTGGTTATTGGACGGATCTGAAGACCATACAGGGAACCCTGGCTCGGACAGCCGATCTTCTGCTGGCGCCGGTGGAATCGGAGGAAGGGAAGGAAGGGATGCCGGAACGGGGGGATCTTATTTTTGACAGGGTTTCTTTTTCTTATGGGGAAAAGCAGGCGCTTCATGAGATTTCCTTCACGATACCGGAGGGAAAATCTACAGCGGTCATCGGACTTTGCGGAAGCGGGAAGACGACCTCCCTAAGCCTGATTGAGCATTTCTATGAGGCAGACAGCGGAGAGGTGCGGATTGGAAACGTGCCGGTAGAGCGGATTTCCCTAGATGAGCTGCGCGGATCCATGGGGTATGTGCAGCAGGGAGCGGATATTTTTTGTGGAACGGCCCGGGAAGCATTGACCTATGGGATTCACCGTCCGGTATCGGACGATGAGATCTGGGGGGCGGCGGAGAAGTCTGGATTTCGGAAGCTTCTCAAAAGCTGGGACCAGGGCCTGGACACGCCCATCGCCGCAGGGGGGACTTCCCTTTCCGGCGGCCAGCGGCAGAGACTGGTGCTGACCCGGGAATTTTTGCGGGATCCCAAGGTACTTCTGCTGGATGAGCCGACCTCTGCCCTGGATGCGGCGGCCTCCGGCATGGTGCAGGATACCATTTTTTCCATGTTCCCGGGGCGCACGAAGCTGATTATTACCCACGATCTGTCGCTGATTGGGCGGGTAGACCAGATCGTGGTGCTCCATGAAGGGGCGATGGCGGGCTGCGGGACCTATGAGCAGCTTCTTGAGGGCTGTGAGGTGTTTCAGAGGCTGGTGGCGGCCCATCAGGGAGAAAAGGAGGCGGCATTGTGATTCGGGTAATAAGGAATTATACGAAGATTTTTAAGGGAATCCGGCTGCCCTGGTTTTTACTGTTTCTGGTGGTAGCCTTGTCCTTTGTGAAAACCCATCTGGAGGTGGAGGCGATTACTTTGACAGCGTCTATCATTGATGGAACCCAGAATGCGGTCAGGACAGAGGAACTGATCCGCTATATTGAGTTTCAGGTGCTGTCCGGGGTCAGTCTGGTGGCCTTTACCTACATTTCGGGGCTGGCCCTGCAGAAGATCAATCTGGACGTACGGCTGAAGGTCTGGGATAAAATGATGCATCTGCCCACCTGTTATTATGATTCGGATAATGTCAATGAACTGGTGACCCGTGTGACCACAGATGCCGACAGTGCCGGAAATTATTTTCAGCAGGTTATCAACTTGTTTGCGGCGGTGTACGCGGCCATTGTGGCCTACCAGAAGCTGTTTTCTTTTCAGTCCAGGATGGCGGCTGCCATGCTTCTGGTGATTCCGCTGACGCTGGGAGTTACCGCCCTTTACAGTGCGTTGACCTATAAGCGGAGCGCGGAGAGCAAGAACCGGTTGGCGGCCACTATGGGATACCTGGTGGAACGTGTCCGGGGCCTTCGTCTGATCAAATCCTTCCGGATGGAGGGGGAGGAGATGGAAAAGGCGGACCGGCTTTTTAAAAAGCAGTGTAAAGCGGATATTCTGCTAAGTTATGTCTCCATGTTTCAATTGGCGGGGATGGAGCTGGTGGGATGCTTTTGTATCGTAGTGTCCTTTGTGCTGGGGGGCAGACTGGTGGCGTCCAAAGAGCTGGGCATCGGTACCCTCATCGGATTTTATACACTGACCGGGCTGGCCTCTGTCCGGCTGGCGGAGATCTGTACCTATTTTGGTTCTTTTGCAGGAAATGCAGGAATTGTTCAGAAAATTGGAAAAATTCTGGAGGCTCCGGATGAGGTGGAGGAAGGGTGTGAGATGGATGTGGCGGATGCGGACATTCATGTGAAGGATGTAAGCTTTTCCTATCAGGCCCGGCCGGTGTTAAAGAAGGTCTGCTGTACCATTCCCAAGGGGAAGATTACTGCCATCGTGGGAACCAACGGGGCAGGGAAAAGTACGCTGTTTAAGCTGCTGGAACGGATGTATCAGCCCACAGAGGGGGAGATCTGTTTTGATGAGCGAAACATTACTGATTTTAACCTGACCTCCTGGCGGAAAAGCCTGGCGATTGTCACACAGGAAAAGCCTCTGCTGTCGGGAACCATCCGGGAAAATATCCTCTATGGCGTGGAACGCACGGTAACGGAGGAGGAACTGGTCCATGTGGCGAAAATGGCGAACATCTATGAGTTTGTCTGTCGGCTGCCGGAGGGCTTTGACGCCCAGTGCGGGCCTGGCGGCTCCAACTTTTCCGGCGGGCAGCAGCAGTGTATTGCCATTGCCCGGGCGATGATGCGTAATCCGGACTATCTTTTGTTAGATGAGGCTACCAGTAATCTGGATGCAAGGAGCGGGCAGCAGGTAACGGAGGCGCTGAATAATCTGATGAAGGGAAGGACAACGGTGCTGATTGCACATAATTATTCCGCCACCATTTTTGCGGATCAGGTGATTGTTCTTTGCGACGGTGAGGTGCAGGCCTGCGGCAGCCCGGAGGAACTACTGAAAACTAACGATTATTACCGTACCTTTGCTGCGGCCGGCTGCAGCGGGGCCGGGAAGGAGGCGTGTGTCAATGAAATCAAAAATGATAAACTGCAATGATTACAGACAGCTTCCGGTGGCAGACGACCTCCGGCGCTGGAAGATTGCGGACAGCGAGATTTTGGAAGAACTTGAGGCCCTGGCGAGGGATCATTCCGGGGAACAGCGGATATCGGGGCAGGCAAAAAGCGGCGACTCGCTGCGTCTGGTCTGCCGGGAGGCCTCCCGGGAAGGCTGGAAGGAGCGGCCGGTGCTTCTTTTTCCGGGAAGAGGGCTTCCGGGAGCCGGTGAAGCGGAGCAGGCCGTTCTTGGAAAGCAGGCTGGCGATACCATCCGCTGTGAGATCAACGGGACATGGGTTGTTCTGGAAATTGAAGAAATCCGGCGTCGTCGTACCATGAGAGTTGGAGAAGAACTGATTGCCGTGCTGGGGATACCTGGGGTCCATTCAGTGGAGGATTACAAACGGTGGTACCGCAAGGAGCATGATGGGGAACGGAGGAAGAAGGCCTGGATTAGGATCGTGCAGTACTGGCTTACGGAAATTTCCGCTCACAGCGAATTTATGATCGACGAGGAGGAAAAGAGGCAGTGGTGTCTCTGTAAGGGACGTCTGTTTTACCAGGGTATGCTGGCGGTCGGAATTGATCTTTGTAAGCCCACCGGAGAACATCCCAGAGGCCTTACGAGGGAGGAGGCAATTACGGCGGAGGCTGAAAAACAGGAACGTTATTTTATTCCCTATCTGATATATTCTTATTTTTGTGAAAAGGACGGATTTTTTATTTCGGAGGAGGATTTCCTGGAGGAAATCCGCAAAATTGCCGCGGAGCGGGGAATGGATGTGGAGGAGGCCCGAAGGCAGTCCGATATCCAGTTGTACCGGGAAGTGAAGTATCAGGAACACACCTTTTATTTGTTGGGAAAAGAAGCGGAAGTTTATTTGGAGGATTAGGCGATGGCAGTGATAGAAGCAAAGGATACGGATTTTGACGAACTGGTTAAGGAGGGCTATGCGATCGTGGACTTCTATGGGGACCACTGCGGGGCCTGCGTTTTTTCGGCTCCCCATTTCCGGGAGGCGGCGGATGATATGGCCTTTATCAAATTTATCAAGGTGAATACTTCTGTTTATCCGAAAATGGCGGAGCGGTTTGAGATTATCGGACTTCCTACGTTTCTCTGTTTTTACAACGGAGAGGTGATCCACCGGACGGAGGGGGGAATGGATCAGA
>CATJBQ010000125.1 GCA_949738465.1 uncultured Lachnospiraceae bacterium
GAAGCGAAGTTCGGGTTTCCCGGGAGATGGTTTTACGGAAAGCAAAGATATGGGGTGATTACATGGAAGAAAGAGAAAAGACAGCCCAGGAGGCCCTGGGGCTGGGTCGGGCGGAGGAAGAAACGGGAAGACAGGAAACGGGGCCGTTTCCGCTGGAAGAACATCTGCAGCGAAGCGAACGCAGTCCGGAGGAGATTCTGGAGGAACAGATCGGGGAGATTGTGGATGCCCTGGAGCGGGCAGACCGGATCCGGCTGGATGAGGAGTATGAGCATCTGCACCCCATCGATCTGGCGGAGGCCATGGAGGACTGGGAGGATGAGCTTCTGGGGCAGTTCTGCAGCCTGGCGGACGACGAGAAGCTGGCGGAGCTGTTTGAGGAATCGGACGAGAAGCTGCAGGTGCAGTTGACCAGCTTTCTGGATAACCAGCGGATGCTGCATATTTTCAGCTTTATGCAGAAGGACGATATCGTGGACCTTCTGGGAAACCTAAAGATCAACCGCAGAAAGCAGCTCCTGGATCTGATGCGGGCCGGGGAGCGGCGGATCATCACGGAGCTTCTTGGCTACGAGGAGGATTCGGCCGGCGGCCTGATGACCACTGCCTATATTGCCTTAAACGGCCATCTGACCATCGCGGAGGCCATCCGCAAGATCAAGGAGATTGCGCCGAAGACGGAGCTTCTGGAGACGATTTTTGTATTGAACGGCCGGCGGCAGTTGATGGGGACCGCGGATCTTCGGGATATCCTGGTGGCGAAGGACAGCGATACCTTGGACAGCATCTGTGACGAGCAGGTGGTCAGCGTTACGCCGGAGACGG
Organism: uncultured Lachnospiraceae bacterium; assembly: GCA_949738465.1. Taxonomy (GTDB): domain Bacteria; phylum Bacillota; class Clostridia; order Lachnospirales; family Lachnospiraceae; genus 14-2. The sequence continues at coordinate 826 of CATJBQ010000125.1, forward strand.
ACCAGGAGGAAGTTTCCCTGCTGGTGTCCAAGTATGACCTGAATGCGATCCCGGTGGTGAATAAGCGTCATATCCTTCTGGGCATTATCACGGTGGACGATATCATCGATGTTATTATGGAAGAACATACGGAGGATATGCTGCAGATGGCCGGTGTCAGCAAGGAGGAATCCATTGACAGTACCCTGGGGGAATCGGTAAAACGGCGTATGCCCTGGCTGTTTGTGAACCTGATTACGGCTTTTGTGGCCTCCTTTGCCATCCAGAGCTTTGCCGGCGTTATCGAACAGGTGGTCGCCCTGTCCGCCACTATGACAATTGTCACAGGGATGGGAGGCAATTCCGGAAATCAGACCCTGTCCATCATCATCCGGAGCATTGCACTGGGGGAGATCGAGCTTAGGACCTCCTGGCGGCTGGTGCTGAAGGAAGCCTTTGTCTGTATGATCGACGGATTTGTGGTGGGGATATTTACCAGCCTGATTGTGTACCTCCGGTATGGGAATCTGTTTCTGGCCGGGATTATCTGGATGGCCATGATTTTGAATTTTTTCATTTCCGGGCTGTTCGGGTCGCTGATTCCGCTGATTTTTAAGGCATTGAAGCTGGATCCGGCGCTGGCCTCCTCGATTTTTCTGACGGCGGCCACGGATATTCTGGGATTTTTGATTTTTCTGGGGCTGGCGAAGGCGTTTTTGCCGATGCTGGTGTGAGACACCTGGCGTAAGAAGGGGTGATGCTATGTGCAGGACAGCAGAAAGCTATATACAGCATGAGGGAGAAAATCTGTGGGATTTTGAGGTTGTTTGCCCGTCAGATGTAGAAAATATCAATCATATTCATCCACTGAAGCAGAAGGATGTCGGGCTTTTGGTGAAGGCTGTAAAAAATGACAGACATATTGCAGCGGTGATCGTATTTGGAAGTGCTGTTCGTTTTGACTGTCATTCATTCAGTGACCTTGATCTTTTGATTGTCAGAGATGATGAAAAATTGCGGATTGACACATCTTTGGAAGAGATAGAAAGCGAAATAGATGTTATTTTTAGCGCTCATTTAGGAAAACGTTTGCAGGAAGAAATAGCACGAACAGGCGTCATCGTTTACAGGAGGAGAGAAAATGTGTGATATTCGTTACTTTAAATCTGCATATCACTGTTATGATGTGGCTGCAAATTTAATGAAATTTTACGAGAGTGATGAGATGTACTTAAATGATGTGGCATATAATCTTCAGCAATGTATTGAGAAAACACTGAAGGCATTTCTTGAATGTAAGGGTGTTACTGTTCCACAGACCCACAGTCTTCGTAAATTAATCGAAATGTCCAAAAATAATGGGTCGGCTGTGGTCATTACTGAGTGGATCAGGCAGAATCAGTATGAGCTGGAAACATGGGAAGCAGATACCAGATATAATTTTGATATGTGTCTGGAGGTTGAGCGTATTCGGACTGGACTTCAGGAGGTAAAAAAATTTCTGGACCAGAATCATTTGAGCTATATATTAAATCCAGAATTAACAAATGAAAGGAGGGGGCATATGAGAAGGCTGCTTCCTAAAAATCTGGAGATTCGGGATGATTTTGAGTGGAACTGCTATTACACAATTTTCAGAAAAAAAATGGCGGATCAGATGGAATACGTGCCATAGAGGAAGGAAAGAATGAGAAAAATGATAAGAATGCAAAATGATATTACAATTCATGAAGCGGTGGGGGAAGCGGAAATAGAAGCCTTCTGGCAGCAGCTCCACAGCTACCACCGCAGAGATATTTTTCCGGAGCCGGGGGAGGAGGACCTTGCGTATTTTCTGGACGACAGCCAGTACCGGGCCCAGATTACGGCCATTCATGACCGGGAATGGAACCGCTGCTATTATCTGTTTTTTCAGCGGGAGGGGCAGGAGATCGGCTTTGCGCTGCCGGCGGTTTATACCACCGAGGACGGAAAATGCCTGATTCTGGAGTTTTGTGTGTACCCGGATTTCCGCGGCCAGGGGACGGGGACAGCCTGCGCCAAAGCGCTTCTGGCCTGGGCCTGGGAGCATGGGGCGCTGTACGCGGAGCTCAACTACGGACGCCTGGAGAACCGGTTCCGGTTCTGGAACCGTCTGGGCTTTTTGCCAAACGGGAACGATGAATGGGGGGAGCCCCTGCTGGTTCTGCCCCCTGAGGAGGAGCTGCCTTTTACGGTGGAGGAGCTGAAGGACCCTGAGGACTGGCAGCTTTTGAAGCTGGAAAATGGGTTTCTTGGGGAGATTGGCGAGGAATGCCTTACCGATGAGAAAAAGCGGCGTCTGCAGGCGGCGGTGCGGGACGAAAAGATCCGCTTTTTTGTGGCAAAGCGCGGCTACCGCTGTGTGGGGATGTGCTCGGTGGCGACCGCTTTTTCCACCTTTTCCTGCGGGCAGGTGGGGACCTTTGAGGATTTCTATGTGGAGCCGGTGTTCCGGGGGAAGGGAATCGCGCGGCTTCTGGCAGATGCGGCCAGGGCGTGGTGCGTAAGGCAGGGGATTGCCAGCCTGACGGTCTGCTGCGCGCCCTGCGACGAGGCCATGTACCAGGCGCTGGGTTTTACACTTCAACTGGGGACGACCTATGCGGCATTGACGGAATGATTCGAGCGTCAAAAGGGGCTTTGCCAATCTCAGTTTTGCTAAGACCCTTTTGGCACTCGAATCATGGAGTGAATGGAAAAGAGAACAGCGGAAGGAACGCGTGGAAAGATCGTGTTTCTTCTGCTGTTTTTGTATGCACGGGCCTGTGCAGAAGAAATCTTCCCTATTCGATTCTTTTTCCTCTGTAATATCTAAATATTAGATATAAATCAAATGTTTGCCGAAAATGACTTGACAATAGTCAAATATATATTTACAATAAATGCTAGATATATATCTAATATAATGATAGACAGAGGAGAAATATATGTTAAAATCAAAAAAGGAATCAACGCAAGGTTATCGTGACCTGCTGACCCAGCCGGAGTATCTGAAGCTGGCCGCTTCCAACTGGATCAACCGTTTTGGGGATTCGGTGGACAGCATTGCCTTTGCCTGGCTGGTCTATGCCATTACAGAAAGCGCGGCCTGGTCGGCCGTGATCCTGGCGTTTAACCAGTTGCCCACCATTTTGCTGCAGCCTTTGACCGGCGTGCTGGCGGACCGGTTCCGGAAGAAGCGGCTGATGGTGGCGGCGGACCTGTGCCGGGCGTTGCTGATCGTCGGGTTTTTGTTGTTGTATCTGGGGGACTGGCTGACGCCCTGGGGAATGGCGGCCTTTACGATGGCGGTGTCCACGGTGGAGGCCTTCCGGGTGCCGGCGGGGTCGGC
>CATJBQ010000126.1 GCA_949738465.1 uncultured Lachnospiraceae bacterium
GATCTTAAGGCCCGAAAAAAGCTCCTTATTTTCCTCATTTTTCCCAGCGTCTCCGGTATCCTCAAAAAAATAGCGGAGCATGCTTAAGTTCAGGGTCTTTCCAAAACGCCGGGGACGGGTGAAGAGGTTTACCTCCCCTCTTAGGTCCAATAATTCTTTGATAAACAGCGTCTTATCGATATAATAATATCCCTCATTGATTATTTTTTCAAAACTATCAACGCCTATGGGCAATGGTTTCTTCATCCCGCACCTCCGTCTATTCTGTTTTGTATTCACTACAGCTCAATTATACGCTATTTTCAATACGCCAACAAGTAGTTCCTGTATATTTCCAGAGCCAAAAATGCAGTTATCCCCATCAAGACAGACCATAACATTTCAAAAACAATACGGATTCCTGGAAGCAAAAGTCACGATATGCTCCGAACAGGCCGCCTCCCTGCTGAAGGTCACATTCATTTTCGCATCCGCATTCACACGGGTGATCCGCAGCACCAGCTTATTCTCGCCACGGTGCAGCCGCAGCCCCTCCACATGCACATTTTCCCCCGTCCAATTGTCGCAGCAGTCCCGTTTTGCCACAAGGGCTCCGTTGACGGTAAACCGGAACGGACAGGAATGCCCGATCTGTACGCACACCTCCATATCCTCCGGCGCGACCAGTACGCGGGAAAGGTAGACCGTGCAGGGGCCCCGGAACCCCAACAGATCCTCCAGGCAGAAGCTGTCCTCGCGTATGCTTGCCAGTGTCTGCTCATAACCAGAGCCGGCGCACGGAACCTTCAACGGCTCGAACAGCGCCTGCTCTGCCACAAACTCCGTATCGGTATCCGCAGCAAAATTCAGATGGAACTGGCGTACCTTATCCGTATCACTTCCCTGGACACAGGAATGGGCCATCAGCTCATAGTAAGAAGAAACCTTCAACAGCGCTTCCGTAGTGCAGACCGGCTCCGTGCGCCAGAAGGGCCCGCACAGCTTCCAGGGCACGGCGCCGGCAAGGCCGAACCGTTTCCGGAATACGGCTTTCCCCCCGCTGCTGGCTGTAAGGGTAAAGATATTCTTGTCATAGACAAGCATGGCCTCCATCGGCAGCATAAAAGTAACAGGGACCTGGCTCCGTGCGCCGGCAGGAAGCTCCAGCGCAAAATCCGGCCGGAAGCAGAGGATTCCGTTTACGCTGTCAATCCGGCAGTCCAGTGCGACCCCGCTGCCGCCCCGGTTCTCAAAGCACAGCGTAACCTCCCGGCTCTCCCCCAGGGCGATGGAGGGCTCCATATCCTGGTACAGCACCTGCACAGACACCGGCTCTGGAGGCGCAAAATCAAACTGCACCTGGGGCGCGTCCGTAACTGCAACACAGGGATTTATGGTTTTGGAAAACTGTATGCCAAGCTTTGCAATATCCTCCGCCAGGTCAAAAATCCGGTTGCTGCGCCGGCTGCTCTCCACGCCGAGAGCATAGGTAACTTCCGTAAGATCGTATGCATGCATCAATTCATCCGCCCCCCGCAGCAGGCCGATGACCGCTCCCGCAGTGGCACAGGTGCAGTCCGTATCAAAGCCACAGTTCAATGCAAGGAGGCTTGTCCTGATAATGTCCCCCTCCCCCAGCAGAAGGGCCGCCAGGGTGATCCCCATATTTTGATACAGATTCGTGCAGTCTGGATGGCCGTACCGGAACAGCATCTTGCCCAGCACGGCCTTCATGTCCCCATACGCTTCACACAATTCCCGGGTAAAACAGACCAGGCCCCGGAACTTCGAATCACCAGGCAGAACTGTCAGCGCCTTGTCCAGCAGAACATGAATATCGCTCTCAAAAAAGGCTTCGCTCTCCAGAGCAGCCAGAAAGCGCTCCGCCCAGATCGATTCGCCAAAATGGTCCAGCTGCCCGTCCCGGGAGGCAAACTCGCTAGCCAGCGCCATATTGCCCACGCTCACGCACCCCCACAACTCCGAACGGATGGGACAGCCCATCCCTTCCGTATAATAATCGTTGCAAAACTTCCCGGAATAAGGTGGATCAATACCGCGGCTGTAATTCTTGCGCATGACGGCATACTCTCCGGGGGAATAGGGGCAGTGGTTGGCGAACCGGTCCAGCAGGTCGTAAGAGGTAAAATGCTCCCCCTTCTGCTCCAGTACATCCAGCCACAGCACCTGCAGGTCAAGATCATCGTTGGGCAGATCGCAGTTGATCATTTGGGGGCTGTAGGGCAATTCCATGGGCATCTTGATGCCCTCATAAGGCGCTCCGATGTTGCCGGAAACAGCCTTCCCGATAAAACAGCCGTAGATCTTGTCAAGATAAGTTTTGTAAGAAATGCTTTTCATTTGGTCCCTCCCTTTCAGGAATATATTTCCATCTTTTCAATCTCAATCGGTCTTAAAATGGAAAATCTCGTCAGATTATCCTTCATCTTTTCCCCAAGATTCCCCTTGACCTTTATCCTTGTGGCCGCTGCCCCGCCCTGGGCCAGAGGAACGTAGGCCGGGCTTGTAATTCTGTCATAACTGCAAGCATCCACTTGCACATGAATGGAATCCCCCTGGTAATAAATCGCCAGCGTTCTCTTTTTTGTGCTTTCGGATCCCACCTTTTCAGAAAGATCAGCATAATATTCCTTTTCCTGCTCCCCTTCCTGCTTCAGCTCAACGGGAACCCTTCTTACCTCCGCTTTTTGCCTTCTTTTTACATCTTCATGCTCCACCATCGTAAGGACCACCGCCTGACCTGGCTCCAAATGCAGGGCCGCAGTTTCCTGCCGGCAGCGCAGCCGCCCAGTCCGCTCATTTAAGAAATCCTCCAGCAGCAGATCCTTCCCTCCCGTCTCAACCTCTACGGAGCAAGCCGACGGCTTTTCATTATGTACAAAATATTCCGTTTTTCCATCCTTGTCATAACGCATCACCCGTAAAAGCGTCTTATCGCCATGCACCTTCAGAGAAGCCATGCCTTCTTTTTCCAGAGAAACTGCTATTTCTTCCATCTCGTCCTGCTGCTTGGAGGGAATATAGTAAACCTTTTTTGTTTCCCCAATCTCTCGCAGCTGCTCCCTCGTCCGCCGGGACACATACTGCCTGTAGGGCACGATCAGGCAGGCGTACTCCCCGATGCGGTCCAGCTTATCCTCCGGCAGAAACACAAAATTGATCTGATGCTCCATGAGCACCTTGGCAACGCCGTCCATATCCGCAAAGGAACGGCCGCTCCACTCCCCCTCCACATCATACAGCACGGCCACAGGCGCATAGGCCCTGCCGCCGCTGAACCGCTCGCACATGGCAGCCATATAGCGTCCCAGCATACAGCAGCCCTCAAAGGCCGGATTTTTGCCATTTCCATAAAAATGCGGCGGACAGTCCCCATTGGGAAATATGGGAGAAAAGGCGTGAGGAATAAACATATTGATCCCCCGGACAAGCATGTGGTTGGTCAGAAACAGCATTTCCTGGATACTCTCGCCCCAGCCGTAGGCGCCAAAGACCTCGCAAAGGGCACGGCCCTCCTTCCCCTCATCTAAGGCCGCCTCCGAGGAGGCCAGCTTTGCCAGGGAATAGTTGAAGAACAGAGGATCGGCATAGCCGCCGGAGATGGGCGCAATGTGGCGATTCTCATAAAAGGGCTTGATCTGATGCAGCACAACATCTACCGCCGCATAATCCGCCCCCTGCTGGCTGCGAAAATAATGGCCTGCGGAACAGGAAAGCCGCCGGTGGGCTCCGGAATCCTCCAGAATATGCCCGCCGTATACCAGCCCCCGTGCATGACACCAGGCAGAAAGCTGTCCGCAGAAATTCTTCGCATACGCTCTGGTGATCACATTCATATAGGCGCAGCGCACCGCTGACGTATCCTGGCCGATGTCATACCACAGCGCCAGCATATGTCTGGTGCCAAAATCGGAAAGCTTCTCCCCCTCCTCCGCCCCCTGCTCCCACAAGCCGTCCCGCCAGGGGTATGCCATCCCCAACATTCCCACCGTGCGGGCACAGTGATGAACCCCCAGCAGGAACTGGGGATGGGTAACCCCATTGGCAAAACGCGGTTCATCCGAGAAGAAGCCCTCAAAGGTTCCCGCGTAGCGTCCATTCTCCACAAAATGCTGATAGTGGGGCTCATATACGGTCTCGATCAGCTTATAGACAGATTCGGGATTCAGCATATCGATATAATTCTTCCGGTTCTTCTCCCAGCCGCCCCATGTCTTCATGATAACCACCAGCCGGGAGGGAACGCCGTCATACTCAAACGCAACGATATCATCTGTCACGTACTCTGCCATATCCCTGATGTCCACCACCACATTTTCCGCAAGGCGGACCAGAAATACCCCAAGCACCTCATCCTGTTCTTCGATCTCCTCTTTGGTTCGAAGAAGCATGCGGATCTTTCCCTTCCTGCCCTCAATATCCACGTTCTCCGCCTTGATCCGGCAGGGGCGGAGGGGAGAATCATCTGTGATCTTTCCAGCCGCGCTTCCCGTGGGGTAGCTTTTATCGTCCAGCAGCCACATTTTCATTCCCAGCTCTTTGGTGTATGCCAGTATCTGATCCATGGTGCGCCACCACCGCTCCCCACAGAAATCCGGGTACACCCGGGACTCCACGCAAAATGCATTGGCTCCGCTTTTTCGGATCGCCAGAATCTCTTTTCTGATACTCTCCATATCATCATTTTCAATCCACAAAAATGGATAAATATGTTCTGTCATGTATTCTCCCTGTCTCTTCTCCATTTTTTATTAGTACAGCATTATGGAAATAGCCATGCTATACCAGGAAGCGGCAAAATTTTTGCCGCTTCCCATCACACATCAAGTTCTCTTACAATCTGGCAGGATAAACATACCTGCACCGGGAGGAAGGGCTGCCGTATAAGTCCCATGCAAGAGCGCTTCCTCCCTCTTTTTTCCCTGTACATATACAACTGCATTCTGTGCATTTGCAAAAGTAATGTTCACCCTGGAGGACGTATCATCCGCCGGGTCCGTAACGTTCACCAGCACATACCCACTCCGCCCCTTGGAATCCTTCAGACAGCCAATGATCGTATCCTGGTCCGCCGCTGCCTCCTGAATATGGGGATCACGGTAATCCGGAAGCCCTGCCAGCAGGCCGGCACGGTCAGTGCCCGTAAGCTTCATAGTTCCCTGCCAGTTGAAATCCAGATACTCCTGCTCCATGCTTCGTATCTCCTCATTGGCCTCCTTTACCAATGGATAGACCTCTGTATTTGTGGATCCATCCCCATGGATCATAGCATGGTAGATCTCCTCTGTTTTGCTGTCGGCCGAACCCCAATGATCCCAATAGGTAAAATAGGTGATCCTTTTCATCCCATAAGCCAGCGCGCAGTATAGCTGATACGTATAATAGGACTTTTTATCCATTACACGGCAGCCGATCTCTCCGGTCCGCTTATACCGCACAGCCATGGACTGCACCGTAACTCCGCAGTCCAGCTTTCCCTGGGCCGCCACGGCAGCCAGTTCCAGATTTTTCAGATACTCCTTGCGTATGGTCTTGGCATCAAAAGGATAAAAATCATAATCAATCCGTCCCAGACAGGAGCCGAATCCCTTTAGGTAATGCAGATAATTTTCTTCCTCCCGATAGCTGGAGCTGTTCTCGATCTCCACCGTCAGATTGGCATACATGGGCAGCAGGGAGGTAAACAGCTCCTTTCCCTGCATCCCATCCTGCGTCCTCAGAAACTCTGCTGCCGCCCGATACTTAGAAAGAGACGATATTCCCGGCTCGTCTGCCATCATAAGCCCCTTAAAATTCTCAACGCTCCCAAGGTCGGAGAGCATGGCGGTAAGCTGTGGGCCAGCCGCCTTAAGAGACTGTTTCCCCCACAGCACTTCATTTAACACATGAGACTCCACGATCACATCGATCCCGTGTCTGTTCGCCAGCTCCATATACCTGCAAAGATCGCTTCCGGTAAAATCCTCTGCAAGGCTCTCATTGCCGTTCCCATCATAATTTTTCCCGTACACAGCATCATATTCCGAGAGCACAAAATCAAAGCCCAAAGCCCTATAGCGGGCAAACTCCTCATCCCTGCGCCAATCAGTAGGGTACGCTTTTGTTCCCCGCCGTGGTCCGCAATAAGCTCCGATGCTGAGTCTTCTGGTCATTTTCCTCTCCTTCCTGGTTATTTGTTTCATCTGGAACCGCCTCCTGAAGGATCCTGCGGCTTTCGGGATCCTCCCATATATCCGCCGTCCGGACCGGATCCTGCAGCGCCATCCTGGCAGCCGCTGTTTTTTTCGGCATTTCAGATAACTGCCGCCATGCTCCGTCCGTATACTGGAAGATCGCTTTCTTAAACTGTACGATGTAATCATCGGCAGCATAGTTCGGATCGCCGATCCACCGTCCGTAGAGCCCGTCTATCACAACGATGGTTCCTTCCGTAGCAGTGACACCGCCATCCCCCAGACCAACATAATACTGACCCGTAAACTTCTTCAATGCACAGCCGGTGTTCAAGACGCCATCCACATATACGCCTCCGGTAATAAGCGTTGGTGCTTCTGCCCAACTGTCCTGCGTATAGAAATCATCTGCCGGCGTTGTTGCAATCCAGAGACTGGTGGTGTCTCCGCCATTCAGTCCCACATCCACACTCAAGCCCGGTGTCTCATCCAGCTTCTTCCAGTTCCCATTCTTGTACTGGAAGATCGCTTTCTTAAACTGTACAGTGTAATCATCGACAGCATAGTTCGGATCGCCGGCCCACCGTCCGTAAAGCCCGTCCATCACAACGACAGTTCCTTCCGTAACATTGACGCCGCCATCCGTCAGAGCAATATAATACTGACCCGTAAACTTCTTCAATGCACAGCTATTGTTCAGGACGCCATCCACATAGATACCTCCGGTAATAGGCGTCTGGGTTTCCGCCCAACTGTCCTGCGTATAGAAATCATCTGCCGGCGTTGTTGCAATCCATAGGCAGGTGGTATCTCCACCGTTCAGTCCCACATCCACACTTACGTCCGGGATCTCATCCAACTGCTTCCAGTTTCCAGCTTTGTACTGGAAAACTGCCCTGTTGAATTTCACCGTGTATCCGTCTCCGTAAGAGGGATCCTCCGTTCCTCTGCCATAGGTTCCTTCCAATACAACAACCGTACCCTCTGCTGCTTCCTCCTTCAGGATCAGTTGATAAGCTCCCCAGTTATACTTCTCTAACCTGCACGCGGGAACCAGTTTTCCGTTCACATAGATTCCTCCCGCGGCCACCTGCGGTAAACCAACAGCATTCTGACCATTATTTGGATAGAGATCATCCGCTGCGTCCGGTGTGAGCCAGAAGCTTTTTGCATCTATGCCCGAATCAAATGTGACAGTTACCACCTTCTCCTCCGGTTCTTCCGGGATCTCCGGCTCCTCCGGGATCTCATCCAATTGCTGCCAGCTTCCATTCTTGTACTGGAAGATTGCCTTGTTGAATTTCACCGTATAACCGTCTCCGTAGGAGGGATCACTGGTTTCTCTGCCATAGGTTCCTTCCAATACAACAACCGTTCCCTCCGTTGCCGGCTTATTCAAGGTCAACAGATAATCTCCCCATGCATACTTCTCGAACTTACACGCGGGGACCAATTCTCCCTTCACATAGATTCCACCTGTGACTACCTGCGGCAAACCAATGGCATCCTGACCGGCATTTGGATAGAGATCATCCGGGGTATCCGGATGGATCCAGAAGCTTCCTGCGCCCCCGCCCGGAGATAATGTGACATTTACCACCTGCTCCTCCGGTTCTTCAGGCTCCTCCGGTTCTTCCGGGATCTCATCCAATTGCTGCCAGCTTCCACTCTTGTACCGGAAGATTACCTCGGTGAATCTGACCGTGTAATCGTCCCCGCAGAAAGGATCCTCCGTTCCCCGTCCATAAACGCCGTCCAACACAACAACTGTCTCCGCCGCTCTGCTGTGGGCTAACGGCTTATTCAGCACGATCCGGTAATCTCCCCATGGGTACTTCTCCAGACTACACGCAGGAGCCAGCTCTCCATTCACATAGATTCCGCCTGTGATCACCTGGGGCAGACCAATGGCATCCTGACCGGCATTTGGATAGAAATCGTCCGGTGTATCCGGATGGATCCAGAAGCTTCCTCCGTCCTCCCCCGGAACCAGCGTGACAGTTACCACCTTCTCCTCTGGCGGACCCACTTCTTCTTCGCCCTCGTTCCATCCTCCATTCCGGTATTGGAATACGACGCGATCAAATGTAACCGTGTAATCATCGCCGTAGGCAGGATCGTCGGTTCCCCGTCCATAAACTCCGTCCAATACAATTACGGTTCCTTCCGCTGCCGGCTTATCCAGCACGATCTGATAATCTCCCCATGCATACTTCTCTAATCTGCATGCAGTGTTCCGTTCCCCATTCACATAGATCCCGCCTGTTACCGCCTGGGGCAGGCCAATGGCATCCTGACCGGCATTTGGATAGAAATCATCCGGTGTATCCGGGTGGATCCAGAAGCCTCCTCTTGCCTCCCCCGGAACCAGCGTAACAGTTATCTTTTCCTCCTGGGGCGGACCCACTTCTTCTTCGCCCTCGTTCCATCCTCCATTCCGGTATTGGAATACCGCCCGTCTGAATGTAACCTTGTAATCATCACCGTATGCGGGATCGCCGGTTCCCCGTCCATAGATGCCGTCCAATACGACTACGGTGCCTTCCGCTGCCGGTTTATCCAGCACGATCTGATAATCTCCCCATGCATATTTCTCCAATCTGCATGCGGTGTTTCGTTCCCCATTCACATAGATTCCGCCTGTGATTACCTGGGGTACACCAACGGCATCCTGGCCGGCATTGGGATAGAGACCGTCGGGTGTGTCCGGATGGATCCAGAAGCTTCCTCTCGCCTCGCCTGGAACCAGCGTGACAGTTATGTTTGTATTGTTACTCTTTGTTCTCCACACGTTGTCCACGCACAGCGTAAGCCCCCGCTCTGCCAAGAGCCCGGCCTCCTGTACCTCGATGTTTTCCCCAAAGCACCCATGGAAGACAAGCTGACGCTGATAGTAGAATTTTCTTCCCACATCCTCAGCCCGGATCACAGTATCTCCGATCCTTGCCACCACATCCTCGGGAGATAGGCCTGACACATCCCCCTCGATCCAGAAGTTAAAGCCTACGTCTGCTCTGTGCTCTGTCTCATCCTCAATATTTACGATGGTCAGGGACAGGTTTTCGGCAGTCTGGTTGGGTTTTAATGCCATATAGGTATTTCCCTCTGCCTCCGTCATGGTTCCGATAAAGGGATACAGATTCATCAGGAAGGTGTCCCGGACATCCACCAGCTGGTCATAGGCCGGATTCCCGCCCTCTGCCAGAATCCGATAGAACTTCTCGCCCTGCTCCATGTCAGTGAAGCGGTCCGTCTGGCCTGCGAAGATCAGCTCATATCTGCCATGGATCCTGCCGGTGTTCTTATTTCTCACGCTCACATTGACGCTGTAGAAATCATTCCCCTGACGGCTGATGTCCATAGCATTGATCTTTTCCACGCCGTTTTTATACACCTCGCAGACCAGCTCAAAATTGCCGCTGTCGGAAAGGGTAAGGGCCGTCTCCCGGTCTGTGACGATACTGGTGCTGTTTATGGAAAAGCGATCACATACGTTTACGGTATTGTATTTCCCCGAAAACAGCTTCTCCTCCACGATTTTCTTTCTCCACACATTGTCAATGCAGAGCTTCAAGCCTCTATCATAGAGTACATCATAGCTTCGGATCCGGATGGGCTCCGAAAAGCATCCGCTAAAGGTCAGCTTATTCAAATAGTCAAACCGCGTTCCGATATCCCTTGCATAAACCTCCGTATTGCCCACCAGCGCCAGCAGGGTATCCTCCGGAAGTCCTGACACATCCCCCTCGATCCAGAAGGTAAAGCCCACATTCCCTCTATGCTCCGAAGAATCGTCGATATTGACAAGGGACAGTGCGGCCCCCTCCCGAAGATCCGCAGGTGTCAGCGCCAGATAGGTATTCTTACCCTCCTTCCGGAATTGTCCGGTGAAGGGGAACATTTCCATCTGGAAAATACCCCGGCTTTCCAGAAGCTGATCGTAGGCCGGATTGCCATTTGCGGCTGCCACACGATAGCATTTTTCTCCGTTCTCCATGGTAAGAAACGCATCCGCATCCCACTGGAAATTCATCTTGAAGCGGGCGCGTAACTGCTTTGTCTCCTTGTGGAGAACACTTACATGCGCCTCATAGTATTCGTAGCCGTCCCGGGTGATATTACGGCTGTTCACCTTCTCCGTGCCATTGCGGTATACCTCATAGGAAAGCGCATACCGTGTCGTATCCGTCAGCTTAAGGGCTGAGTCGCCGCCATTTACAACGATTCCTGTCTTATTCAGGGCAAGGGTATCAAAGCTGTTGGAATCACTGTACAGCTTTTCAAACATCTTCTCTGTCTGCAGATTGTCCACGCACAGATACAGCCCTTTTTCCTGCTGGAAATTCCTGCAGTTTTCAAGAAATACTGCCTGGGTACGGGTTCCGGTCTCCTCCGGCAGACGGTTGGACAGATTGGTGACCGTATGGGTAAAGCGTTTTCCCGCCTTCACATCTGCCACGGTAACGGTCTGATCTCCGATCATAAAAAGTACCGCCCCATCAGAAAGCTTTCCGGAGAGCTTACCGCCTACCATGAAGTCAAAGCTGGCGGTAAGCCCCTGCTCCTTCTGCTTACAGGGGAACAGGATCTCTAACTGCTCCACATCCGCCTTCCTTGCCACAAGCTTCAGACAGGGGTTGCCATTCTCCTCTGCCAGCTGGGCGTCAAAGGGATAAAAGAAGCCTCTGTAATCGCCATTCTGCATCAAATGGGATTCTCCGCCATAATTCATCGGTTCGTAATCATCCGTATCCAGGGTTGCCACAGACGTTCCCAGTCCGTTCTCCAGAAAATGGAGATAGGCTGTGGAGGCGTTCTCCAGAATGGAGCTGTCCGTCGCAGTCGCATATACCTCATAGCGATCGTAAGCCCCAACCGTAATGGTGGATCCTGCCTCTACCTCTCTGCCGTTCCGATATACCTGATAGGTAACCTTGCAGGGGGATTCGTCCTCAATGGACAGATACTCTCCCATCCCATCTTCCCCAAGCTCGATCACCGTTCCTGCAGGCACCATATAATCAATGGTATCCACCGTGATCACAGGCGCCTTCACATCCAGAATGCCCATACCGATGCTTACGATCATCTCCCCATCGGCCTCGTTGCCATAGTAATCCTTGATATGGCAGGTAATAAAGTAAATGCCCTTCTCTGTCAGCGCATCCCCTGTAAACTCCTTGCGTTTCCCCGGTACCGTCTCATCGAACTCCTTTACCTCTGTAATCTCAATGGACTCCACGGTGCCGCCCAGGCAGTCCGTGGCTGCAAGACCAAGGTCCTCCTCCTTAAGTTCCACCTGTTCTCCTGATTCCAGGGGCAGATATTCCTCTCCGGTATAGATGGGAGGAGCCTTGGGGGTCAGTTGGTAGTTGTCGATGTCGATCTCCAGTTCCTCCAGCTTCTCCCTGGGTACTGTCAGTATGTAATAGATTCTTGTAATACCGCCCTCCGTAAAGGCTGCCACCTTCTCGGTGGAGATCTGTTCCGTGCATGCAAAAGCTCCGTCCACGCTCTCTACGGTGATGTTCTGCACATTGTTGTCGTACCCTCCGGCCATAAATTCCGCTGAAGTTGCGTCGCCTTTCAGCTTTCCCCGCAGGGTAAGACAAAAGGAAGCGTCATAGTCCGTGATGTCCTGGGGCAAAGCCCACGCGTCCACCGGCCATGCCAGCAGGATGGTATCGTTATCGGGCGGGAAATGCTCCATGTCCACATCCAGATTCATAACAAATCTTCCATCACCGTAATCCTTTACGGTCCGGTCGATCTGATCAAAGGGATTGCAGATCATGTTGTAGCCTGCCGGGCCGATCTCGTCGGTGGTCATGGTGGTAAAGGTCAACATTCTGGCATGCTCCTCCGCAAAGATGATCCAGCCGTTATAGGTCTCACCTTCCTCTGTCTTGGAGTCTGCCGTGATGCACACATCATAATAGCAGTTTCCCTCCGCCGTGAACCGGTTGCCCGCGCCCTCCATCAGCACGCCGTTTTTGTAGATCCGGTAAGAAAAATCATAATCCTTTAGATCGCTGTCCTCCGGCAGAAGATAGGAGATCCAGGAAGACTGTATCTCCACAACCTCTCCTACCTTGACCCTCTTGTCAAACAGCGGTGTGACATGGATCTCCTTCTCATTTTTCCCCTGATTATCCGAGGAGTCCTTGGCTGACATCCGGATTACATAGTCGCCGGAGTCCGGCACACAGAATTCCTGATCCTCCACCGGGATCTCCTTGTCGTCGCTGTACACGTTTACCGTGTAATCCATGATATTCTCATCGTAATTGTCCACAACACGGACCTCCGGCAGCTCCACCTTGTCTGTTGCCTGAAGCTTCATCAGAGAACCCATGAGCTGAACCACCGGCGCTGTGGTATCCTGGGTGGTGATCTCATATTTGAGGCCCTTTCCGCGGACCTCATAGACACCCAGCTTATCAAAAATGATCTTCTCATCCTCCACCGGCACCTTCTCATCCTGATAGGTGATGGTAAGCTCCGCATAATCGGTATAGCCCTTCAGGGTAGACAAGTCGAACTGCGTGTTTACCTCTACCGTCAGTCTGTCTTTTGACAGAAGAAATACCGTCAGAATACCTGCCGCAATCAAAACCATTGCCGCCGTGATCGCCGATACCGTTACAATCATTTTTTTCTTCTTCACTGCACTCTCTCCTTTCCTTGTTCCCGCGCTGTCCTCTGCGCATGCAGGGATACCCGCAGGGTATTTCCCGTCATCGTTCCACGATGGACAGATGGTCCAGATACAGACAATCGCCATCCTCCTGTATTCCGGATACAATAAACGTCACGGTCCAGATATCAAGCCCCTCTCCAAGGAAATATTCCTTCAAGGTCTTAAGGCAGATGGAGGTTCCCTCCTTGCCGGACCAGCTATGAGGAGCGATGCTGGTGGAAACGCCAAAAGACGCGTTCAGGGGATCATAGGCGCTCATCTGCACCGTTATGACCTGATCGGTATCGTTGTAGAGCTCATATTCCAGATAGGCGTTCTCGTAGTCCGAGATACCGGAGCCATCCAGCATGTAATCACGGGTACGAAAGCCGATGCTGTCAATACCGTCTCCCAGCTTATTTTCATAAAATTCGATCTTCATGGAGCTTCTTCCGGTGGATACATAGTTGAGGTCCGTATTCAGGGAATACTGGGGGCAGCGCAGCTTGCTGGTCGCCCCGCCCATCTCCGAGAACTTGTATACATCTGCTTCCCTGGAAAAATCAATCTCACCCGTCATTTCACTGGCTGTATAGCTTCCCTCTCCAAGCTCCGCACAGAAGTTATCAAAAATAAGCTCCAGCGGCTTTTCCCCGGCCAATCCGCCCTCAAGCACAAAGAAAAAGTTTTTTATGGCCGTCACATCCACAAAAGAGGCTGCCACATCATTGTTCACTTCAAATTCCAGGTGATTCATTTTTCCCGGCTCTAAGGTCCGCTTTCCAAACTGGAAAGAATCCTGCGCCGCATCCGGATGGTTGTAGCCAAATACGATCTCCAAAGGGCGTTCATTGGCGTTAAAAATGTCAATGGAATACTTTTTCACGTCCGAAAAATCCGTTTTCGGCATATAATTGTTTCCCGGAAACAGGTAAATGGGATTATCCTTATAATACAGGATATTTCCCTCCTCATCCTCCACCGCATTGCCCTCGATCACGAATCTTGCTGCAAATTCCCCATCCGTTACATACTGTTCGTCGTCTGTGATCTCCACTCTGGCCCGCATATACTGCAGATTCGTATTCAGCATTTCATTCAGGCTCTCAAATCCACACAACACCACCTTTTCCCCACTCGCCTCGGGTGGCTTTGCCGTATTGCTCTCGCAGCCAGAAAGCATTGCCGCTCCCATGGCCAGAGCCAGAAAAAACGCTGTCTTTTTTCCATTCTTTCTTCTCATATAAAACCCACCTCCCCGGTTATTCCAGCTTCTGATACACGGAGCCCAGATACAGCGTTCTCTTGTATGTGTTTCCCGCCTCGTCGATCAGGTTACCGGTACTGATCCGTAGCTCATTGACCGCAGCCAGCGTACTCTCGGAGCGTGAGATCCGGTTCAGGTTTCCAACCTCGATCTCCTTCCAGCTATTGGCCGGAAGCACAATGGTATCCACCGGATAGGTCATTCCATCCTCCGTACCTGCCGTGATATTGATCTCCAGCGCTTCGCCGCTGTTATAGAGCAGGAAGGAGATCTTCTCCGTCTGATCGATATCGGCCACATCAAAAAACACATAGGGAGAATAGGTCTGCGTCTGGGTATCGGTATCCAGCTTGGCCCCCGACAGCTCAATCCTGGCGCTGCTGCCGCTGCGTCCGCCGATGGCTTCCCATGTGGCCGCCACGCTGCTGCCCAGCTCGGTGTTCACCCGCAGCCGCTCGATCTGCGTGCTGTCTTCTACATCCAGCAGTACCTCCGGCCTTTTCCCAACCGTAAGCTCTGCCGTGATACCACAGGCCTCCAGATCAAGAACGCCGCTTTCTGCATACGCCATCCCTGTCATCGTATAGATCTCGGATCCCTGGCCTTCTCCTTGAGCCGTCAGGACCTCCTGGTTCAACTGAACCTGGGTTCCGCCCTTTGCTGCTAAGGAGCAGGATACGCCTTCCTCCGTGGTATCAAAATCCAGCAGCACAAGTCCCGCCTCGCTGTCCGCCATCTCGATCAGCCTTGCCACCGTACGCCGCACATCCGAAAGTCCGGTAAAATTCAGCTTTGAGGTTCCGGTGGCGTAGATCTGTTCATTGATGGTTCGAATCGCCTGCCTGATACCCTCTGTGGGAACCTGGTACTGCTCCGCCAGCGCAAGGGACTTCTCCTCCAGCAGGGACAGATAGCTGTGATCGTCGATCCCATCCCGGACCGCCATCAGCCGAAGGGAGGGGAAGGGCTTCTCCGAGCCGTAGGGGCGTCCCGGGTAGAAAAGATATCCGTCTCCGTCTGTGACGCCATCCCGGCAGGAGGTTCCGTAAAGATCGCTGATCCTGCCATAGCCTACCACATTGCCCGCTCCCCAGTTGCAATATCCGTTCACATTCCAGAAAAGATCTCCCGTCAGCCGGTAATCAAATTTGGACCAGAATACGTCCCTCCCGGTGATCAGATACTCATCGATCATCCGCGTCGGATAAGGAAAGCTCTGAATGGTACCGTAGGATTCAATGGTATATTCCTGTTCCACCAGTTCCTCATACATCTCGATATTTTTCGTGGAGCCAAGATTGTCGTATAAGGGACTCACCATCAGCTCTTTGTACTGGGCAAATTCCTCCTGCCAGCCATGAACCACAGACATCAGGTGCTTTGCCTCTGCAAGGCTTGCTGCCATCTCCTCCGGCAGCTCCTGCTGGCCGGCCACTTTTTCCTCCAGTGCATTGGTGGCCGCAATGCAGGCCCGCATCTGCGGATAACGGTCCTCCGATACCTCATCATAAACCCGATCAAAATAATAGTACATTTTTTCAAAATAATTCGTTCCGTCTTCCTTGCTGGCTCTGGCGATGGCCGTCAGATATTCTTCCAACAGCACATAATCGATGCTCTTATACGATTCTCCGGCTGTTCCGCCATAGGGATTGCCGTCTTCAAAGACGGCCGTCTGATCCCGGTAAGGAATCCCATAGGAGGCAACTCTTGGATAGTATTGGCGCAGACATGCAATAAAGCCGTCCACGTCCCCGGTCTCCGCCGGAAAATAATAAGCGGTCAGATTATAATCCAGAAGCGTATCGTAGTAATCCCCGTATTTTTCTATGGTATTGTCCAGCTCTCCGTCCATCAGCCAGTCCTGCCAGATCAGGTAGGTAGAGCGCATATAGGGAGCTGACGGCATATTGAAGTCATAGACCTCTGCCGATACCGGGACCTCAATGGCATTGTCCTCTGTCCGGACGGTACAGATTCCTGTATACGTTCCGGCTCCGGCCTCCCCCGGAATCTTAAGATCGATCCAGATTCCCTGGTTCTTATCAGCTTCCGTGTGGTTTTCTTCTGCTTTCTTATAATACTCCATGGGCACCAGCGCATCCGGATAGTCATCGGCCGGGAATCCGGTAAAGCCCTTGGAGGTATAGGCGTAGCGCTGGGCATACACGGTGGCGGCAGAGGAGGGGATCGTTTCTCCCGTCCCACTTGTAAGGTCGCCCATTTCTACGTCAAACCGGGCCGTCCCTTCCGTCCGCAGAATCAACTGGGCGCCCTCCGTCTCGCCTCTGGCCCCCTCAAAGAAAAGTCCCTCTGTCTTCGCGTCCAGAAGCGCGGAAATGTCCTCCGTCCTGGTAACCTTCACCGTATTGCAGGCGCACTTCAATTGTACCTCTCCCACAGCTTCTCCTGCGGCCTCTCCCTCTCCCACGGCCTCCTTTGGCGGGTCAACGCTCTTTGGCGTCTCCCCGCTGCAGGAAACCGATAGAAATACTGTCATTCCCGCCAACAGGCAGGCAAGCCCTCGTTTCATTTTACTTTTGCGCATATCGATCGTTTCCTTTCCCCCATGAGAATCAAGATCTTATTGCAACATACCGGCTCTCCGCAGCAGATCCTCCCAGGCGGTGCTTCCCTTGTAATATGCGTAGTCCGCTTCATAGATTTCCTGTGCCGTCATTCTGGTATTGCTGTCCTCGTGGCAGAGAAGCACTTCAATGGGCGCCTCGCTGATCGACCGGTATACCTTAAGCCCGGTGGCTCCCAGGGGCTTATCGGTACGGTCATACTGATAGGAGGCATTCTTTGCGATCCTCCAGCGGGATTTCGCATAATCACTGTACTTAGACCATATATCGGGATCCTTTTCCACATCATATCCAAAGGGAAGCGTCGGGCCGTTCATTGCCTGCGCAAAAATCTTCTGCCCTTCTTCCGATGCCATAAAGATCAGAAATTCCCTGGCATGGGCAAGCCCTTTTCCATAAGAGGCTGCAAAGGCGGTGTGGTAATTGGAATAGGTGTAG
Source organism: uncultured Lachnospiraceae bacterium (assembly GCA_949738465.1). Taxonomy (GTDB): domain Bacteria; phylum Bacillota; class Clostridia; order Lachnospirales; family Lachnospiraceae; genus 14-2. Next base: position 17,146 of record CATJBQ010000126.1, read on the forward strand.
GTCATGGTACGGGCCCGCCACACCTCCTCGATCACCTCCTCCAGGGTATAGGAGCCTGTGGGCGCAAAGCTGGGGGATGCCGCTTCTTCCTTTCCGTCCAGACCGGCATCCACGTAATCGATCACCTGGCAGAGCTCCTCCTCCGTGATTCCAAGCTTTTCCCCCAGCGATGAGATCACCGGCGTGCGCAGGAACCGCACCTGGTTGTCCGGGAAGGACTTCTCCATCTCCAGATTATTCCAATCCCCGTTGGAGAAGAAGGCTGCGTCTCCCAGCATAAAATGGGTCTGGGTCTCGTTCCAGGTATAGCTGTTGCTTCTGGGGTCGCTGTAGCCCGCCCCGAACAGTGATTCCATCACCTTCATGGCCTCCAGACGCCCCTGCTGGTTGAAGATCTCCGGTCCAACCTTCATTTTCTGTTCCACCTCATCATAATAACGCCCGGAATAAAAGTTCTCGATGTTCTCAATTCCTTCGTACTGTCCCCACCACACCTCATACAGGTATTGGTAATAGGAGGTTGCCGCCGCATGGATAAATGCAGGAACCTTCTTTTCCGACAGCTTTTCTGAAACCGCCACCAGCTCATTGGTGGTCCGGACCGGATACTGGCTCTCCCAATCCTCTCCCAATGTATTTTTTAAAACCTGCTCATTTGCCAAAAGCCCGGCAACCGTCTGCACCCAGGGCATGGTATAATAGACTTCCTTTCCATCCTTCTCATATTGGAACGCGGACATCAGAGACGGATCTAAGGTGTCCTTGATCATCCTTCCATCCGGCTGCGCCGTATATACATCCGTAAGATCCGCAAGGTATGCTTTCTCCTCATCTCCATTGAGCATGGAGGTGATCATACTCCTCACATCCGTGCCTGCAAAAAACAGGTCGTATCTGGAATAGTCAATGCCCATCTCCAGCTTGTTGGTGATATTGGTGTCCTCTGTCTCCGTCGTGATGGTGATGGAAACCTCCGGATGCTTATCCTCGTATGCCTCCGCCAGGGCATACAGCCATTTGGTTCCGTACCCCTTGTCGATGGTCACGATATCCAGGGTATTTTCGGAATCGCTCACAACCTTTTCGCTGTAGCCGTCTTTGCCCTCTCCATTTTCTCCGCCTTCGCCGCCTTTGCCCTGGCATCCCACAAGGGACGTGCCCACAGCCAGCGCACACAGCCCGGCCAGAATTCTTTTAACTACATTTTTCATTATAATAGCCTCCTCCTTTTTTAACCTTTTAATCCGCCAGTGGTTATACTGTTCATAATCTGTTCCTGAAAACAGAGAAACAATATCATAGTTGGTATACAAGCCATCACAACACCCGCAAAATAGACCGGGAAGTTGATATTAAACGATGAAATTTTTTCATAAAGGTACAGCCCCGACGCGATGGTGGGATAATCCGGCAAATAATAGACGGATGTTTCCCAGTCATTCCAGCCGCCGATCAGCATGACCATGAAAAGAGACAGGACGGCCGGCTTCGCGATGGGAAGCATCACCTTCAAATAAATCCACAGATCGCTGGCTCCGTCCAGTTGGGCCGCTTCTGCATACTCCCAGGAAACTCCCTTAAAATAGGAACGCAGGATCAGAAACATACTTCCCACGCCGGAAGCGGACGCCAGAAGGATCAAGGGAGAATTATACATCCCGGTCCTCAGATACAATTTCAGCGTTGCCGCCTGGGAACCGTACAGCGGGATCATCATGGAAGCCAGGATTACCACATTGATGATCTTCTTTCCCACAAACTCATATTTGCTCATAATATAAGCAGTGGTAGTGCAGACTGCCGCAGAGATCAGCGACTTTCCCACCGTCAGCCAGACGGAATTAAAAAACATCTCAAACACATTGTGCCCTTTTACGTTCAGCAGCTCAAAGGCCTCTATGTAATTACGGAAAAGCCATTCCTTAGGAAAGAAGGTATTTTTATCCACAATATACTCCACCGGATCCTTCAGGGAGGAAACGACCGCCCAGATCAGGGAATACACAAGGGTACCGGCAAAGAATGCAAATATCAGAAAAGCAACGATTTTCCCAAGGGTGACCTTACTTAATCTCTTTCTGATCTTTTTTCTGATCTTCATCTTATCTTCCACCTCCTTAATAAGAAATATCGTCCGGTAGCCGGTTGATCAGCCAGTTGCAGAGCAGAACAATGGGCACGGAGCAAATGCTTAAGCAAAGGCCAAAGGCCGCCGCATAATTGAACTGCTGGTTCACAATTACATATTCATACATCCAGTAGGAAATGGTACTGGTACCATACATTCCTCCGGTAAAGAGCAGGATGGGGCCGCTGGCGCCAAAGCATCCGATGCAGGATAAGAGCATAGTGGTTCCGAAGGTGGGCGCAATGATGGGCATTACGATCTTCCACATCTCCTGGAAGCTGTTCACCCCGTCCAGCCTTGCCGATTCGATCACCGATTCCGGAATCCGGTTCATGGCGCCGGAATATATGATCAGATTCATTCCCAGTCCGGTCCAGATCACAAAAACCACGATACAGATGGTGGCATACCGGGCGTCATATAGAAAATTGGGCGCCACCTCACCCGTAACAGCCTCCCACAGCACCGCCCCCGGGCCGCCGGCAGAAATCAAGTTCTTGTAAACAGCCGTCAGAGCCACCGTGGACAGGATCATCGGCAGTACGAACACAAATCGGAATACGGAATGCAATGGGATCTTCTTATACAGATAATACGCCAGTATGAAGCTGATAAAATTATTCAGAATCCCCACGATAAAGTAAATCATGGTATTCCTCAGATTCAATAAGATTTCCGAATCCTTCCCCCGCAGGATATCGTTAAAGAACAGTTTAAAATTCGAAAGCCCCCACTCTCCCGTGTGCTGATCCTGAAAAGCGATCAGAAATGAGTCCAGATTGACATATACATAGAACACTACAAAATGCAGGATCGCCACCGACAGCATCCCATAGACAAACACATGCTTTTTTATGACACGCCGTCTTTTCAGATTCACTTTTTTCATTTCTTGTTTTCCTGTTGTTTCCACATTCTTCCCCCTTTGTTATTTTCTCCATGGTATTCCCGATGGATCCGACTTTTTCTTCGTCATATTGACGCATATCAGACTTTATTATGTATATTCTTTGTCTTATTTTATAATATACCTCACATGCTCTCTGAATTCAATTCAGTATTCCGAAGCAAATATTAGGGCAAAAGCAAACTTTTCTATCCTTTTTTCCGAAAGGACTTGCAGATTCTCCCATGATTCTTTATAATAAAAATCACCAAGAGCAGCAATTCGGACTGGGAGATGCGTTAGAAAATGAAGAACCAAAACAATTATCTGATGCTGGGAGACGATTCCATACAGAAAAACGAGAAGATCACCATTTTCAATTCCAATATCGATACTTCTCTGCATAAGCACGATTTTATTGAGCTTGTTTATTTCAAATCCGGCACCGGCAAGCACTATATCAACGGGGAGACGTTCCATATCTCCAACGGAGATCTCTGTCTGATCAATACCGGTGTGGAGCACTATTACACCATCAACAATGAAGCCCACGGTGCGATCGCGGTCAAGAACTGTATTTTTTATTCTGATTTTCTCTCTGAAAAATACGATTCCGACAATTTTATCATGGAAATATGGGCGGATCTGTTCCCCTCCAGACTTCCGGCGACACCGATCTCCTTCATTCAGATCAACGGCGACTACAACAAGGATTATCTGTCCCTGTTCAATGTCATTGAAAATGAGATCTCCAGCCGGAAACCCGGATATCTTAAGATCATAAGGGAATGTCTTTCCTCCATGCTGATCAAGATATTGCGGGATCACTGGGAAGCCACAAACGATCACCCCATCTCCATCAAAAATATTGCGCTTCTGGAACAGACCATTGCCTACATACAGAAAAATGCCTCCCAAAATCTACTTTTGGAAGACATTGCAGGCATGATTCATTTTTCTTCTGTGTATTATAATAAACTGCTGAAATTGTATACCGGAATGACCTTCAATAAATTCCTGCAGAAGACCCGCTGTGAGCTGGCAGGAAAGCTGTTGAAGGAGACAAATGAGACCGTGGGCGCTATCTGCGAAAAAGTGGGATACAACGACTTAAAGCATTTTTTCGTATTATTCAAGGAATATATGGGAACCACCCCCCACAACTATCGAAAAAAATATCTCTCCAAGCTGCATAGGGGCAAGGACTACACTTCCTAGCCCGCTTCCGTTACGTGGTATCTGATTTTAACTGCCAGAAGCTTCCGCTTTGATTTTTCTGACGGACCCCCGGATCTTAAGCTCCGGCTCCACGGTGGTGATTACCGGCTGGTTGCTGACAAGCTTCCCGCTGATATGGTCCTCCATCATCCGTACAATGGAAAGTCCCACATAGTCGATGGGAGGGGATACGGCGGTAATATCCAAAAGCTCCGGCCACTCCACATCGTCAACCGTGATCATGCTGATATCCCGGGGGATCTTCAAATGAAGCCTCTGGCACGCCCGGATCACATTCTTTCCGATACTGTATACCCCGGCGATGATGGCAGTGGGCTTCAATCTGGTAATCAGCTCCTGAAACTGCTCGTTCAAAACCTCTCCCGGCTTCTCAACCAATACAATATAGTCCTCCGGGCAGGGAAGGCCCGCTTCCTCCATGGCTCTGCGGTATCCGTCCGCACGGTCGCTACTGTAAGGCGTGCATACGTTAAAAAGCAGGATCCTTCGATGTCCGTTTTCAATCAGATATTTTGTTGCCCGATACGCCCCGCAATCATCCCGGACAGAAATGGTGTCAACAAAATCATAGGTCCGGTTGAACAATTGTATCACCGCAACGCCCTTTTGATGCAGCGTTTCCACAATACTCCGGTTCTTAGAGGAAACGGGCATAAAGGCGATCCCCATCGCCTGTGTGCTGGCAAACAGCTCCAGATTCTTGCGCTCTACCTTGTAATCCCCATTGCTGTAAGAAAGGATGAGCTGATACCCCTTCTTCTTCAATTCTTCTTCCATCGCCTTGATAATCGTGGTATAAAAGGGGTTGTCTATGTCACAGATATCCAGCCCTATGAAATTGCTCTTATTGCTTTTCAGACTCCGGGCCAGAAGGTTCGGCGTGTAGCCCAGCTCCTTTGCCGCCTTCAGCACACGCTCCTGCATCTCCGGCTTAATACTTGCTCCTTCACGGAAAGCCCGCGATGCAGTTGAGGTGGAAACACCCGCCCGCAGGGCCACATCATTCAACGTTGACATAGAACCTCATTTCCTTTCACAAAATTATTGACATTATACCAAACTTCCCGTATGACTGTCAATCAAGCGGCGCATTTTTCGTGTCCAGAAAACGGATCTCCATATCCGAAAACTCCGCCTTTGCCCGATCCAGGAACAGCCCCATGATTCCATCCCGAAACAAATAGGATACACACTGGATATACAAAACATCATCCAGATATACCTCATAATGATTTCCAAGGCAGACTACCCGCAGATGATAGCTTCTGCCATGCTCCAGAGAGCATTTCCGGCAGTCGATGATTCCGGTTCCCGGCATGCGGCAGAAAATCAGCTTCTGCCATTTATAATCCAGAACCACCCCATAGCCGCTATAACCGTCCGACTGCTTGAACACCACTCCGGCCGCCGCCCCCTCCTCCACGCGGATCCGGAGGGAATACACAAAGGTTTCCGCCCTGAGGTCAAACTGATAACGGTTCCAGCAGGTCCCAATCTGCCCCGTGATCCGCTCTCCTGCGGCCTTCCATTCCGCTATCGTCTCATACAGCACCCGGAAATCCTTAAGCGGACGGTTCCGTATCTCCTCCGTCAGCAGATTTTGCGAGCATTTTTCCTCCAGCAGGTCGGCATATACCGCCCGCAGATGGCCGTTTACAACCCGGTATTCCTTGGGCGTCGTCAAAAGCCCCGCCGACGGCTCCCCGCAGTCATGGGATCCCTGCCGTTCCAGCATCGTATACAGCACATACCGTTTTCCGTTAAAAACAAGGGAACGGCAGCTAATTCCGTTGGGAAGCCGTGAACCCAGGATTACATTGTCTGATTCTTCGGTATAGATTCCGTCCACCCGGTCGCTGACGGCATAGATGGTTCCCCCCACCAGCTCCTCCTCCTCAAACAGATCCCTGCTGCCGTATTCATTGCTTACCAGCAGCGTCATATACCAGCGTCCTTCCATGTAGAACACATCCGGCACCTCAATGATGGTATGCCGCTTTGTGGTAAAAACAGGCCCCACATGACGCCAGTGAAGAAGATCCCGGGAATATACGCAGACAATCACCGCTCCCTTGGGCATCTCCCGGGCAGGCATTCTCGCCGCATAAAATCCATAATAGCCTGCCCCTTCGGGATCCTCTACCACCACCAGGTCCCGGCAGTCGACAATCCCCCACAGCGCCGGATTGTCCTCACAGCAGAAATGCTCAGGATCCGGTTCCAGCACCGGGTTATGGGGATATTTTTCAAAATGGCAAAAATCCTTACTGACCGCCAGGGCAATCCGCTGGATACGCCCCTCGTTGCGGGAGTCCCTCTGAGTATAAAAAAGGTAACAGGACCCCTCCCGTTCGAAGGCACAGCCGGTAAAAAGATTCAAGTCCTCGCCGCTTCCCTCCACTCCCGGCTCTAACGCATTCGGCAGCTCCTGCCAGTCAAGCAGGTTGCGGGAGACCGCATGGCCGATGCCGTAGGCCTCCCGCAGGGTCCGGTGGGACCCTGGCGCAAGTACTTGAAGATGAAACGCGTGTACCTCCCCTTCGTGGTTGAGATACCAGGTATCCCACATACGCATTCCATTTGGATGATAATTCATAGCCGAACTCCTCTCTGTGATAGATTTCCTTTTAATACGTGGGCTTTGATTTATTCGGCTGTAATTCATTGATCTCGTCAATGATCTGCTGGCCTCCTGCCTGCTTCCACTGCTCCACGGCCCCCGCAAATTCCTCCCGGGTAATTGCCGGATTCGTAATAATTCCGGAATACCAGTAGCTGGTCAGATAGGATTCCCCAAGCTGCGCCCCGATTTCCACATTGGTGGGCGACACCACCGTGGGATTCAGATAATCGTAGTATTTGTTGGCACAGTATTCCTCCCACTTCGTCTTGAAATATTCCAGATAATCGCCACAGCCAATGGCGTCAAAATTGCGTTGATAATCATCCCAGCTAAAGTTATCCTCCGGCTTGTGCACAAAGGTCAGGGGCTCAATCTGGGAAGACTTATAATCGGCCTCCCGCTCCGTATCCGGAATCGAAGCCTTGTTGCCATCCGCATCCGTGGTATATGTTTTCCCTTCAATCCCCCATTTGCGGAAATCATTTCCATCCGTCAGCGTCCAGCTTAAGAACCGCATAATGCCGTCCACATCCTGACATGACGCCGCGATATAGTACCCCCTGTCCATGGGAAAGGAAATGCGTGTGCCTCCTTTGATTCCGGCAGGCCCGGTTAAAGGTGACAAAATACCGATCTTTGCATCCGGATCGTTTTTGGCAAGCTCTGTATAATAGGTGGTAAACTGGTTAAACACACCGGCAATCACAGCCGCACGGCTGGTCTTAAACTTCTGCTCCCCAAAGGTCAGATCCGGATTCACATCCGCCTCCTTGTCCAGGAGCCCCCTGTTTTGCATATCCTGCAGCCAGAATGCAAAATCCCTGCTTTCTTCACTGAGATAATCCGGAACAATGTTCCCTTCACTGTCCGGCGTCCAGCCGCTGACGGTGGCGCCAAAGGAGGTTGCCAGATCCTTGCAGATCCAGGCGGTAGCCCCGGCACATACGGTCATTGGCGTAACATCCGGCATTTCCGTCTGGATCTTTTCCAGGGCCGCCTCCAGATCTTCGATGGTCTCCGGCTCCGGAAGATTCAGCTCCTCAAACCAGTCCTGCCGGTAATAGACGAAAAAGGGCATCTCCGCCACACAGGTATTGGGCAGGAAATAGATGTGCCCGTCCTCGGGGTTTCGAAGGGTCTCCCAGAGGGAATCGTCCGCCAGCTCCTTTAGGGCCGGATAGGTTTCCAGATACGGATCCAGCGGTGTAAATGCCCCCTGGTTTTCCAGATCACGCCAATAGGAATCCACCGGCCCCATGGCCATCATCATGTCTGGCAGGCTGCCGGAACCGGCAATGGTCTTTGCCTTGGCGTCATACTCGCCGATGGGCGTGATCTGCACCTCGACTTCTACATTGGCCATCTCCTTTAACGCCTGCTCATAGGCCCCGCCCTTGGTAAAGGTTGCCTCTCCCCATACGCCCCGCATAAAGGTGAATGTTACCGGAGCTTCGGCGTTGCCGGTTTCATCCGCCTGGCCGGTTTCCTCTCTGCCGCCATCGCTTAAATTCTCCTGTTTCCCAGCGGAGCCCTCTTTTTCTTTAGGGGTATCCCCACACCCGCCAAACACGGAAACCGTTGTCGCCGCTGCCAGCAGCAGCGCACATAATCTGTACATTTTTGCTTTCATTTCTTCTCCTCCTTGTGGTTTCTATTTTCTCACAATTTCTTGTGAAGGGTACATTTGTATATAACATTAGTAAAAGCACTTATCATATTCAATCGGCTTACTCCTTTACTGCCCCGATGATAATCCCTTTTACAAAATATTTCTGCAGGAACGGATACACCAGAAGAATCGGCACTGTGGCAAATATGATCACCGCGGCCTTGATATTTTCCGGCTGCAGCGTCACCTTTCCCACATCGACCACGTTGTTGAAATTCTGTCCTCCCATATTCAAGGCGTTCAGATCGATAATGATGGACTTCAGCAGCACCTGCAGCGGCCATTTCGTATTATCGTTGATAAAATACAATCCGGTAAAGTAATCGTTCCAATGCCCCACCGCATAAAACAGCCCGATGGTGGCAATGATTGGTTTCGACAGCGGCAGAATGATACGCCATAGCACCTGCAGTTCACTGGCCCCGTCGATCTTGGCCGATTCCGACAGGCTGTCCGGTATGCCCCAGAAAAAATTCCGCATCAGGATGGCATTAAAAGGCGATATGAGGCCCGGCAGGATCAGCACCCAGATGGAATCGATCAGATGCAGATTTTTGATCAGGATTTACTGGGGGATCAGGCCGGCCCCAAACAGCATCGGGATCACCACATACCACAGCATCAGCTTGTTTCCCGGCACATGTACCCGGGACAGGGAATAGGCGCAGGTCACTGTAAAAAACAGATTCAGCAGCGTCCCCACAACCGTGGCAAACACCGTAATCCCAAAGGACTTTAAAAGCACCGGCGTGGAAAAAATATATTTGTACGCCTCCAGCGTCACGCTCCTGGGCCAGATCATGGTGGGATTCCCATAAATGGCATGGGCTTCGCTTAAGGACTTGGCAAACACATTGATCAGGGGATACAGGCAGACCGCGCTGGCAAGGCAAAGGACTCCTGCAATGATTACCCTGGCGTACAGCGGGTTTTCGTTCAGACGGCGCTTTTTTACGTGTTTCATTTGCATTCTCTTTACCATAAGGATTTCTCCCCCAATCTTTTGATTACGGAATTGGCAGTTACAATCAGCGCCACGCTGACAACGCTTTTCATAAGCCCCACCGCCGTGGCTATCTCATATTTGCCGCTGTTTAAGCCGATCCGGTACACGTACGTATCCAGAATATCCCCCACGTTGTAAAGGGCAGGCTTTAAAAACATAAATACCTGGTCAAACCCGGCGCTTAATACGTTGGCGATAGCCATCACAAGCTGCAGGCAGATGATGGGTCGGATGCCGGGAAGGGTCACATGCCAGGTCTGCCTGAGCCGCCCCGCCCCGTCTAAGGCGGCCGCCTCATAGAGCTGCAGGTCTACGCCGGAGATAGCCGCCATGTAGATGATGGAAGACCACCCAAAATTCTTGAGAATATCCGTAAGGATGATCATGGGCAGAAACGCGTCCGGGTTTGTGGTCAGATTGACCGTAGGCGCCCCCATATTTTCCAAAACCATGTTGATCACGCCGTTTGGGCCGGTAAAAGTGTATACAATCCCCGCAAACACCACCCAGGAAAGGAAATTTGGGAAATAGGTGATGGTCTGTACTACCTTTTTAAACCGGAGGTTACGGACCTCATTTATCAGCAGCGCAAAAATGATGGGCACCGGGAAGGAAAACACAATCCGGGCCAGGCTGATCTTAACGGTATTGAACAGCAGATTCAGAAAATTCCGATCCTGCAGGACATATTTAAAATGCTTCAGCCCCACCCATTCGCTTTCTAAGATCCCCACAAAGGGTTTGTAATCCTTGAAGGCAATCACAATCCCATAAAAGGCCGAATAACTGAAGATTGCAAAATACACAAATGCCGGCAGGAACAGAATGTATACCCATTTATTCATTACCATCCTGTTCCACAGGCTGCTGCGTCTTCGCACTGCCTGTGTGCTCTTTCCCTTTTTCACTTTGTGTCCCTCCCTCGTCTTATCATGAATCTACTCCACAGTATTTCCAAAAGCCTTCATTTTCACCAGCGGATCGTTACAGATTCCGGCCGTATTCCCCCGAAGATCGCTGAGCGAAATACTGCCGGAGCAGCCCTCCTCAATCTCGTAACCATATCCCACATTTCCGTTGAGTTCATGGCAGGCGCCAATCACGCCGCCGTTCCAGGCAATATTCTGCGCCCCCTCCTTTATCACAAGGCCGCTGCCCAGATTCCCTCCGCTGAAGCTGTTGGTGAAATACAAGCCGTCCACCCCTTGCCCCTCCACCGTCACGCCATTCCCTCCGTTGGCCAGGAACATGCAATTGCTAAACTGCAGGCCCGTCACCACGCCATCTGCGCCATTGATCACAGCCGCGTCCGAGGAATGGGCTCCAAACCAGGTGTTGGATACACCGCAGCGGAGCACCCGGGCGCCGCCGGAAGGTTCTATATAAATCCCATTCTCCGCCGTATCAAAGCAGCTATTGGTGATTTCGATCAATGCCGCGAACTGCCGGTTTTTCGGCGCTACCACCACATCCTTCTTATGCCAGATAATCAATGCATCGCTGATGGATACCACGTCCACATATCTCATCGTGATCCCGCTGCTGGGCTGCAGGGTGGATGCGGAGGGCTTGGCTGTCAGGCCCCGGATATTCACGGGCCCGGTATAGGCATTCTCTCCCAGCCGGATAATGGCTCCGCCAGGGGAAACCTCATGGGGCGTTCCGTCAAAGGCAGAAATATTGACGAAATTCACACTCCAGCTTCCGTCCAGGTCAACGCCGATGTACTGCCTGGTGAATGCCACGTTCTCCACGCTGGCGTAATTGGCGCCGCTGAAAATATAAGCCCCTGCCGTGCGGTCTGCCGCCGCATCAAACTTCATATCTTTTACATGCCAGCCGTCGTCTTTGAATACAAGCACGTTTTCCGTAAGGTTGGAGGTTTTCAAGATCGTTGCATTATCCCCTGCGCCGCAAAGGGTTACACTGCCGGAAATTGTCAGTTTGTCAAACTGATAGGTTCCCTGGGGGAAATATACCTGCTTATTTTTCTTGCAGGCCTCACGGATGGCCTCCGTGCTGTCCATGTGTCCCGTGGGATCCGCCCCGTAATCCAGCACATTTGCCAGGAAAGCTGAGGACTGCTCCTGCACAGTCCCGCCGCCGGATGTGTCCCTCTCCATTTCGGTTGCTCTGTCCTTCTCTGTCATACCTTCTCCTCCTTCTTTCCTATGCCAGGTACAAAAAAGAATCATACCTGCTGCGATGACCAAAGTTACCATTGCTGCTATGTGTTTTCCTTTTAACACGCTTCGATCCATATTCGCTTCCTTATCCCTTTAAAATATGATAACGTTATTAAATTTGTTTCTCTTTATATTTCTTATATCAAATGGAGTTATTTGTAATTTATGATTTTTATTTTGACAACGTTGTCAAATTTATTATTGCATGATTCTTCCAATTTGTCAACTATTTTTAATATTTTTTATTGGGGAATTTTTCTTAGAGTATTTTTCCTGGCACATCCAAAGAAGTCATTCCTGCTTCCCGGCGGGTCCATGAAATGATAGAAGCCCACAAAAATGGAGCTGCCGCACACAGCAGCAGCTCCATTTTTGCTATTCTCCCCCAAACCGCACCTCACAATCCTTCCGGTAAAAAGCCACTCCGAAGCAATCGATTTTCTTATACCCCTCCGTTCGCAGCTCCTCCATGTATCTTCTATCATAAATCTGCTGCAGAGCCGCCTGCGCATCCGCCTCCAGATCGTCAATAGAATCCGAAACCTTCACCTCCACAACAAAGGATCTGCCCCGCAGGGACGGGCTTTTCACCATCAGGTCCGACCGTCCGTTGCCGCTCTCCCGGTTGGATTTCACCAGGTAATTCTCGCTCTGGCTTAAAACCCCCGCCAGAAAGCCGTGGTAAAAATTCTCTGCACTATCGTAGAAGCTGATGGTCCCAAACAACTGCTCCGACAGGATCTCTCCCATGCGCGCCGCATCGCCCTCCTCCATGGCCCGGTACAGATCCCGGAAATCCGCTTTTTCGAACTTATCCTTCATCCAGTTCTTAATCGTAGTCTGGTAGATCGTCTTTACCTCCGTATTGGGGATCCGGGCCTTAAGGTGAATGGCGGATTCTTCAAAATACGCGCTCTCTTTGGTAAGATATCCGGTAAAATAGAGGAAATTCCACAGATTCTCCCCATTGCTGTGCATGTCCCCATAGGTCACTTCCTCGTGCACCTGGATGTCCAAGATCTCCCCGTGCAGAAGCGCCTCGATCTGCTCCTTCGTCTCCCGGTCTGCCCGCAGGATCAGGTCCTTGATGATATCATTGGAGCTGGTGTTGATCCAGTAGGGGCGCGGAAACGCCCCAAGATCCGCCCGCAGGTCATACAGAAAATTGATCACGCTCCACGGGTTATACACCTCCGTATCCCCAAAACAATACCCGTCGTACCATTCCCGCATGGTGGCAAAGCGGCTCCCTGCCCCATAATCCTCCATCAGCTTTCTTACTTCTGCTTCCGTAAAGCCGAAATGCTCGCTGTAATTTTTATCCATCACAGAAATAATCCTCAGATGATTCAGCCCCGTAAAAATACTTTCCCTGGAAATCCTAAGGCACCCGGTAATCACCGCAAACTGCAGGCACTCATTGGTCTTCAGTGCGGATTCAAACAGGGCGCGGATGAAATCCACCATTTCCTCATAAAATCCACGGAAATAAGCATTTTCTAAGGGAACATCATACTCGTCGATCAGTAGGACCGTCTTCTTCCCGGTGGCCGCATACATACATCTGCTAAATAGCTGCAGGGCATTCCGGACCTCTGCTTCCGTTGCGCGCTCCTCTGCGATTGCAAAATAGCCTTCATAATCCTTCTGGGCAATCCGCTCCCTTTGCCGTTCCACAATGCTCCGATGCCGTTCAAATTCAACCGCAACCGCCTTCTGGATCATGTAATAGGCCTTCCCAAAATCCTCCTGCTTCGCCGACTTCAGGGTCAGATTCAGAACCGGATACTGCCCCATCTGCTCAAGATATGCTTCTCCTGCCTCCGTAATCTTAAGGTCATGAAAAAGTTCCTTATTTTTCTCATTCGAACCGGCGTCTCCGGTATCCTCAAAAAAATAGCGGAGCATGCTCAAATTCAGGGTCTTTCCAAAGCGCCGGGGCCGGGTGAACAGATTTACCTTCCCCTTCAGATCCAGCAGTTCTTTTATAAATATCGTTTTATCCACATAATAATAACCAGTTCTTATCACATCTTCAAAACTATCAACCCCTATAGGCAATGGTTTCTTCATTCTGCACCTCCGACTATCCTGTTTTTTGCCGCCGCCCGTCTAATACACCCAGGCGCTGCCCTCCTCCTCGTCGTCCGCAAACATGCCGGGATCAAAGGAAAATTCCGGTTTCACCTTCATCACAAAGGGGATCAGCTCCGCCTCATGGTCGATGCGCATCCCACATTCCCGATCCAGAATCATGGTCTTAACATGCTCCCCGGTGCAGGGCTCCCACCAGGGCAGTCCCGGGGTATTGGGATTACCGGTACGGGCAAAATTCACCAGGGACATGCTCATCTGCCGCTCTAAGGTTTCCGATACGCCGTCGATCTGGCATACCGGGATCCGGCAGGCCGTCCCAAACCAGAAGGGAAGATCGGAACAATGCCAAGCCAGCTTCCCGCCGTCATAATCGAACTCGGTGGTAAACTGATAGGCATATACAGGCGCGCCTAAGTCTGCCGCCTTTTTCTTGATGTACTTCAAGGTTTCCGGCCGGAACAGCGTGTCCAGATTGCAGGCATAAACCTCATTTTTCTCCGGATACGCCTCCTTGAACAGACGGATCACCTGATCCACATGCTCCTCACCGTACTTCCTGGCCACAACGGCCCTGCGCTCCTGGGCGGAAAGCTGCTCCTTCCCCGGTACGGATGCTTCGAGATCGAACTCTCCCAGCACCGTTCCCACCATGGTGGGGATGGTCTTAAAATGCTCGGAAAAGCCTGCCTTCAAAGGATCTCCCAGATACCATTTATTGGCCTTTGGACCCCAGTTCAGACGCTTTCCTTCCTGGGCGAAAGCGGCCTCCGCGCGGTTGACGGCATCCACCAGCGCCCGGGTGGGAACATGGGAAAGCTTTTCCACCTCATCCGGACCAAGCTTTAGCTCCTCAAACAGCGCCAGCACCAGTTCTTTGGGCTCCACGTTGGAGAACATCAGTTCGTCCGACAGAACGCCGCTCATCACCACTGCCCGGTGGAACAGCCCGTCCGCCTCCGGCGTCTGCCCCAAAGCCGTCACCTTGCCACCGCCGCCGGACTGGCCGAAAATTGTCACATTGTCCGGATTGCCGCCGAAGGCCGCGATATTTTCTTTTACCCATTGTAAGGATGCCACCAGATCCGCAATCCCCGCATTGGCGGAATTTTTATATTGTTCCCCAAAGTCCGACAGGTCCAGAAATCCGAACACATTCAGCCGGTGGTTTACCGTGACTACTACCACATCGCCGTTTCTGGCCAGATTATCCCCTTCGTAGCAGACCTGCTCGATGGAGGAACCCGAGGAAAAGCCGCCGCCGTGGAACCATACCAGCACCGGTTTTTTCTCCTCCGGCCGCAGACTGTTGGTCCACACATTGAGGTACTGGCAATTTTCATTTTCCGGCCAGAACCGGTGGGGCGTCGCCACCTCCCCGGATGGCCTGGGATAGCTTAGAACCGGACAGATATAGCCGTAGCTTAACGCGTCCTTTACGCCCTCCCAGGGCTTCACGGGCTGCGGCGGTAAAAATCGCCCCGCCCTGGCATAGCGGATCCCGTGAAAGGTGTAGATTCCGTCAAAATAAAAGCCCCGCAGCTTCCCGGCCTTTGTCCCTACAATGGTTTCCTCGTTGCATCTGAATCTGTTTCCCATCTTGATTCCTCTCTTTTCCTATTTACTATATATTTGATGAGCTGCCCGGCAAATGGGGCATTTCAAAATTGAGACTGGCAAAGCCCCATTTGTCGGGCAGCTCATCTATATTTCATTTTGTCATTTCATAGCAAGCTTCACCCGCAAAATCCGCTGCAGGGAACGGTCAATGCGCTCCTCGGACAGCGTCCCGTCCTCCACCGCCTGAAGAACGCCCTCATAGGCCGCCAAAAAATCCTTAGGCATCAGAATCAGGTCGGCGCCTGCCTGAAGCGTCATCACCGCCGCCTGGGCGGAGGAATACTGCTGTACAATGGCCCCCATATTCAGGGCGTCCGTCACCACCAGGCCGTCATAGCCCATGTCCTCCCGCAAAAGCTCCGTGATGACAGAGTAGGAAAGGGAGGCCGGCGTGTCGTCCCCGGTCACCTGGGGCAGGGAAATGTGCCCTACCATAATAAGGGGAACCTCCTTGCGGATCCCCTCCGCAAAAGGTATCAGCTCACATTCCTTCAATTCCTCCAGGGTCTTATCGGTGTAGGCATACCCCGCATGGGTATCCCCGGCCGTGGCCCCATGGCCCGGAAAATGCTTGAAACAGCTTAAAACGTCCTGCTCCATAAGCCCCTGGGAAACGGCCAGCGCCAGCTCGGAAACCTGGCCGGGATCGCTTCCAAAGGACCGCTTCCTTACCACGGTATTCTCCGGATTGCTCCAGACGTCCGCCACCGGCGCAAAATCCAGGTTGAAGCCAAGCCCGGAGAGGTAGGTTCCCATCTGGGTCCCGATCTCATAGGCGCGCTCCCGGCCCCCTTCCCCGGCAACGCCGGACATATTTCCAATCACCGGCCCATCCACGATGCCCTTACCGTTGATGCGGGCCACGGTTCCTCCCTCCTCGTCCACACAAAGGAAAACCGGAAGTCCCGTTCTCTCCTGGCTGAACGCCTGCACATTAGCCAGCATTTCCCGGATCTGTTCCTCGCTTCTTAAGTTGTTTCCCATATAAATCAGCCCACCCACCGGGATATCCCAAAAGGCCTCCCTGGTGGCGCTTCCCGCTGCCGTAACCGTACCGGCCTGGCCCACCAGCGCCTCCGGCAGCACCACAAAAAGCTGGGCCACCTTCTCCTCCAGAGTCATGGAAGCTAAGCAGGACTGGATCTCTGCCGTGAGAACCGGCGCTTCCTCCCCGGAGGCTGTTGCTCCCGGTGCGGTTTCCTCTCCGGAGGCTGTTTCTCCCGGCGCTGTTTCCGCCTCCTGGGATAGCGTCTCCTCCGCCAAAATCCCGACCCCGGGAGCTTCTCCCTTGCCCAGAGCCTCCCCGAAAGCTTTTCCTGCCTCCCCAAGGTTCCCGGAGCTCCCGGCAAAAAACCCCGGGAAGCCCCCACAGGTCCCTGCGGCCGAGCCTCCAAATGCGGCGGAATCCACACCGCCGCATCCGGCAAGAACATTGAATAGTATGATACTTACCAGGAAATATAATCTTGTTTTAATTTTCATATTCCACAATATAACCTATCCTTCCGGCATAATATTTCGTAATATCGGCAGGTACATCATTTAAAACCCAGTTCTCTTTATAGTATACCAGATTCAGATACATTTCAATATCATCTTCGGAAGTAAAGCTGGGCTCATTTTCCATCCAGTGGGACGCTGCCCAGTCAGTCCCGCCGGGATTCAGCACCGGCTCCATCAAAGCGCCGTTTTCATCCACCCAGTAATATTCCTGCCCGTCCTCCTTGCGGAGACCTCCCAGGAAAAAATGAACCGACTGCATATCTGCCGCCGCAATCGTTTCCAGCACGGCCGCAAATTCCTCCTCTGAATTGATCCTGGCCAGATAGCCACCCCGGCGCAGGCAATCCTCATAAGCCTCCTGCCAGTTGACGTCGGCCTTGATCACCTCATAGCGGTGAATCCGGGAAGGATCGTCGGCGGGAACAGCCGCTGCCTTCAATACATCCATCTTCACAACCTCCAGATACAGCCCGCCAGCTTCATCTGTCAGAAGCTTTCCCTTGATCAAAACCTCCGCGCCTTCGCTGCCCTCGTTTCCTCCTGCCAGCGGCAGCTCTGTCAATCCATCCTTCCTAAGGATCTCCCCGTTACGATCCACGGCGGCGGAGGAAGGCTTCATAAGCTCCAGGCACATATCCCTTCCCTGACCAGACAAGATCCCCCTGACTTCAATATATGCGTTATCCACGCCGTTCATGTCCACATCCGCATAGCCTGCCGGCTGCGGGTTCTCTTCTGGCTGCGTATCCTCCCCGGTACCGGCCTCCGGCGCCGGATCCTGCTGTCCCTGATCTGGATCCTCCTGCCCCGGTTCCTCCTGCGTATCCTCCTGTTTTGTGGGATCCTCCAGAAGCTCCTGGACCTGCCCCTGGGGAAACAGGTTCTGAAAGGTTGCCAGAAGCTTCTCCCGGAACAGGAAAAATCCCACCGTCACAGCCGCCGCAACAAGCGCCACCACACCAATGACAATCAGGGCAATCAGGCCGCCCTTTCCTTTTTTCGGTTCCTTTTTGCCCGGTGCGGGCGCATATTCCGGCGCTTTCTTCCCCGCTCCATCTGCCTGACCGGCCGCCAACGGCTGTCCGCAGTTTTCGCAGAATCTGCTCCCGTCCGCATTCTGGAACCCACAATTATTACATCGTTTCATCTTCTTTGGTATCCTTCCTTATTGCATTTCTTATCTTAATAATACAGCTCCTCACACCCCAGATTTTGTAAAACCCAGGCTCCGTTTTCCTTCACGAAATAGAAATACCAGGTATCCGAGCCCTCGTAGCTGTCCCTCTCCTGCTGGCCGCTCCACCAGTCCTCATAGGTATAATCTACCCGATAGTCAAAGCTGAGCGCAACGACTGTCTCATCCGGACGGCTGCTGCCGGCCAGATTGGAAAAGCTGATGGAAACAGGAGCCGTATTTCCCTCATTCAGATCGGAAAGCAATGCTTCATAGGCATAGGTGATCTCCTCGAAGTTCTCTGCGTCTGTGGTAAACAGCCCTTCCAATGTCTTTAAGGTCCTTCCCTCCACGGCCGCCTGGTAAATATTTCGCATATCCGCACCGGCAATCCCAATCAGCTCCGTGAGCATTTCCTTCCGATACTTCATCCGGTCCGCGTAATAGGCGTCATTATCATAAGAAATCTGCACCGTCTCCGTGATGTCCTCCCGGTCCTCCATGGACACCGTAATGGTGTGGATCCCGCTGAAAATCTCAGGGATCACATAGTTGACATTACCATAGGCATCCGGCTCCTGGCTCATAAGGTACTCCTCCCCCAGCGCAAGTCCGTCTACGGCAGCATCTGCGCCCACGGGAACGCTGATGGTATAATTCCGGCTGATGAGATTGCTGGTTCCCACCTTCCAATCGTCGAACAGCAGATATTTTTTCCGGGGCATCCGGCTGACATTCACATCAAAATACCGGTCCTGGGTATCCCCCCGGGTCCGGAAAACCACAGTAACCGTCTTGCCAAGGGCGGATTCCGTCTCCTGCAAAAACAGATCCTGGGGCCTGCGCATCACCTCACACTGATTGATGGCTCCCAGGTCATTGTATTGGTTAGCCATGGCGAACATCTCGCCATTGATAAATGGAGATTCTTCCACATCCAGCTTCTCATACGCCTTTTCCCAGTCCCCGTTGGCCACATTGATAAAATAGTTCAACGCCGTCTTTTCCGGGCCGGTTCCGCTCTTCCCGATGAAAAAAGCCCCGGCCAGGACCGCCAGCAGGGCGACGGCCTCTGCAATCCACACAATGAGCAATACAGGAACCTTTTTGCCACTGGCCCTCTGCCCTTTCCCAGGCGCCTTTCCCGAGCCCATGGCAGGCCCTTTCCCGGGCTCCTTTCCCGGACCCATGGCAGGCCCTTTCCCGGGCTCCTTTATAAGCTTCGTTCCACAGGCCTCGCAAAAGAGCGCATCGTCTTGATTTTTTGTTCCACAATTCTGGCAAAACATCCCTATTCCTCCTCTCCATAGCCTGACAGGAATTCCACGTTGGCTTTTTCCACCTCCGACATGCCCGCCAGAACCGCGTTCATATCCCCGTTCCGTTCCGTGATGGCCTGATACCATTCCTTCTGGTCAAAATAAGCCTGGATCTCCGCGTTCTGAAACTGGTAGCCGTGCCGGGCATAAATCTCATTGATGATCATCTGGAACACATTTTTTCCGGTGGGCAGCCCTTCGTAAACACCAGCTCGATAGGCTTCCACGTCCGCCTCGGTTAAGGGACGCTGGGCGCTGTAATCGCACAGATACGCTGCTTCTTCTCCTGCCGGCTGCTGGGGACCCGCGGCCGCCGGGTCCCCAGCTTCCGTCTGGGTCTGATCTGCCGCCGCCCCGCCCGGGGCCGTAATCACAAACGCGTCGATTCCCGCCGTCACCGTCTCATCTTCCCCGGTCTCCTGGGCGTTGTTCCCCAGGGGCGCAGGCCCCGCCGCCTCCCTGGTCTGGGACAGCTTCTCCGTGCCAAGCCCCATCCAGAGGGCTCCGCAGAGAACAACCCCTGCCAAAAGCAGTACCGCCAGGACAATGACCGCAATCAGATGCCCTGCATTTCCTTTTGTTTTCATACACTTACTCCTCCTGTGCTAATATTTTTTAAACTGGAACACAAAGGGGGGCGTCCCCGGGAAACCGATAATGGCCTGTCCAAGGCCCAGCCTGGTAATATCCCAGTCCTCCACCACATTGGCGTCCCGGACACTTTCCATGATCCCGCGCCCCTGGACCGAAGCCATGTAGATCTCCTTTTTCCGGTTCACCCCATGAAGCTCCTTGATGTACTCCTTGGATTTGCCGTCGTTGACCCGGAAGCAGACGGTGGTCAGAAAGCCGGACAGCAGGCTCCTGGCCCGGTTCTCCCCGTAATTTTCATAGACCTGGTCGATGTTCTGGATCCCGATCATGAATTTCACCCCAAGGCTCCTGCCAAAATTCACCGCATCGTCCACATGCTGCAGATTGGGAAGCAGGCTGAACTCATCCGTAATAAAATACACATTCCCCTCGCTCTTTTTCCTGCTTAAGGCCTCCTTCAGCGCCAGATCAAACAGCAGGCTGTAAATTGGCGAAAGCATATTGCCGATCCCCAGATCGTACTCGATGAAGACAAAGCGGGCTCCCTTGGCGCGCACGATGCCGCGCATGGACAGCGTTCCCTCCTTCTTAAAATTCCCCAGGAAAATCTCCCGCGACAACTGCTGCAGCTCCGAGATCACACCCTGGGTCTGGGGCGAACGGTCGTCAAAAATATAGGTGGCCATGGCCTTTAAATCCTCATGCTGCCCAAGCATCTCCCGCAGCGCCGCCACCGGAACACCATCTAAAAACGCCCGCAGCATCTGATTGTCCGCCCTAAGCTCCTTGTTGCGGCAAAAATGGGTCAGAACCGCGGAAAAGAGGTCCTTGGCCGCATTGGGGAAAAACGGTTGGTTCGTCTTCTCTAACTTCTGTCGGAACAAGGCTTTGGAAATCTCCACAATGTTTTCTTCCATATGATCCTCCTGCCCGATCTCATGGAAAATGTTCCAATAGTCCGGCCCGTCTGGCCCTGTGGCCGTCTCGTCGTTGCTGATTACGATATCTCCCGGCCGGTAAAATTCCCGGTAAAAATCCCCCTTGGTATCAAATATTATCATGATATCTTCGCCGGTCATAAGCTTGCGTAGCTGTCCCAGTATCTGATTGAAAACATTGGTTTTTCCCGTCCCGATGCCGCCCAGCAGCAGCATATGCCGGCTGAACAGGTTTTCGTCAAGGGGCACGTAGATTTCCCGTCCATTTTCGTCCAACCCCGAAAAGGCGCACTTTGGCGCTTTGGTGGGATACAAAATCGGCGTCCAGTGCAGCTCGTTTCCATCAAAAACTTCTATTTTTTTCAATTTATCATCCTTTCTAATAACCGTATCCGTTGTAATAATCATACTCCTGGGACTCCGCCTCCTGCTGGGCGGGAGTTTCCTTCACCACCGTATTGGTGGTCTTTGTCTCGGTAGCCGCCGACAGGGCCTTCTCCGTAACGGCCGCCTGCATGTTGAACATGGCCGCCATCAACACCTCCGCAGTCGTAGCCTTCTGGGAATCCACCTCGATCCTGGTCTTGAAATTCAGCTTTTCGGTGGTTTCCGTCTGCTGGACCTCCTCATTCTCCGACACCTTCTCCGTTTTCTCCGTTCCCACCGTCTGCTTCAGCTTCACACCCTCCGAGGCCTTCACCCCCACCGTTCCCTCGGTCTTCTGGGTGGTTTCCTCCGTCTGGGTCTCCTGTCCCTTATCGTCCTGGCCCGTGGACTGGCTGTGGCTCTGGGTGGTCTGTGCGCCCACCTCCACCGCCCCGGCGTTGACCTTGCCGCCCACAGTGGTGCTTTCCTGGCGGGACCCGTCCGTGCCGATGGTATTGGAATGCTTCTGGCTGGTCTCCACTGAAAATTCCTCATTTCCCACCTTCGCAGAGCTTGAAATCTCGCTCCTTAAGGTAGCCTTCTTCCCGTCAAAGCCGGTGTCCACCGTCCCCTGCATGGTATTTTCAAAAATCCCCTGCTTCTGGGTCATCCCTGCGGTAACGCTGCTCTCATAGCCCTTTTTCGTACTGATGGAGGAGGAATCCTTCACAAAAACCCTGGTATGGGCGTTATCGTCCCCAAACCGCATGGACTGCTCCGCTTCCTGCTTTAATTTCGTATCGCTGTCGGAAAATTCCACGCCCACAGTATCCTTCTTCGCTGCCTGGATTCTCTCCGCCACCTCCTGTTTCACAGAATCCTCAAGCTGCATGCTAAAGACGCCGGTATCTCCCGGCTTATAACTGCCGGTAATCTTCACCGTTTCCGTCGTATTCTTATCCGGCTGCTGGGTATAGCTCAGGTCACCCTTGACGGAATCCCCGTCAGTACCGGTGGAAAAGTTCGCTGCATCTGCCATACTTGTGGCTCCTTTCGTTTTATCATTGTAATGGAAAAACCGGGACTCTCCAACCACTCCTCTCCAGTCGGAACAATCCCGGCATTTTCCTGTTCAAAGCTCCTTCCCTATTTCTGCTGCCACTTCTCGATCCCAAAATCACCCAGCTTCTGGATATCGTTAATCATAGCGTTGATCTCCCGGATACACCGCTCCGCGTCCTCCTCCGGAAGGATCTCCGCATAGCCCGTATGATCGTCCTTTTCCCCGCTGTTCCAAAAGCCCACGCTGCGTTTGCGGCGCTTGATATCAATGGCCTCCGTGGCGGACTTTGTCTTGATCAGCAGCACCAGATTGGGCCGGATCACATACACCACCAATGTAAATATCGTAATCACCAGGGAGAAAAATCCCAAAAACCACAAAAATCCGCCCCAGAATCTGGACCAGTAACGGGCAAGTGCCCCCACCATAAGCAGGGGGAGCAGGGACGCGCCCTCACAGAGCAGCTTCAGAAGCCACTTCTTCTTCACCAGGAAAAAAGGCACGCAGCCCGCAAGTCCAAACAGTATCGCCAGCATCACCGGGCCCACAATCCTGCCCCGCACCATGGAATCGTAGCAGGTGACATTGATCATCCACATCAGGACCCCTCCGCCAAACAAAACCACAATCAGACCGATCAAAAGATCCCACAGATTCACCACATACTCTCTCCTGGCCTCAATTCCCGCCAGCTCGTCGATGGCAAACTCATGCTGCAGAGTAGTCCGCCCCGCCACGCAGCGCCCCGGCGCCCGGAAAATCACCCGCTTGTTGGTCACCTGGATCCGGCCGATGGCCTTGGTATAAGGGATTCCCAGAATCCGGTTGCGCAGGGTGGCCACGGTATACTGCTTCACATGGACCTCGCCCTCATTGGCCCTGACACAGTCCGGTACGATCCGTTTCCCCTTCTCAAAGGCATCGATCTTGTTCAGTTCCTCATCGCCAAGCCCCATCCGGTTCTTCATGGACTCCAGGAAGCCTGCCGCCGCCTGCTTGTCAATGGGCGTCGAAAAGCCTGTTCCTCCCTGCCTGTCATCCAGAAAGCCTGGCCCGGCGTTATCGCCGCTGGCCCCGCCCTGGCAGTTACAGACCTCTCCCTCTGCCAACGGCCTCCCACAACGTGTACAAAATTTTGCCATCTCTCATTCCCCTTCTCTTGTATGAAAAATATGTAAAAATTATTAAGAAATTATAAAACTATTTTTATTATAGAAAATACCCCCTGTCTTGTCAATGTTTTTGACGGAATCAGAAATTCGGAATTTCTCCCGGAAGCTATTGAGAATAAAAAGAAAAAAGTGTATACTGATGGGAGGAAGAGGTGAAAAGCAATGAGGATTACCGACATCCCGCCTGGCAGGGATCAGCAAGCGATACCGCCCGGGAGCGCCAGAAGGCCGGAACGGGCCATCCACGGAAGCCGGGACGATACTATCTCCAAAAACAGCGCCCACGCCCTCAAAAAGCCCGGTACGCTGCGCCGTAAAAAATTAAACTACAATTCCCGGGAGATCCGTTCCTCCCTGGTACGGGCTGTTCGCTCCCAGACCGCCGGCCTGGTCCTAAACACCGCCAAGAGCAAGCTGGTAAGCCTCCTGAAATGCAAGGGATGCGGCATGTACAATGAGAACGAGCTCAATGCCGCCATCGGCCATGCCCGGCGCATGGTACGCTGCGCCAAATTGAAGCTTCGCAACCTTACCATGGAAGAACAGCAGCAGCTACGAAACGAAAAGGCCGCGGAACGGGAATCCGGCGATCCCGGCATGGAAGAACTGCAAAAAGCCATGCGGATCAAGCAGCGAAAGCTTGCGCTGGAACAAAAGCGGCGGATACACCGGAATCTGGAATACGCCAGAATGAACCAGGCGGACGAGGAATTCAGAAGCAGACAGGCACGGGAACAGAGGGACGAAAAAGCCACCAGCGCAGATGTTATGGATCCCGCGGAACCATCTTTGGATCCAGTCTTTTCCGCCGCTCCCATAAGCGGCTCCGGTATAGATATAAGCGGCTCCGGTGCAGATACTGCTCTGGCCGGCGCTGCCGGGGGATCCATCGATATCGGGCTATAGCATCACAGGCCGGCAAAATCATTTTCAGAGAAATCAAGGAGCATACCAATGAAAAAAACAAGCGGAAAACGTTTCAGCCAATACATCGACAGCTATGTGGTCTTCGACCTGGAGACCACCGGCGTCCGTCCGGACCTGGACGAAATCATCGAGATCTCCGCCATCCGGGTGAAAAACCACCAGACCGAAGCGGAATTCACCACCCTGGTAAATCCCCACAGGCCCATTCCAAAGGCCGCATCGGCCGTCAACCACATCACCGACGAGATGGTGAAGGACGCCCCGCCCCTTTCCGATGTGATGGAAGACTTTCTGGCCTTCATCGGGGACGAAGTCCTGGTGGGCCACAACATACATAGCTTTGACATGCATTTTATCCACAACGCCTCTATGTCCCTGTACGGTTCTAAGATTCCAAACGACTACATCGACACCCTGTATATGGCCAGGCAGTGCCTGCCACAGCTTTCCCACCACAAGCTGACGGATCTGGCAGAGCATTTCCATATCAGCGCCAGGGGCGCCCACCGGGCGCTCAACGACTGCCGGATGAACCAGAAATGCTACGAGGAGCTGGGAAAGCTCCTGGCTGTCAAAACTCCGGAAAACAGTGTGCAGCCGGAGGTCTGCTGCCCTTCCTGCGGCGCGCCCATGGTCCGGCGAAAAGGAAAATTCGGGGAGTTCTACGGCTGCAGTGATTTTCCACGCTGCCGCGGGACCCGCAGAATATAGGATGCGCTGTGCCTGGCTTCGCTAAGGGCCAGGTATGCATCGCACGTATGCGACTGCAATACGGTCGCTTAGTGCTCATAGCAATACCTGGCTACTAACCTCAGCCAGCGCTGTGCTTGGCTTCGCTAAGGGCCAGGTATGCATCGCACGTATGCGACCGCAATACGATCGCTTAGTGCTCATAGCAAAGGAGGATTTATCACTATGGCAACAACAAGAATGTTCCACTTATTCCTGGCGGTTTCCGACCTGAACCGCTCCATTGCGTTCTACACGAAGGCGTTCGAGGGAGCTCATATGCTTTACGAGTTCACCATCGACGGCTTCAATATCTGTATGTTCAGTCTGGGGAACGGCATTGTACTGGAGATGCTGGAAAAGCCGGATCTGGACAAGGGCGATGGCAAATGGGAGCATATCGCTCTGGAATGTGACGACATCGACGCCCAATACCAGCGTCTGATGGATGCCGGAGCCACCGTGAAGATGCCCTTAGAGCATACCACCGTTTTAAAGGGCCGCAACGGTTATCCCGATACCGAATGCTGCGGCGTCCATGTCTGGGGGCCGGATCACGAGGAGATTGAGCTGTGCCAGCACAGAGGACACTGGGGCTGGGAACAGCCCGGCACCAGTTGCCCGCCCTGGAGGGAATAGCGGCCGGGCATCGACGGGCAGCAGACATCGCCCAAGGATAGCGGCCGGGCGCAGATCATCGCCCAGGGAGACGTTCAGAGGCTGTCCCTGGCCTCCACCAGCACCAGGATCCCGCTTTTCAGGGAAATAACGCCCACATCCTCCCGGATCTCGTTGCTGATTCCGCTGACCGGGGAAGCCCCTTCCACAAAATAACCGCTCATGGTATGGTTTGTCAAGGGGTACTTAAACCCTGTCAGCGTGATTCCCGTCACCTGGGGCGTAAAAGGAATCAGAGACACGAATTTTCCGAACTGATGTTCTCGCAAAATCCGTGTCTCCCTGTTGATCAGGCGGATCCGGTTGTAAGGATCTGCCATCAGCCCCCGGACACCCTCCCTAAGGCAGATTCCCAGAAGCTGGAGATTTCCCAGCACATGATCGATACGGCTTCCTGTCCCTCCCAGAAAATGAATCTCCTCACAGCCCGCCTCCAGCGCCATTTTCAAGGCATGCTGGCTGTCGGTATCATCCTTCACAGGATTTAAAAGTTCAAGATCCGGCCGCTCCCTCCGATACCGCTCCAGTACCCGGAGCTTCACCGAATCAAAATCCCCCACAATATAATCCGGACGGATTCCGGTACGGTCAAAAAACTCCAGACCGCGGTCCACCGCATATAATACCTCCAGTTTTTGTTCCCTGATATAATGCAAGGTGAATCCGTCTTCCACGAATCCACCCGCTACAATGCCTGCTTTCATTTTCGTTCCTCATTTTCCGGTACAGAAGCTTTGATTCCCCACATCTTCCCCAAAAACGCCCTCACATTCTCCTCAATGATGCCGTTAAACACCGCGCTGCCCGCCACAATCACATTGGCTCCCGCCGCAAGCACATCTTCCACGTTGTCCAGGGTGATACCGCCGTCCACCTCGATATCCATATCAAGGCCACGTTCCTCCACAATTCTACGCAAAGCGCGGATTTTATCCATACAAAAAGGAATGAACTTCTGGCCGCCAAAACCGGGATTCACGGTCATCAGAAGCACCATATCCAGCTTAGGCAGAATGTATTCCAGACAACTCAGATCCGTGGCGGGATTTAGGGCGACGCCCACCCGTTTTCCCAGATCCCGGACAGCCTCAATCGTCCGGTCCAGGTGGGTACAGGCTTCCGCATGGACGGTCAGAAGATCGGCCCCGGCAGCGGCAAACTCTTTGATGTAACGCACCGGTTCCTCGATCATCAGATGAACATCGAAAATCCGGCCGCTTACCGGACGGATGGACCGAATCACCGGAGGGCCGAAGCTGATGCTGGGGACAAAGGCCCCGTCCATCACGTCGATATGTACATAGGGGGCGCCGGCCGCATCCAGCTTACGGACCTGCTCCCCAAGTACCGCAAAATCTGCGGAAAGGATGGATGGCGCTAAATAGTTCATATTCTAATACCTCTTTTTCTCTTTGATCTCATTGTATAGCTGCACGTAATTCTCATAACGGCTCCCTGCAATCTCACCGCGCTCTAAGGCAGCCTTCACGCCGCAGTCCGGCTCATGGGTATGGCTGCAGCCTAAGAATCTGCACTCCGGTTCATAGGGAGTAAACTCCGCAAAATATCCGGCAAGCTCCTCCTTGCCAAGCTGCTCCACAGTAAGAGTGGAAAAACCGGGCGTATCCATAATGTAGGTTCCCCCGCCTGCGGCGATCAACTGGGAATGGCGGGTGGTGTGCTTTCCCCGCTCAATCTTTTCACTGATCCCCCCCGTCTCCATCCGGACCTCCGACTGAAGACTGTTAATCAGGGAAGACTTTCCTCCGCGGGAGGGCCCTGCCACTGCCGTGGTACGCCCATGAAGAACCTCCGCCAGTTCGCTGTGGCCCAGGCCGGTCTTTGCGCTGGTAAAAAGCACCCTGTAGCCGCTTTTTTCATAAACAGTTCCAAGAAAAGACAGCTCCTGCTCCGATGCCAGATCACATTTATTAAAAACAATGCTGGTCTCTACCTGCTGGTATTGCATGGTAATGAGAAAACGATCCAGCAGATTCAGATTGGGCCTTGGGCTTACGGCGGCAAAAATCACCAGTGCCTGGTCAATATTCGCCACCGCCGGCCGGATCAGGGCATTCTTCCGCGTCAGGATCTCCACCACATTGCCGGTATGCTCCCTGGGGTCGATCACATCCATGCAGACATCGTCGCCCACCAGGGGCTTCACCTTCTCCTTGCGGAACAATCCCTTGGCCTTACACTCATAGATCTGGTTCTCCGGGGTGTGGACGTAGTAAAAGCCCGCAATCCCCTTAATAATCTTTCCCTGCATGCAAGCTCCCCTACTGTCTGTCGAAGCTGACATTGCGTTCATCCAGCGGAAGCGTCCCTTCCATGGTGGAAGTGTTCCCCGTCTCATCCGTTGTCGTGGTGATCGTCTTCCAGGTAATCACCAGCGTACCGGTATTGCAATTGGCAATATTCGTGGCGCTGAGCGTAACCGTAGTGCCGTTATCCGACTTATTCAGGGGAATTGTCCCGTCGCTCTCCCCCATGTAGAGAACGGCATCTACAAACTGTACCACCGTATTCTCATCCGGAGCCGCCGGATAGGGAATGGATGCATTGTAGGAATAATACACCGTCTGTTTTCCCAGGCTCACCACTATGGTAATGGGCGTTCCCCGCCGCCGGTATTCTCCGCCCGGTACACTCTGCCGGATCACATTACCCTCCGGAATCGTGTCATCGTACTCGGATTCTACCCCCTGTACCGGAAAACCGGCATCCTCCAAAATACTCTTAGCCTCCGCCTCGGAACGGTTGTATACATCCGGTACCCGGATCTCCTCCACGCCACGGCTGACCACATAGGTGATGGTATCTCCCTTCTTCACCGGAGTTCCCGCCTCCGGCGTCTGGGAAATCACCTTCCCTTCCTCCACCGTATCGCTGTAGGCGTAATCTCCCTTCAAGGGCTTCAATTCCGCATCCTCGATCATCTGCTCCGCCTGATCCTCGGTCTTACCCACAACGTCGGGCGCGGAAAACTCACCGGGGCCGCTGGAGATGGTTACCTGGATGGTGGTATGGGGATCCACCTTATCCCCCGGCTTCACATTCTGCTCCACAATCTGTCCCTTCTCATACTCATCCGAGGAAACGCTGCCGTCCTCCCGGATGCCAAGAGCGCTAAGATCCGCTTCCTTTAAAGCCGCCCGGGCCTCCTCGACGGTCTTGCCCCGCAGATCGATCATGGTCAGCTTTTCATCCTCCTCATCGGGATCCTCAAGCTCCTCTTCGGTCTGTTTATCGTTGTCCTTGTCCGTATCCTTACCGCCGAACTTAAAGACGCCCACCCAGTTCATCACAATCACAATGATAATCACCACAATGATCACGGCCGCCACAATTCCGAGAATGGTCACCGCCTTTTCCATCTTGGGATTCAGGAAACCCTCATCGTCCTCGTCGTCCTCATCCTCGTCATCTTCTTCCATCCTGTCCGGTTCTTCATAATCTTCCATCCGGGATTCCTTGCGGATGGCCTCCACCTCTTCCTGCTGGATCACACGGGTCTTTCCCTTCACAAAGGGCTCTAAGACCACAAAATCCTCATCGGGCGTCTCCAGCACCCGTTTCAGATCGGCAATCAGCGCCTCCATATCCTCATACCGGCGGTCCGGATTCTTCTGGGTACATTTCTTGATCACGCCGTCTAAGCCCACCGGAAGCTGGGGCGCATACAGCCGCGGCTCCGGCAGCTCCTCCTGCAGATGCTTGATGGCCACCGCCACTGTCGTATCCCCGTCGTAGGGCACCCGGCCGGTCACCATCTCAAACATGACGATTCCCAGGGAATAAATATCGCTCTTTCCGTCCACATAGCCGTTTCTGGCCTGCTCCGGAGAGCTGTAATGGACAGAGCCCATGACATCGGTGTGAATGGTATTGTTATTCACCGCCCGGGCGATACCGAAATCCGTCACCTTCACCTTTCCGTCCGTTGAGATCAGGATGTTCTGGGGCTTGATATCACGGTGTACGATATGCTTATTGTGGGCCGCTTCGATGCCTTTTCCCACCTGGATGGCAATGCTGACAGCTTCCTTGTAAGAGAGCACACGCTTTTTCTCAATATACCCTTTCAGGGTAATGCCCTCCACGTATTCCATCACAATATAGTGCATGCCGTACTCGCTGCCCACATCGTAAATATTGACGATATTCGGATGCTCCAGGCTGGCCGCCGCCTGGGCCTCGCTGCGGAACTTTGTTACAAAATTAACATCCTCCGCAAATTCCTGCTTCAATACCTTAATCGCCACCCGCCGGCCCAGGATATGGTCCATCGCCAGATAAACGTCTGACATACCGCCGGTGCCGATCTTCCCTAAGACCTCATATCGATCTGCAATATACATTCCTTCTGTTAACATATTCCTACCTCATTTATCATGGTTCTATTACAATCGCTGTAATATTATCTGTTCCTCCGTTGTCATTTGCCGCCTGCACCAGCCGTTCCACCTTCTCGGCAATATCGCGCTGGGACCGTATGATGGACAAAATCTCCCCGTCTGTCAGCATATTGGACAATCCGTCGGTGCACATTAAGATCTGCCATTCCTCCGAAAGCTCCCGCTCGTAAATATCCGCCTCAATCCGGTCTGACACGCCGATGGCCCGGGTAATGATGTTCTTATCCCGGTGCACCCTGGCTTCCTCCCGGCTGATCTCTCCCCGGCGTACCATCTCCTCCACCAGGGAATGATCCCTGGACACCTGCTGGATTCCGCCGTTGACCAGATAAAGCCTGCTGTCTCCCACATTGGCGACCCACAGATTCCCATCCCGAATCGACGCCAGCACAGCCGTCGTCCCCATGCCGTAAAGGCTCGGATCCGCCTCAGCCTCCGAAAGCAGCCTGCGGTTGGCGGCTTCTATGGCTCCCCGCATGATTGCAGGCGGCTCGTTCTCCTCGCTTGCGGCGATCTCATGGATGATAACCTCCACTGCATATCTGGATGCATAATCCCCGGCGTTATGGCCGCCCATACCGTCTGCCACCACAAAAAGATTGGGCAGATTCCCGATGGGCTTCTCCGATGTAAAGACGCAATCCTGATTCATCTGTCGTGTCTTCCCTTTGTCTGTTATGGAAAATGTCTTCAATCTACTCGCCCCCTCCCGGTGCATATCGTCTCCTTAATTGTCCACAGGCCCCGTCAATGTCACGGCCCATTTCCCTTCTTATAGTAACATTTATTCCATATTTTTCAAGTTTATTTTTGAAATTTTGTATCCTTGCGGGATCCGGCTGCACAAAATCCCGCTCCAGAACAGGGTTTACCGGAATCAGATTCACATGGCAGTTCAGGTCCGAAATCAGTGCCGCCAGCTCCCTGGCGTCTTCTTCCCCGTCGTTGACGCCGCCAACAAGCGCATATTCAAAGGTGATCCGCCGCCCCGTTTTTTCAAAATAATACCGGCAGGCGTCCACCACCTGATGAATCTCATATTTATTGGCCACCGGCATCAGTGCAAGACGCTTCTCCTGGCTGGAGGCGTGCAGGGAAAGGGCCAGGGTGATGGCAAGCTCCTCCTCTGCCAGAGCACGGATCTTTGGCACAAGCCCGCAGGTGGATACCGTCACGTTCCGCTGGCTGATATGAAGCCCCCTCTCATCTGTTAAAAGTTTAACAAATTTCAACAGGTTCTCATAATTGTCCAGGGGCTCTCCCATTCCCATTACCACCACATGGGAAACCCGCTCCCCGGTGTCAGCCGTAATCCGGTAGACCTGGTCCAGCATCTCCGCCGGGGTTAAATTCCGCACCAGACCGTCTATGGTGGAGGCGCAGAACCTGCAGCCCATACGGCAGCCCACCTGGGAAGAAATGCAGACGCTGTTTCCATGCTGGTAACGCATCCACACACTCTCCACCCGGTTCCCGTCGTCCAGTTCAAAGAGATACTTCCTGGTTCCATCCACGGCTGAAATCTGCCGTCTGACCTGGCAAAGCCCTGTCAGCTTACAGCATGATGCAAGCTTCTCCTTAAGGGCCTTTGAAATATCGGTCATCTCCTGAAAGGAGACCGCCAGCCGCTGATGCAGCCAGGAATAAATCTGGCGCGCCCGGAAGGGCTTTTCCCCCAGGGACACCAGAAATTCCTCCAGTTCCTTCTGATTCCAGGACTTAATATCTGATTTTGTCATGTTACCTCCTTCTTGTCCTGGTTTTTTGACATACAGGTACGGCCCAGGCCGCCTTCTCCTTCTCCTGCGTTCCTTCGCATCCGCGCATAGAAAAACCCGTCCTGCAGCCCCGCCACCGGCAAAAGCTGCTGCTCCTGCTCCAGGGCAAACTCCGGATGCTCCTTCAAAAATGCACGGACATTTTCTTCATTCTCCATCCGTCCGATGGTACAGGTACTGTACAACAGCACGCCCCCCGGCTTCACATAAGCGTAGACCGTGTGCAGGATCTTTCTCTGCAGACAGGCAAGCTCCTTCTGCTGTTCCCTGGTCATCCGGTATTTAATATCCGGCTTCCTGCCGACGACCCCCAGACCGGAGCAGGGCAGGTCCGCCAGCACCAGATCGTACATCCCCAAATCCCCAGGACGGGGCGCCAAAGCATCCTGCACCTGTACCGTCACATTGGAAAGGCCACAGCGCTCTATATTTTTCCGGATCAAATCCACCTTTTTCCCACTTAAATCCCTGGCCTCCACCTGGCCCCGCTCCCCTAAAAGCTCCGCCAGACACATGCTTTTTCCGCCGGGGGCCGCACAGACGTCCAGCACCTTGACGGCCTGTCCTTCCCGGGCCTTCGTCGTTTCCGGGGATGCTTTTTGCTGGGAATCCGAGAATCCAAGCCCCTCCCAGGCCGCGCCCGCGGCCAGCAGGGAGCTGGTATCCTGCACATGGAACAGCCCTTCTGCAAAGGAAGGAAGCTTCCACAAAAAATCATAGTCTGACAACAGCAGGCTTTCGGGAAGCAGGGGATTTTCCTCCACCGTCACGCCCTCTTCACGAAGACGCTCTGCCAGCTCCCCCGGCCGGATTCTGGTGGTATTGGCACGGATGCAGGTGGCAGGCTCTGCCAGAAACGCTTCTAAGATTTTTACGGTCCCCTCCCTGCCATAACGTTCCAGCCATTCCTCCACAATCCATTCCGGCATGGAATAAGTCACCGACAGCCACTTTACCGGCTCCTCTTCCGGGTCCGGAAGGGAAATCGCATCCAGGCTGCGGCTGATATTACGCAATACGCCATTGACAAAGCCCTTCAGATTGCCAAAACCTTTTTTTCCGGCCAGCTTCACCGCCTCGTTGCAGGTGGCCGCAGGCGGCACCGCATCCATATAGCGGATCTCATAAACGGCCGCCTGCAGGATACAGCGGATCACCGGCTTCATCTTCTTCACCTTCACGTTGGAAAACTGATCCAGCACATAATCGATCCAGATCCTGCGCTCTAAGGTTCCCTCGCAAAGGCGGGTCAGAAAGCTCCGCTCCTGCTTGGTCAGGTACTGGTATTTCTCCAGGGTCTGCCCCAGGGCGATGTGGCTGTACTGCCCGTCCCTGGTCACCGCCAGCAGCACCTCCAGCGCCAGCAGGCGCACATTCACAGGCTGCGTCATCGTTTGCTCCTCCCATCTTGCGTTCTTAATCGTCCCTTTGCCTTCCGCCGAACAGAAGCACCAGACGCAAAAGCTGCAGAATCGCTGCCGCCGCTCCGGCCACATAAGTCAGCGCCGCCGCCGAGAGCACCTTTCTGGTATCGCGTACCTCCTCTGTTCCCAGCACCCCGGTATCTCCCAGGATCCGCAAGGCACGGCCGGAGGCGTTAAATTCCACCGGCAGCGTCACAAGCTGGAACAGCACCGCCGCCGAAAAGCAGATGATTCCCGCCGTAATCAGGACGCTTCCCGTCCCTCTGGTAAAAAGCAGGCCGATGATGATCAGGGGCCAGGCCAGAGCAGAACCCAGATTGGCCACCGGCACAATGGCGGTCCTTAAGGAAAGGGGCACATAGCCCGTATGATGCTGGATGGCATGACCGCATTCGTGGGCCGCCACCCCCACCGCCGCCACGGAGTCGGAACCGTACACGCTGTCCGACAGCCGCAGCACTTTGTTCCTGGGATCATAATGATCCGTCAGTTCCCCGGATACCTGCTGGATCTGCACGTCGCTAATCCCGGCGCTCCGCAAAATCCGCTCCGCCGCCTGGGCGCCGGTAAGCCCCGCCATGCTCCGCACATGGGAGTATTTCCGGAAGGTGCTCTTTACCCGGGCCGAAGCCAGCAGGCAGATCACCGCCCCGATCAGAACCAGAAAATATGTGGGATCCCAATACCGGTAAAATCCATATGGCATAACGCTGCCTCCTTTCTTTTTCTACGTCCCCAGATAGCTTCCGTCCGCCAAAGGATACCCCCGCAGGAAGGAGGGTACGTCCATCCGCTTTTTGCCCTCAAGCTGCACGGTAAGAAGCTCCAGCCAGTCCTGGCCGCACTTTACAAGCATCCTGTTTTTTCCGGACAGATGCAGGGCTCCCGGCTCCCAATCCGGCGCCGGACAGTCCGTAAGCTGCTCCTTTGGCACAACACGGCTTTCCCAGATCTTTAAGGTCTTGCCCATGCAGCGGGTATAGGCGCTGGGCCAGGGATTTAAGCCCCGCACCAGCCGCTCCAGCTCCGTGGCAGATCTGGAAAAATCCAGCTCCCCCATCTGCTTTTTGATCATGGCAGTATGGGTGGCCGCCTCATGGTCCTGGGGCGTGTAAACAGCCGTTCCCGCCTCGATCAGGGAGAGGGTGTGCACGCAAAGCTCCGCCCCGGTACGGGCCAGACGGTCAAACAGACTTCCGCCGGTCTCCCGACTGGAAAGCTCCACACAAACCTTCTCGATCATATCGCCGGTATCGATCCCCTCATCCATCCGCATGGTGGTTACGCCGCTCACCGTCTCCCCGTTTATCACCGCCCACTGGATGGGAGCCGCTCCCCGGTACTTAGGCAGCAGGGAAGCATGGACATTGACGCAGCAATATTTGGGAAGATCCAGGATCTCCCTGGTCAGAATCTGTCCAAAGGCTACCACCACGATCACATCCGGCGCAAATTCCCGCAGATACGAAACGCATTCCGCCTCCCGCACACGGCGGGGCTGGTACACCGGCAGGCCATGCTTAAGAGCGCACTCCTTCACCGGCGGCGGCGAGAGCTCCTTCCCCCGGCCCCTGGGCTTATCCGGCTGGGTGACCACCAGGGCAATCTCGTGGCCGGCTCCCAACAATGCTTCCAATGTCCCCACGGAAAAATCCGGGGTCCCCATAAATATAATCTTCATTTCCTTATTCCTCTTCAAATTCTACGTCGTGTAAGGGCCCTACCGCCTTCTCCACATACATATGTCCGTCCAGATGCTCGATCTCGTGGCACAAAGCCCGGGCCAGAAGCTCCTCCCCCTCGATCACACGCTCCTGCATATTCTCATCGAAGGCCAGCACCTTCACATAATCGGGTCTTGGCACCTCCGCCGCCTTTCCCGGCAGGCTTAAGCAGCCTTCATCCGCCACATTCTCCCCTTCCGATTCCAGCAATCTGGGATTCACCAGGATCACGGGGCCGTCCCCGATGTCGATCACCGCAATGCGCCGCAGAATCCCCACCTGGGGGGCCGCCAGCCCTACGCCGTTGGCCTCGTACATGGTCTCTAACATATCGTCCACCAACTGCTTGTATTTCGGCGTCATCTCCTTTACCTCCCGGCAGGGCTTTGCCAGAATCTCATCGCCCATCACCCGAATCTCTCTCAATGCCATGTTCCATATCCTCCTTCTTAAAATCCGTTCATCGGATCAAAATCAAACTGCACGGTAATATTCTCAAATTCCCGGTGCTTTTGTATAAATAATTCCAGCGCGTCCTTCAGACGGATCAACACGGAATAATCTTCGTGTTTAAAATATAACACTTTTTTGTAAATGTCTTTTACTTTTGCCACCGCGGCGTCTGTGGGACCCAGAAGGCAAAGCTTTGGAAGCTTCCCGCCCTCTAAGGCATTCTTCACCTTCTGCCCAAGGAGATCCGCCGACAGCTCCGCCATCATCTGATCCGGGGAGGCCACCAGCATCTGCAGCATGTGCTGCGCCGGAGGATACCCCATCATCTGGCGGTAGGCAAGCTCCTGCTCATAAAAGGCCACGTAATCCGCCTCCGCCGCCAGCCGGATGCTGTACTCCTTGGGCCGGTAGGTCTGGATCACCACATGGCCGGGAAGCTCTCCCCGGCCGGCGCGGCCCGCCGCCTGGGTCAAAAGCTGGAAGGTCCGCTCCGGCCCGTGGAAATCGCTGCTGTTAAGGGACAGGTCCGCCGCTAAAATCCCCACAAGAGTCACATTGGGAAAATCATGGCCCTTGACGATCATCTGGGTTCCGATGAGGATATCTGCCTCACCGCCGGCAAATGATGACAGGATCTTCTCATAGCCGTCCTTGCTGCGGGTGGTATCAAAGTCCATCCGCAGCACCCGCGCCATGGGAAAACGTTCCTTCACCACTTGCTCGATCTTCTGGGTTCCCGCTTTAAAGCCCCCCACATATTCGGAGCCGCACTCCGGGCAGGTCTTAACCATGGGCTGCCGGTAGCCGCAGTAATGGCAGACGAGCTGTCCGTTGTTGTGCTGGTTTAAGGACACGTCGCAGTGGGGGCATTTGAACACATGACCGCAGGAGCGGCAGGATACAAAGCCCGAAACGCCCCGGCGGTTTAAAAACAGCATGGTCTGCCGGCCTGCCGCAAGGCTTTCCTCCATCCGCTCCTGCAGCCGCAGGCTTAAGATGGAACGGTTCCCCTGCTTTAATTCCTCCCGCAGATCGATGATCTCACTTTTTGGCATGGGACGCTTTTCCACCCGCTCCGTCATCTCAAAGAGACGGTACGTTCCCTGTCTGGCCTGGTAATAGCTCTCCAAGGAGGGGGTGGCCGATCCTAAGACCACCGCCGCCCCACACATCCCGGCCCGCCGGATGGCGGTCTCCCGGGCATGATACCGGGGCGTGGTCTCGCTCTTGTAGGAATTCTCATGCTCCTCATCGATAATAATATATCCCAGATTTGAAAACGGTGTGAACAGGGCCGACCGCGGCCCGATCATCACGTCCAGCTCTCCGTTTCTGGCCCGCAGAAACTGGTCGTACCGTTCCCCCGCCGACATCCGCGAATTGAGGATCGATACACGGCTGCCAAAGCGCTCATAGAACCGCATCACGGTCTGATAGGTCAGGGCAATCTCCGGAATCAGCACGATAGCCTGCCTGCCGCAGCGCACGGCTTCCGCAATCAGCTCTATGTACACCACCGTCTTGCCGCTGCCGGTAACGCCCCGGATCAGGCAGGGCCTGGGATTCTCACTCTCAGCTTCGGCGCCGATCTCCTCTACGATCTGCCGCTGCATGGAATTCAGCCGGATGTGCCTGCTGCCGGACCTGGGCGGATAGGGCGTCTGCCCTTCCCCGTGCTTCGTATCAGTCAGCTTCTGCGGATGTTCCCCGCTCTGCGTATCGGTCAGATAACGGATGGGATCGCGCCACACCTTCGTGCTCTCCACCTTCAGGAAGCCCTTTTCCTCCAGGCTGCGGATCACCGACGCCGTAGCCTTTAAAGGCCCCGTTGCCGTCTCGTAAGGAATTACATTGTGTTTGATCAGGCTCTGCAGCAGCCGGGCCTGGGCTGTCCGTCTCCTGCGGACACATTTTGCCAGCTCCGCCTTGGCAATGTCTGCGGGCAGCAGAAGACGCAGCGTGCGCTTCTGTTTCTGTGCCGTCTTCTGCCGGATGGGCAGCACGGTTTTCAACGCCTGGTTCATGGTCCCCCCATAATGCTCGCGGATCCAGGCCGCTAAGGCAATCAACTGGGTCTCCACGGCCACCCCGGCGCTGTCAAGGCCGCAAATGTCCTTGATCTTTTCCGGATCAAGCTCCGCCTCGTCCGTCAGTCCGATCACATACCCCCGTATGGTCCGGTTCCCGTTCCCAAAGGGTACCTGCACCGGCATCCCCACCGTAAGGCTGTCCCTAAGCTTCTGGGGAATCCGGTACTGGAAGGGCCGATCTAATTTTTCCAGGCTGATATCAATAATTATATTGGCATATTCTGCCATCTGCTCACCCCTTGTATGTTCTGCTGATTCCCCGGAAATTTCCTTCCGGGGAAAACAATACATTTTATTATATGCCATTTGAGGGATTTTTACAAGTGCCGACTTTGCGTTGAAAGGAAGAACCGCCATTCTCCTGCAAGCTGCAGAAAGAACGGCATCAGGCAGGCGGCTCCATATGCCGCGTAAAAGACGATACTAAGCGGCGTTATGGGATTGATGATGATCTCCGGATCGTACAGGGTCCGGGTCTGGTCCAGGAGGACGCCCATCACCACGACTGTGAAAGCAAAAGAAAGTCCCAGAACAAAGCTCCGGTCCCGGTAGTCGAAGCGGTAGATGGAAAAGGCCCTGCGTTTTTTCAGGCCATAGCCCCGGCTTTTCATGGAATCCGCGGTGCGGATCAGATTTTCCATGGTCCAGGTGATGATAATGGAGGCGATCCGGAAAAAATTCCGGCACCGCCGGAGGATGCTGCCAGAATCAAGCCCCCGTCCGATGCATTTCTGAGCCGTATGTACCTTGGCGGCATAGGTTTTGATCCGGGGAACCAGGCGGAGCAGGATCGCCAGATACAAGGACAGCCGGGGGGCAATCCGGCCAAAGAGGTACACAATCTTATCGCTGCTAACTACCGCGTGAATACAGGAAAACCACATGCACACAGAAGCCGCCTTTATGGCCCGCACCGCGCCGTAGGCGATGGATTCCGCCGTAATCTGGTTTCCAATAAAATTGCTCCCCAAAGGAGTAATGCCAAAATGATTGTAGGCAGCATAATACAAGGTGTAGGCCGCCATCAGCGGGAGCAGCAGCAGATGAAACACCAGTGCCCGCCTCCCCTTAAGCCCGATGGAATACACAAAGGGGCACAGATAGGACAAAAGCAGGAATACCGGATGGTCAAAAAGCACCGCGGCCGCCAGTACCGCCACAAAAAACAGAAGATTGATGGCCGGATGGTAAGAATCAAACCGCATAGCCTATCCCTCCATAACACCGTACTTGGTTTTTACACGGTCCAGCTTCTCGAACATAGGCCCCGACGCTGCCAGGAGCATCAATACCGTTGCCAGCGCCTGGATGGCATCCACCGGCAGGCCCGCCAGGTAAATCGCTGCGGCACTTTCCATTGTAATGTGGGAAACCACGGTAAACAGCGTAGAGCTGTTTAGGATCGTCCCCACCACCAGGAGCACTTCCAGGCCGCCGAAAATGCAAAGGGGGATCCGTTTCCTGGCCACAGGCCCCAGCCGCCCGAAAAGCCCCGCCAGGAAGCCTGCCATGCCAAAGGCAAACATCTGCCAGGGCGTCCAGGGGCCCTGGCCCCAAAAAAACTGGGACACAAAGGCGGACATGGCGCCCACCAGGAAGCCTGCTTCTGCGCCAAAGGCCACCCCCGCAATGATGATGATCGCCGCCATGGGCTTAAAATGGGGCGCCCAGATAAAAACCAGCCGGGACGCCACCGCGATGGCACACATCACCGCCAGCACCACCAGATCCCTGGCCTGGGGCCTGCGTTTCTCAAATGCCAGGAAGAACGGGAGCATCGTGTAAAGGATGATCAGGAGGCTTGTGATATAATACTGCCTGCCAGACAGCTTTGTTCCCAGATACAGAGTGGCCGGAATCAGAAGGACAATCACCAGAATTGCCACTATTATGCCCCTTCCCAGCTTTTTTTTCGCAGTTGTTTCCATAACTAAATATCTCCTTTATTCTGTCCGTGCAGTGCGGACATTTTTTCATCATTGGCATCCTGTCTCCGCAGGGCAATCGCATCCTCATCGGCGCTATTCTGTCTGCACAGGGCGATCACGTCCTCATTGGTGACGGCATCGGGAAACAGGTGGCGGCTCATGCGGTTCGCCGCCGTCGTATAAAAGCTGTTCTGGGAGAAAAACCGCCGCGGGGTATTGGTGGTAATCACGCCGCCGTCAAAAAACATGGAAACCGCGTCCGCATAGCGGGCACAAAATTCCACATCATGGGATACCATCAGGATGGTCACGCCCCGCCGGTTCAGCCGTTTCAAAATGCGGGCCAGCTTTTCCTTGAAAAAGCTGTCAATCCCCTTGGTGGGCTCGTCCAAAAGGAGGATCCCTGGATCGCACAGCAGCACCTTGGCCAGCGCCGCCCGTTGCTGTTCCCCGCCGGAAAGGTCGTAAGGGTGGGCATCCAGAAGCTCCGTCACTGCGCATTCCTCCGCCAGGCGCGCAATTTTTTCTTCCCGCTCCTCCTTCTTTAAGCCCCGGCCGGAAAGCATCTCCTCCAGATCCGCGCGCACCGTCTTTTTCACAAACAGACTCTGGGGATCCTGCGGCAGCATAGCCAGGCAGTTTTCAAACAGCTCCCCGGCCTTATATTTCTCAATCCGCTTCCCCTCCAGGAAAACCTTCCCCCGGTAGGGCTTACAGACCCCGCAGACAGACTTCAGCATGGTGGACTTGCCGGTGCCGTTGCCGCCCACGATCCCGTGAAGGCTTGCTGCTTCTACCTTGAGGCTGACGCCTTTGAGCACATCCGGCAGCTCCTTCTCGTAACGGAACCAGACTTCCTTAAGCTCCAGAGCCGGCTTTGAGGGTTCCCGGTACGCTTCCTCCTCCGGAAGGCTCACGGTCGTAAGGGGCCGATCCGCCATCTCCCTGCTCAGCCAGTTCCTTCCCTCCCGCACCGTCAGCGGGCACTCCAGAAAGCTGCCTGTCCCATAATAAATCTGTACCGGCGAGGGCAGGGATACCAGCATATCGCTCTTTAACTCCCGAAGCCGCTCCCCGATGGCGCGGGGCGGCTCGACCGCAATGATACGCCCGCCTTCTACCACCACCACCCGGTCCGCCGCGGGAAATACCTCCTCCAGCCGGTGCTCCGATAAAATGACCGTAGTACCCAGCTCCAGGTTGATCTTGCGCACGGTATTAAGAAAATCAGCGGCAGCGATGGGATCCAACTGGCTGGTGGGCTCGTCTAAAATCAGCACCGTAGGCTGCATGGCCATAATGGAGGCCAGATTCAGAAGCTGCTTCTGACCGCCGGAAAGCTCCGTCACATTTTTGTGGAACCAGGTCTGTATTCCAAAATAGCTGGCCATCTCCGCCACACGCAGCCGCATGGTACGCTGGTCTGTCCCCAGACTCTCCAGGCCGAACGCCAGTTCGTGCCATACCTTGTCCGTGACGATCTGATTATCGGGATTCTGCATCACATATCCGATCTTGGCGCTCTGCTCCCGCTGGCTTACTTCTCCTAAGGGACGCCCCTCAAACAGGACCTCCCCCGTCCGGCAGCCATGAGGCGTAAGCACTGTTTTTAAGTGCCGCATCAATGTGGTCTTCCCGCTGCCGCTCTTGC
The DNA here is from genome assembly GCA_949738465.1 of uncultured Lachnospiraceae bacterium. GTDB lineage: Bacteria > Bacillota > Clostridia > Lachnospirales > Lachnospiraceae > 14-2. The sequence continues at coordinate 58,529 of CATJBQ010000126.1, forward strand.
CGCAGACGGTAATATATTCCCCCTGCCGGATGGCCAGGGACACTCCCTCCAAAGCGTTTTTCCCCGCCTCCGGATAGGAAAAGGTTAAATCCTTGATCTCAAAATGCGCCATGTAACATCCTCCCATATATGCAAAAACGACGGCAGGAACAGGAAGACACCATAGCCCGCCAGGCCGGCCACCGTAATCCAGTCAAGTTTTGGCATAATAACTGCCGGTGTGTAAGTAATGGCTGCTCTTCCCAGAAAGACAGCCCCAAGCACAAAAAACAGCCCCAGCACCATCACTGCAGCCACGATCCGGTCCATCTTACGGAACCGGTAGATGGAAAACCGGCTCCGCATCCCGCTGCCGTAGCCCCGGCTTTTCATGGAATCTGCCGTCTCCACCGCCCCCTCTAAAGCCCAGGAGGTCAGTACCGATAAAACCTCCACGCCCCGTTCCAGCCTCTGGCGGCTGCTCCCGCAATCCGGCGCACGCCCCACACATTTTCTTGCCGTGGCAATCACCGCCGCCTTTTTCTTAAAATTGGGCACCAGACGCAGCACCATGGAAAAAAGCAGGGAAAGGGCCGGCGCACGCCTGCCAAACAAGTACAGGAACTTATCGCCGGTCATAATCTTGTTGTAGCAGGCAAACCACAGCATGATGGTGAAAAACACGCCCCCAGTGGCAATTCCATACAGCAGGGCCTCTAAGGTAAAAGGTCTCCCCTTCCAATACGAAAACAGCACCGTCCCGCCCCTGGTATTGAAAAGCGGGTTCAGCAACGACAAAAGCAGCGCCATCAGCACCATGGACCTGAGAAACTTAAGCCCGCCCTTTCCCGACAGCAGCAGATAATAAAGCACAGACGACGTCATGGAGACTGCCAGAAAAAGCGGGTGCGCCAAAAACATCCCCAACACAATCGCCCCGATAAAAAACAGGAAATTGACGGCGGGATGATACCCCGAAAACACGTCGTCCATAACAGTCTCCTTTCAAAATCAAATACGGCTTTGGGCTGCTTCCGGTTAGTAAACGCCGCCCACATCCTCGCCAAGGCCGTCGCAGGTATAGCACCAGACAATCGCGTCCCCATCCGACAGGGTATAGGAGGAGCAGCCATAATTGGGAAACCATCCGTTGACCTTATACACCCAGCCGCTCTGTCCTCCGCAGTCGAATTCATACAGATTGTTGATCCCTTCCACGTAGTAGCTGTTGTACATCGGTGTCCAGGAATATTCCAACTGGATCCCCGCGTCGCCGCAGGCCCGTTTTAATACGTCAAATACCGTCTCGCCATCGGAAAAGGACACGGTAGAGGTTGACAGGATCACGCCGTTTGAAGGCACGTAGCCGTCCTTCCCCGCTGTCAGGTTCCCCATATGATTGAGGATTGTATCGCAGACAATGGCAATGGTGCAGCTTCCGCCTGTGGGCTCCGGTTCACTGGGCTGGCTGCTGCCGGATCCTTCCGGGCCTGCGTCGGAGCCGCTTCCGCCTGTCCCTGTACCTGCTCCGGAACTGCCCTCGTTTCCTCCCGTTCCTGCATCGGAGCCGCTTCCGGTTCCTCCTGCGCCTGCGTCGGAGCTTCCTGTGCTGCCTCCCTGGGCGCCGGCGCTTCCGCTGGACGTACCTCCACTGCCTCCCGGGGCGCCGGCGCCTCCATCAGGCGTATCCCCGCTGCCTCCCGGGACGCCGGCGCTTCCGCCGGACGTATCCCCGCTGCCCTCAGCCGGAACGCCCTCCTTCACGCCGTCAGCTCCGTCCCCGCCCGAAGCGCTGTCCTGATCTTCCTTCCGTCCGTCCCTGGCCAGGCTTCCCGCGTCGGCAACTGCCTGCTGGCGCTGGGCGGTCAGATCCTCCATCTCCCTGGCCGTAAAGCAGAGGGTATGCCCCTTCGTCAGCGCCGCGCAGGCCAGTTCAAAGCTGTTGAGAGACTGCAGGGACAGGTCTGTGATCTGGATCTCATTCCTTGCTCCCTCTCCAGAACTGGTGTTTGGTATAATATTCACTGCCTGTCCGGCCTCCGCCTTCTGCCCATCCACCAGCACCATATGTTCAAAAATGTGCATCCCGGCACTGCCATAAGGCGCGCTGGCTGAAAAGACGGCTTCCTCCGCCGTGATCTCTGTCTCCAGCAGCGTCAGGGAAAAGGGCTCTGTGACAACCCCAAAAATCCCTCCCGTTTCCAGCGCCAGACAGACTTGTCCTTCCTCCGTTACCTGCAAAGCCGCCTGGCTTCTCTCATCCAGATACAGGGTATTCCCGCCGGACACCAGAGTAACCTCGCTTCCCCGCCGCGTCTCAATGCGGTCCCCGTCCCGCAGGGACGCATCCTTCTCCAATGGAAAGGAGACACCGCCGCGTACCAGGTCCACATTGCCTTTTTTGCTCTGGACAAGGATCTCCACGACGCTCTGGGAGCCGTCTGCCCCTGTGACCACAGTCCCTCCGCCAAACCATCCCCGCAGATGCCCGGCGGTCATCATACCGGCTGCAAGAATCACCAGGATTGCAGCCGCCATGATCAGATTATACAGGTTCTTCTTTTTTTCCACAATATAGTTCCCCCTGCTTCTCTTTCTATACGGCCCAATCGATATCATAAAAAAACATGCCCGGCTTTCGGACATGATCTGCATTCACACTGCTTTTGTTCATCACGACACACCTTAAGGCCGAAGGTATTGTACTTGAAATGAACAGCCGTATCCGGCTTACGTGTGCCACGGCACACCATACGGTAGCGGTCCTGCGCGGGATTCCCACCCGACTTCCTGCACCGGGGCTGTCCGCCCCGGCACTTAAGCTGTCCATTTCTTACTGTCAGTGTAACCTCTTAAGAAAATTCTGTCAATACGCGCTCCCTTATTTCTAAAAATTATTTTAGAAATTCTAAAAAGATTACGAAACCTGTCCAGTCTGATCCGGATCCGGAAGGTTTTTGGCGCGTACCGGTACACCAGGAAACTGGCCGCCAGGCAGTAGAGCACACAGAATCCGATGGTCAGTATCCCGAACAACAATGTCGGCATTTTCACCTGGATCACCAGATAGCAGACAATATACGTCGCCCACACGCTCACCTTGTAGGCGGCGCTTTTCAGCTCCGTACCCGCATTGTAGGGCTGCAGCAGATAATACAGCGTCAGGTAATACACGGAAAAAAAGATGCCAAGGCAGACGGCAGAGCCTGCCAGAACCAGGTAATCCAAGGGCTGTGCCATCCCGCCGGACATATAGAGAAGCAGCGAAAGCCCGCTTCCGATCACCGCCGCCGGAAGAAGATTCACCTTGATCATCTCGCCCAGGCGGATCCAGAACAGCTTCAGGATATATCCCGGTTTTTTATAGAAGGGATAGGTCAGCAGGCTGTGGTCGCAATTGACAAACAGAGCTGTAGTAAAACCCGTCCCCCGGTTAATCAGATACATCACAAATACGAGATAGGGCAGGGAATCCATCAGAATCCCGTTTACCGCCTCTTTCAACTGCGGCCGGAAACGAAAGGATGTCAGCACTGCCAGAAGCAAAACCAACGCCACAGCGGTAACCTGCAGGGACGCTCTCCACAGAATCCTCCGGTGACGCTTGACAAATAGTTCGTTGAGATAGGAAAAGCCCTTGCGATTGCTGGTAACGTCCCGATCCGAACTGATGTTCTTAAGAAGCTGGGCATAGGCATAATTGCCCAGGGCATATTCCCTGGCGTTCATTCCCAGCAGGATCACCGCATAGTATTTGTCCTTGGTGGGATTGAACATGTACGTATTCATAACGGCCCCTGCCACAGTAAGAAATAGCAGAATATGCAGGAAAAACCGGCCCTCTGCGTAAGGCGCAGAACAGAAGGCCGCCGCGCCCTTCACCATCAGAAGAAGATACCGGAATTTGCCCAAAAAGCCCGACACGACCTCCCAAAGTACCGATACCACATTGGCAAACATCTTTAACCCCCGCACCTGATAGAGCGTCTCCGGAAGCAGTCTCCTCACGATCGGAATCTGCTTTAAAGCATAGAGGATGCTGTTGACCCGGTAGGTATTTTCATGGAAAAAGAAATTTTAATTTTCTTTAGGGATGAAACAGCGGCTTGTCCTTGCAAGGGCTTTCCTCACAAGAATGCAAAAAGGGGATAAGGCTTGAAGATTATTATCTGGATTTGCTGGGAGGAGGTGGAAAAGGTGAA
>CATJBQ010000127.1 GCA_949738465.1 uncultured Lachnospiraceae bacterium
CCAGTCATAGCCCCAGCTCCCTGTGGGCACGATCCCAGGCAGCCTCCCGTCCTCCCGCTGGGCCAGACGGATATTGTGAAGCCACTCCTGGAAACTCTTCTCCACCCCCAAAGTCAGGATCATATGCTCCGCCGAAGCCGCCGCGTCCCCCGTCCAGCCGTTCTTCTCCCGGTGGGGGCAGTCCACCGGAAAATAGTAAAAATTCGACCGGTCGCTGCGCCTGGCCATCTGATGGATCTGATTGGCCGTTTCATCGGAACAGACAAAGCTGCCCCGTTCCTCCAGGTCGGAGCTCATCACCAAAAAGGTCAGCAAGTTGGAATGGACCTGCTCCTCTGTCAGACCTGTCACATATAAGTAGCGGAACCCATGGTAGGTAAACAGGGGCTCGAAGACCTCCTCCCCACTGCCCCCCACAATATAGATATCCCGCTGGACATAGCCGTTGGGATAATACATCATGTTGTTGTAATCCAGGGCCCCGTCCCGTAGCAGCTCCCCACATTGGATATCAATGCGCTGGCCCCGGAATCCCCGGATTCGCAGCCGGAAAATACCGGAATTGTTCTCGCCGAAATCAAAGAGATACCCTCCCTCCCGCTCCGGGGGCCCCTCCGGCGGTGTCTGTCCTTTCAGACAGGCGGCCACATCCTCCGATGGCTTGTATTCCGCCAGCCGCCCCGGCAGGATCTGCACCGGCCGAATCTCCCGCTGTACCCGGATGGGCTCTGCCTCGCACAGCTTCGCCCTTCCCCTGGGCCGCTCCACTAAGATGGGCCTGTGCCAGCCTTCATCCTCACGAAAGCCCGGACCGTTCCAGCCCGCTTCCTCCAACCGCTTGTCATAGAAGATCCCGGACCTTAGATCGTTAAATATCACCGGCCCCTTTTTGCACAGGAAATCGGCAGCCTCAAAGACTCGCTCCTCCTCCCCCTCATGAAGCGACACCCAGATACTCAGCTTGGGAGCCGCATTAAATACGTTCCGGTTAAACTCCCACACCGGTGTCTTACTGTTCAAAAACCCGTCCCCCAGCATCACTCCGATCACATTCTCCCCCGCTGCAAGAAAGGGGGACAGGTCATAGCGGTCATAATACAAAATATGGTCCGGATTGGAGATATAGGGGGCCAAAGCCCCCTTGGTGATCCTCTGCCCGTTTACAAACAATTCGTAGCATCCCAGGCCGCAGATCACCGCTTCTCCCCGAGCCATCTCCTTTAATTGAAAGCTCTTTCTAAACAGCGGGGCCGCCACGTAGGTAAGATACGTGGAAACCTCCCTGCACTCGCTGACAAAAACATCTGAAAACATTTCTTTCCCTTACACTCTATTCTTTGTACTGGTTAATATAGTCGCTCACAACTGCCGCATCCGTAGAAATGCTGACATTGCTGAACCGGATATCCGCCGTCTTGTCCGTGTGCATAAACAGCCCGAACATCAGGTCGCTATTGGCCGACGCACTGGGCACCACCATGTACTTGGGCAGCTTGGCAATCATCCTGTCGTCAAAGTATACATAGATAAAGTTTCCTTCCACAGCCACCGTCATCTGCACCGGTATCTTGGTAGGATAACGCAGCACCTCCTCCGGGAACATACCCATCTTGTACTGCCACCCGGTGTACACAATTCCGGTTCCGTTGGCCCAGATATTTCCTTCCGTCTTCCCATCGCCAAACCAGAAGCCACCCATCAGATCCGGCTGATATTCCGATTCCGGGCCGGTAAAATCTGTGGTATACTCGATACGGGCACTGATCAACGCCGTGGAGCCATGCTCCCAGAAATACAGCGGGTTTCCTCTTCCGCCTCTCTCCAGGGAGGTTGCAAATACCCCGTTGGCCGCCTGGGCCAGATCCCAGGACCCCAGCTTGGCCCCCCGCCGCTGTCCGCCCACGGTCCGGCTCTCGGCAAACATCGAATTCTCCTCTAAGGGGCTGTCCTTGAGCCCATGGGATGCGATATACTGCTTCGCCGCCTCCGTCCCGGTTCTGAGGCTGTAATTGCTGAAGGTGATCTCCGCCGTCCGGTCTGCCACCATGACAAGGCCGATGGCCATTTCCTCATCCGGACCGATGCCTCCAGACAGCTTCTCCCAATCGGCCTGGTAAACCAACTTGCCGTCAAAGTACAGATAAGCCTTCTTCCCTTCCTTGGCCAGGGTAACGGTAATAGGCCGCTTTGTGGGGTAAGCCAGGGCATCATACCCGCTTAAGCCTCCCTCATAGTTCCAATTATACACAATCCCATTGGTCCGGGCCACCACCCAGCCATTCTTCTCTCCCGTAGCAAACATGAAGCCGCCCATCAGATCCGGCTGGTAGGCCGACTCATCGGCAATAAATTCCGTGGTGTATTCCATATGGCTCTCCACCACGAAGTCCACAGCGGTCTCTTCAAAATATAGCGGCACCAGCTTCCCTCCGGATGCAAAGGATGTGGATACCCGATTCTGGTGCTCTTCCGACAGGTTCCAGGCCCCCCTTCCCCACTGCATATTATTCTCACCCAGCATCACCTCTGCCGGGAAGGTGGAGGTGGAACAGAGGATATCCTGTACCGTATCTCCCTGTACCTTAGCATCAAAGATCTGGGTCCGGTAGCCCTCCGCCAATACAAACACCTCGTAGGTCCCATCCGGCAGGACGATGGAATACTCGCCGGTACCTGTGGCCTCATAATAGCGGGTGCCGTTCTCCTTGTCCTTAAAGGAGAGGAATGCCGATATACTCTCCGTCCCGTTGGAAAGGGTTCCTGAAAGCCCGCCTCCCTCATAGCCTGCAAAGGAGACATGAACGTCCTGATTCTCCGTTACGTCCCCAACGGTATAAACGCCGTCAATTGCCTTCTGCCGGGCGTCCTCGATGCGTTCCTCCCCGTTCACAAGGATGGAGGACACCTCATAGCCGGCCTTGCTGATCAGGGATATATTATAGCTTCCCCCCTTCTCCACCGCCAGCACATTCGTCTTTACCTCTCCGCCCTCGTTATCCGCGGAAATCATAACATTACAGAGCCCCTTCTCATTCAGGTAGTCCCTAAGCATTTCCTCCGTCAGCTCCTGGCAGGAATAATCCTCAAAGACCGCGTCCGCTCCCAGGGCCACAAGGGCCGGCATCACTTCCTTATCCATGGAGGCAACCACCTCGGAGGTGACATAATTGTCATTGACAAAATAGTAAAAATACTTTCCGTATTTCAGCACCGTCAGCTTGATGGGGCCGTAAGGATCGGGATTGGGCTTGTTGAAATCCGTTAAGGACCTCCAGTTCCACTCATGGTCCACCGTCCCCACCTGCAGGATATCCACCGACCGTCTTCCGTCCTCGCTCTCGGATACCACATTGGCGTTTAAGTCCATGGCCACATCATACCAGGTAGAATCCGTCCCCCGGAACATGATCCCCGCCTTGGGCCAGTCGTTGTTTAACGGCTTCACGTAGGTAACCTTGGTCTCCACCATATAGTTGGCTCCATATTCTCCTGTAAAATAGATCATATGCCATTCCTCGCCCGGAGAGGATTGTATGACGCCCTCTGCCTCCCTGGAAAGATCCCAGTTGGCGGATTTGGCAAAGCCCACCACGCTGTCGCCCACAACGGCTCCCTCCCGGTCCTCGTTCACATAGCCTTCCGCCGTAAAGGTATAAAAATCCTTTGTCTGGGCGTCTCCGGCATTCAGATTGAGCGGCCAGTTTCCGCCCATCCCAGGCAGCGCCGCCCGGTAGGAGGGGCGGATGCGGAAGCTTTCCGGAACCCCAAGGGAGGTGTCAATGTTCAGCGATTCCCAGGGGATGAACATTTCCAGGGTCGCGGATGTGGTACTCCCGCTGTTCAGCTCTCCCTCCACCTTCACCGCCCGGTCAAAATTGGGCTGGATTCCAAAGTTCTCCCCCTTCATATCAATGTTGTAGGAGGTCATATAGACTCCGCTGCTGGCCCGCTCCTGGCCCACATTATCTACTGTCACCCGAAGCTCCCAGTTGGAATTAGCCAGCGGCGCCCGCTCCCCGTTATCCATCAGGTTGGTGTCCTCCACCACAGAGCCGATGTACACCCCCTTCTCCGTTGGAAATGCCGTCAGCCGGATCCAGGGCCGGTTCCCGTTCACATTATCAAGATAGGTATTGGTATACCACTTTTTTCCCTGCCAACAGGCCTCGTCCAGCACGCCGTCAATGTCAATATCCCCGTCGTGTTCATAGGTACAATAGCTGTGGTAATCCATCTCGTAGGTATTCTCCGCCGGGGCGATCACTTCCGTCTTCTCCCTTCCCGACAGCAGCACCCCTGCCAGAATACCCCCTGCTGCCAGGATCAGGGCACAGGCCCCCGTAATGGAGCCGATCAGGATTTTCTTGCGTTTACTCATTCCCCCCACTCCTTCCCAGGACTACAATCTCCGAAAGATTCAGGCCGCTGTTAGGCTCTCCGAACTTGTCGTATTCCATCAGCCTGTCTCCGTTCTCAATGGTAATCTGAATCTCTGAAACCAGAAGCGGGTCTACCTCTGCCACGGCGCAGCCTCCCACAATGTATTTCTCTGACTCCGGGTTCCAATACCGATCCGGGAACTTCAGGTCCTGGATCACTGCATAATCGTAAGGCTCGCTGGCCCATTCCGGCTGCTCCGCCAGCTTGAAGCGGACGTCCGCGATATTGGAAAAGGCCTTCTCCACCTCCTGGGCATTATAGACCATCAGGGAGGATACCTCCACCGGCTCCTGCCACTTCATGGTAATGGTGACATCTCCCTCCGCCTGCATCACATACTCCTTCGTCACCTCATAGAAGGGCAGCACGCCGTCCGTCAGATACTGGGCTCCGGTTCCGGCGCTGATCTCGATATCCGCCGTCTGGGCCAGGTTCTCATAGCCGCTGACACATTCCGGCAGCCACATCAGGCTCTTGCTGGGGCCGTTGGCCGACAGCACGGTCTGCCCCTGCTGGTTCTCTACCAGACAGAGCCGGTCCGCGCTGATGGAACGCTCCCAGCCCTCCTCGTAGCTATTCACACTGCCGTTCCTGTGGTACACGATCCACAGCTCTCCCTCCCGCTCCACGAAGCCGTGGCTCGCAGTCCCGTGGACAAAATTATAGCGGCTTCCGTCCAGCACCGGATTGCCCGAGGCCTCATCCGGTTTGACAAAGGGTCCCAGGGGCGAATCCCCGATGGCCTGATGCACCGAATAGTTGGCCATGCCATATCCGTTGGAGGCATAGGTGATATAATAGGTTCCGTTGTGCTTATACATAAAGGGCGCTTCATTGATCCCAATTTCATCGGAAAAATAAGGTTCCCCCTCTGTTACCTCTTCAATCTGCCCCGGCGTATTGGAAGCCGTTATAGCGCCTCCCTGGGTCAGACAGGTCACCGTGGAATAATCCGGAATGGTCATAGTCTTCATCTTCATGCCAAAGACACCGTTCAACTGCTCGTAATGCGCATCCGGATGCTTGTTAAAATACAGATACAGTGTCCCGTCATCGTCAAAAAAAGGAACCGGGTCAATGGTAGACCAGGGATACTCCGTATTGCAGCCTGTATGGAAATTTATAGTGGGAATCCTCTTCCCGGTGGCCCCGTCCGTATCATAGATCACGTCAAAGGGGCCCATAGGAGAGTCCGATACCGATACGGCAATATGCAGCCGGTCCCAGTCGTAGGATTCGTTGGAAATCCCTTCCACCCCGTACCCCTGCACCACAGCCGAGGAGAAGTAACAGTAATATTTCCCATCGGCCGGATTGCGGATCACAGAAGGCCCCCACTGGTGCATCTGGCACCAATCCTCATCATCGATGCCCACGCAGAAGCCATCCAGAGCGCCGCAGAGCTCCCACTGGTACAGATCCCTGGAGCGGTAGCACATCACCGCCAGGACGCTGATATGCTCTTCCTGGTACTCGGGAGCGCTCCCTACGCCCCCCGAGTACATATAATACCAGCCGCCGTTCACCGGATCCTCTTCTTCTGACACATAGATCACATGAGGGTCGCCCCCCTGGGGCTCCTTGATATTGATCCCGTACAGCTCGGTATTGTAATTGCCATCCTCCAGAATCCCTGTGCCATAGTCCAGGTAAACCAGGGACTCCTGTTCCTCTGCCGACGCTCCCCCGCAGCCGGCCGCGCTTAAAGTAAGCCCTGCCAAAAGTCCTGCCAAAAGCTTTCGAGCTGTTTTTTTCATAGTTCTCCTCCTCTTATTCCTTCACCTTATAGGTTTCCAGAGCCGCATTTGTCTCCTCGATATAAGAATACAGGAATTCGTCAAAGGTCATTTTCGCTTCCCGCACCTGGTAATTCAAGGGCGTTGCCCAGACATTAATCCAGGTGGTGTCCGGCATATACCACCAGTCCCCGGCCCTGCCCGTACTCAGGGAGTCGATGATTACCTCCGGGTTGTCCGCCATATAATTCTCCTTCATCAGCTCCTGATCCACTGCCCGCAGGGACGGATGGCCGTTCTTGGCCAGGACAGCCTGTCCATCGGAGGCCACCCAGTTCACGAACTTGGCCGCCGCCTCCTTCACCTGGGATTTGCCGTTCACGCAGATCATATCGAGATTTGAAAAGCCCGCTTCCGCTCCCTGGCGCTCAATGGTATCGCAGTCCGGATTCTGGGGCTCTGTATAGATCTTATACCGGGGCAGGGGAGCACATCCCCACTCGTCAGTCATACTCTTGCGCAGAGTGGGCATATGGTAGGTCTGCTCCTCCAGCATGGCCATCTTACCGGAGGTGAAATAGGCAATATTGCTGCCGCTGTTTGCATATACGGCAGAGGTGGGGCATACGTTCAGCCCTCCCTGCCCGGCCAGGGAACAGAACCGCTGGAAAGCCTCCCGGATCCTGGGCAGCTCCGTCAAGGTTCCGTCCGCAATCTCCCCGGAGAAATCATGATAAGAAGCCGCAGAGCCGTTGACAGTATAACGGAAATAGGTCTTATTGTCTGTCTCATAGGAAATGGTATCCTCCGGTTTTGCATCAATGATATCCTTCACGTCCAGGGTCTCCCCCGCCTGATATACCGTTCCCGTATAGGCTCCGGTAAAGGTCTTCCCTTCCCCTACGATATAATTGGGATTCTCTCCTGCCAGGGAGAAGGTCCAATCGCCCTTCCCGCTCAGATCCTCGATACAGTCCCCGCCCACGGACCAGCCATAGCTGAACCACCACTCGGTATAGTAGCCATACTGGGTATAGGAATTCGGATTCCGGTCCTTGGTACAGATCAATCCCAGATCCTCCACCTCATCCCAGTTCATGGCAATACTGTCATTGAAGACCAGCTTCTCTCCGGCAGCCGGGGCCTTCCAGGAGGAGCCGTCCCGCTCGTCTGCCGCCGGAACAAAGGGAGTCTCACTCCGGTAAAAGCCCTTAGCCGGAAGGTCGAAATCAATGCCATAGTCCGCCTTGGTCATGCCGTTCTTATCCTTCGCCGTCCCTGCGTTGAAGGCCTCCAGGTTCTCCTCATCCACACTGACACAGGTGATCCCATTCTCCTGAAAAGCTGTCTTGTTATAGTACAGGATCACCGCGTCCTCATAGGCCGGCACCCCATACAGCGGATCGTCTGCATTGGAGGTGGTAGTCTCGGTGTTATAATGGCACCGGTACAGAGACTGAGGATACACCCCGTCCAGGGTCTCCTGGTCGATCTGCCCGGTCAGATCCTCCATATACCGGGTGTATTTCTTAAAATAATTATCCCGGACAATAAACACATCGGAGCCGCTGTTGCTGGGTAGCTGCTGGGCCAGCACATCGGTGGTGCCTGCCGTCTTGGGAATCCCCTTCACCTTCACCCCAAGCTCCGGCCCTACCGTATTGTTAAATTCATCCACCATCAGCTTAAAGGCCTCGATTCTGGACAGGTCGCCGCTATACATGAAATCTACCGTAACCAGGCCATGACTGCCCTCGCCGTCCTCCGAGCCTCCGCAGGCCATCATGCTTACCCCCATCAGGGCCGCAAGTCCGGCCGACAAAAAACGCTTCCATAAATTCTTTTTCTTTTTCATCTTTCTTCTCCTATCCTTTTCCTGGTAATACTAGGTTTACTACCCTATTTTTGTTTGAAATTTCACTTGGTACTAGGTAAGAGGTCTGCTTGTCTCATAAGACACCTGATAGCTGCCAGAGACTAATTGACAGATTCCCTTCCGCACATCCGCAAACATGGGATTTGACCGATCTTTAAAGACCTCCTCGCCCGCAAGGGGAAGCTGCAATGTGGCACTGCACCCAAAAGGAACCACAACAGACAGCTCCACATGAGAGGGGGATGCGAGCTTCCAGGCGCTCTTATAGAGGCCGGAGGGTGAATCATATTCTGCCTCCATGCTTCTCAGCTCCCAGTTGAGAACCGGAACAAAATCAACCCTCGTAAAACCTGGGGCCGCATCCACGGGATTGATGCCGGCACTGTGGCGGAACATCCACTCTACCACGGCACCGTAGGAATAATGATTCATGCTGTTCATACTGATGCCTGAAATAGTCCCGTCCGCCCGCAAACTGTTCCAGCGCTCCCATACGGTAGTGGCTCCCAGCTTCACCTCATTAAGCCAGCCGGGATACTCCTCGTTGAGCAGAAGCTCATAGGCCAGCTCGTCATACCCATTGTCAGAGAGTACATTACAAAGCAAAGGTGTGCCAACAAATCCGGTCTTTAGCTTGTGTCCGCTCTCTTCAAACAATTTTTCCAACTGTTTCTTTGTCAGTTCCACATTGTCCGAAAGATGATATTTCAGCGTCAGGATCATGGCAGTCTGGGTTCTCATGCAGCATCGGCCTGTCGGACTAAAATATTCCCTCTTTACCTCCGCAAACTGTTCACGGGACAGCTTGCCGTACCGCTCCGCCTCCTCCTTCCTGCCCAGAACTGCTGCGGCCTTCGCCACCAGTTCCGCGCTGGCCGCATAATATATGTTGGCGATAAATCCCTCGTCTGTAGCTCCCATCACCTGTTCTTCTCCCCCTATGGGATTGTCCAAAGCCAGCCAGTCGCCATAATGGAATACCTCTCTCCAGTGATGATTCTCCCCATCTATGGCGGTAATATAGTCCACCCAGGACTTCATGCTCTCAAACTGATCCTCCAGAATACTCTTATCCCCGTAAAACAGGTACAAATTCCAGGGAATAATGCAGGCGGCGTCTCCCCATACGCAGGCACAGGACTCACTGCCGCAGGAAGGCACCATATCCGGCACTTTTCCTCCCAGCGCCTCCTGCTCCCTGCCTATGTCATACAAGTACTTGGCATAAAAGGCATACGTATCCTTCAGATAGGTTGCAGTAGGAGAAAACACCTGGGCATCTCCCGTCCAGCCCATGCGCTCATCTCTCTGGGGACAGTCCGTAGGAACATCCACAAAATTACTCTGAAGTCCCCACTTCACGTTCTCCACAAAACGGTTCACAAGACCATGGCCCGTGCGCAAAGTGCCCTTGGCTTCAATATCACTGTAGTAAGCCAGGCCCGTGAAATCCTCCCTTTTTAAATCCGTCACCCCTTCAATCTTTACATAACGGTATCCATAGAAGGTAAAATGAGGCACAATCAGCTTCTCTCTCCCATCGCTAGTATAAAAATATTCCGATTTTGCACTCCTCAGGTTCTCATTATAAAAATTGCCCTGCTGCAGGATCTCCCCAGTCTGGATATGAATGACCGTGCCCTTGGGTTCATGAACCTTAAGCGCGAAAATGCCGGTAAACTCCTGTCCCATATCAAACACATTCTCCCCTGCCGGGGTGTGGAGCAGCTCTTTCGGACGGAACGTATCCTGCACTGTCACCGGAAGACTCATGCGCTCTGTCAGTATTCCCGCCGGCGCCTCACAGAATATCGCCCGGCTCACAGGCAGAGTTTCCAGCATATCATCCTGATGCTCACCGTCATAAAGGCCGGAAAAGGTAATATTACTGCGCCGTACCTTCCATTCCTCATCCGTACCAATCACATCCTCTGTACCATCCCCATAGGTCAGATGCAGCTCCGCGATCAGCTTCCACTGGCTGCCGTAGAAGCCATTCTCCTCGCCATTAAAGCCAAACCTTCCCTTATACCAGCCGTTGCCCAAAAGAACAGACAACATACCCTTTTTCTGCACGGCATCTGTCACATCATAGGTCTGGTACTGCACCCACTCCTTATAGTCATTGCTGTAGGGGGTCAGGTATTCCTCCCCAATGCGTACCCTCTCACCATCCTCCGGAGTATAATAAGCTTCATACAGGCCTAGTCCGCAGATATACAGCCTTGCACGGGCCACTTCCTTTCTGGGCGAAACCTCTTTTTCAAACCAGGGATGTCTTTTGTCTGAAACCACTCCCCTTGCCTGGTCACCGGGACTTGTTTTCAAGGTATTGCAGCCCACCCATCTTCCGATCCATTCTTCGTCCCGCTTTCCAGTCTCAAACCACTGCACGTCACCTATGGCTTCCTCCCCGGCGTCAGTCCGCACTGTCACCGTCCAGTAATAGCGGACGCGAGGCTTTAAATCCACCTCTGCCCTGTAAGCCAGGGAATCCGCTTCGCTATCAAATCCGGAGTCAAACAAGATTTTCTCGAACCTTTCATCGGCAGCTACCACAATCCTCGCCGCCTCCTGTCTCCTGCCTGCCGCCTCTGCCACTTTCCATGAAAACACACATCTTGTCATGCGAAATCCCAAAGGATTTCTTAAATGATTTACCTTCAAATCATAAAGTCTCATATTCTTTTCCTTCTTCCACTGAAGCCTCCTGGACGTCCTGCCCGCCTGTTATGATCCTGTCGAACAGGGCAGCTGCAAACAGCCAGTGCATCTGCTCTGCAGGATGGTTTACCCGGTTGGCCAGAAGCCTGGTCACATCCGCGCCGCACGCCTCCAGACATTTCCACCTGGCATAACAATCACACACCGGAACCTGGTTTAACGCACACACCTCTCTCGCCCGCTCCATATACGCATCCATGTCGCCGTTAAGCTGATGCTCCACAGGCCCCTCTGGTATGGAACGAAGGAGAGGATCCGTTTCTTCTGCCACCACCCTGGTGGCCATCATATTTGGGGTCATAAAGATCGTATCAATCCCGGCCCTCGCCAGCTCCTGGAAGATTCCCTCCAGTGCGTTGGCATAATCCTCTAACCGTTCCAATCCGGCATTGGCATCATTCAGCCCATAGCAAACCACCACCAGGTCCGGGGAAAAGCACAGGATATCCCGGCCAAGCCGATGCCTCCCGTTCTGAGCATTGTCGCCGCTTATCCCGGCGTTGATGATGTTGAGGGGAACGGAGGGGAAGACCGTCTCCAGCAGGCCCTTTAGCTTGCTATGGTACGCCTGGCCGCTGCGAAATTCGGTCTCAATAGAATCCTCTCCCGTCCGATAAAGTTCAAAACATCCTTGTGTTACGCTGTCACCCAAAAATCCAATGACAATGGGCCTGTGCTGCCCCAGCTCTCTGGCACACTCCCTGATCCGCTCTCTGATCCGCATCTTGAACACTCCTTTTTCATTTTCTATCCTTTTGTTTCTGCCTTATCCTTTCAATCCGGAGGACATGGAAATGCCATTTACAATGTACTTCTGGAAAACCAGGTACAGAATGATCATAGGCACCACAGAAATGACGCAGGCCGAGGCCATCACCGACTTATCTCCCGTCATGGAGCTCATGAAGCTTAAAGCCACCTGGACAGTATACCCCTCCGGATCGTTTAAGTAAATCATCGGTCCCATAAAATCGTTGAATCCTCCAATAAAGCCCATGATAAACTGTGTGATCAGGGCAGGCCGCGCCATAGGTACGATAATGTAGCGGAAGCACCTCCATTTTCCGGCGCCATCGATCCGGGCCGCCTCCAGAAGGGAATCAGGAATCCCCATAAAAAATTCCCGCAGGAACATGACGGTTCCCGCACCGCTAAAGCAGCCTGGAATGATCAGCGGCAGCGGAGAATTGGTCCAATGATACCAGTCAAACATCATGTAGCCGGTGGCCATGGTCACACAGCCCGGCATCATCATGGTAAGGAGCAGCGCCCGGTACATCCGCTGCCGGTTCCTAAACTTCAGCTTCGCGAAGGCATAGGCCGCCAGGCAGGCCATGGTCAGCCCGATACAAAGGGGGATCATGGTATACACAAAGGAATTGATCAGAGACCGAAACATATTCAGCCCCACGATATCCCCCACCGTAAATACCTCCAGAAAAGAATCAAAGCTGAAGCCCTGGGTGGGCCACCAGGTAAAATCAATCTGGTTTGCCTCCACGGAATTCTTAAAGGCCGTGATAAAGACCATATAAAAGGGGATCATAATCACCAGCGTAATAAAACACAGGGGGATCAGCTCCCGGGGCTCCAGGCGCCGGGACGCCCAGGACCGGTACAACCGGTAGGCATCCTTCTTCAACTGCCGATTATGTACCAGCCGTGCCGCCATCAGAAGGACGATACATCCCGCCAGGACAAGGGCGCTTACCAGCCGCGCCGAACTGCCCGGCTTGGCGGTCATACAGCATAAAAATGCACTGATCAAGGCCACGATCACCACCACCGGCCGCAGGAACTCATAGGCTGTCCGAAAGGCACGCCAGGGAATGGATAGCTGTATTTTCTTAGAAGTCATAATTTACCCACCTTTCCTGCCACTTCAGATTCAGCCTTGTAATAATCAATATGATAATCGCCAGAATCCAGCCGGCTGCCGCGGCAAGGCCATAGCCGTATTTATAGCTCATCTCAAAGATCATATTGTAAATGTGCTTTACCACCGTATCGCTGACGTAGGCCGCCGAGTTCCCCCACATGGGCGCATCGGGGGTGGCGCTGCCTCCCACCAGGATGTAGGTCTCCGTCATGGCCTGCAGGGAGCCGATCAGCCGCATGGTCACCAGATACGCGGTGGTAGGCGAGATGGCCGGCCAGGTAATCTTCCAGAACATCTGGAAGGGCGTGGCCCCATCCAGCTTGGCAGATTCATAATAGCTGGAATCCACACCGGCCAAGGCTGCCTGATACAGCAGGATGCAAAAACCGATGCCGCTCCACATGGACAGCAGGATCGCAATGATCATAAAGCTCATGGGGGTGCTGTTGAGCCAGTTCACCGGCTCAAAGCCCAGGTTCTCCAGCAAGGTGTTGATCATTCCCCCATCCTTGGCAAACAGCATCCGGAAGGTCATACTGACCACAACCATGGAGCAGACAAAAGGGATGAAGAAGATGGTCCGGAAAAAATTCTTTCCGATCTTCGTCCGGTTGACCAGGTTGGCAATGTACAGGGCCACGCCTATGGTAACCGGAACATTGATACTGAAAATCAGTGTAGACAGATAAGATGCATAGGTCCGTCCCTCATCAGCATTGGTGAGAATCGTAATAAAATTCTGCAAGCCTACAAACTTCATGTCCGCCATATCGGTGGTATGCAGTTCCGTAAAAGCGATTACACCGGCCATCACCAGCGGGAGGATTCCAAACAGAACCCAGCCTATCAGGGGGACTGCAGCCACTAAGTGGCTGCTGAACGAATCCCGTCTGTCTCTCCTCTTAAGTTCTTTTTTGTTCATAATCTTTTCTTACCTCTCTCATTCCATGCATAGCCCAGGCTCTCAGAAAAGCCGGCTTGATTAATACCCTTTACTGCGGATACTGCCAGGAGCCGGTAGTCTTCCGTCCCCCGGGCGGCAGTTGCTGCCGCCCGCTGCTGGGACTGGAATACGACGTTGGTGAAGCGGGCCAGACTCGGATTGTCCGTATTCGTCTGAATCGTACCAATTCCGAAGGAAATCTCGCTGGCAGTGGAATAATCTCCGCTTCCTGCCGGGAATAACTCGGCCATGGATTTTTCTACCAGCTTTTGCCCGTTATATTCGATATAGAGAGTCCCATCCTTTACATAAGCCTCTATGTGGGCGGTTCCATCATCGTTATAAACGGATAATTCGCCCATCTGAGCTCCGGTACCCCAAAAGTTCGGATAAAACTTATTGGTCCACAAATTATCATACTTATGATCTGTCAGGTAGAACAATCCGTTATTCATCTTCGTTCCCTCTGAAAATCCCATAAATACACGTTCCTCATTCCCAATTTTTACGCTGACAAATGTTCCTGCATTTGCATTAAGGCTTTGATTCTCATTCAACTGCCAGGCAACATCTGCAGACATCCCACAGTTTCCAACTGCTTTCTCTCCGTAGGCCCAGACTGCGCCTGCATTGGACGTAAGATACGTTCCCTTAAAGAGATCCTCCGGGATCATGCCGGAGTTTTCAATCGGCAGCCTGGTCTTAAAAAGGTTCATGGCCTCTGCAAAGCTATAGCTGGTGCCTTCGCTGTCTGTAAAGAAGTTCTCCTGCCCGGTCACCTGATAGCCCATCTTTACCTTCAGGTTGGAGATCTTAACTAACCCCCAATCTCCCAGCGTCAGCACGAACTCATAGTCATTCCCTTTCCCCAGGTTAAAGGCAAACTGATTCTCATACAGCGGAACCCGCCAGCAAAGCTCGTCGTCAAACCACACAGACATTACATCCTCAGCTACGACTGCCCGGAAGGAAATCTGCCGGTTATCAGATTGCTGATTATCAGCGAAGAAACCTGCTGCTTTGCCATTCAAAACATAGGCGCCAACTTGATTACCAAAATCAAGTCCTCCATTCTTCACAGGTATTATTTTGTCATTATAGCCCACCAAGCCTAAGCTGTTGGGGCCTGCTTTGACGCCAAGGCCAATCCACTGTCTGCCCGTAATTTCCATAGTTCCTTCTACCTGCCAGTTTTTGCTGGTTCCCGGTAGGATCACGCTCTTCCATGCACCGCTAGCCTGGTCGGTTACCGTCACAGATCCATTTTCCAAATCATAGCTGCAGTCTTCACGCAAACTCTCTACGTAGAAATTCCTCTGCACTGCACCAAGCTCTTGTGCCTTGGCCGCTGTCTCCGTTCCGGACAGGAACGCCACATTGGAGAAGCGGGCCTGGCCTGCATCTGCAGCACCTTTCGTTCCGGTGATTCCAATGGATACCTCCGAAGATGCCGGATCATAATCCGCAAACAGGGTCACCATATTCATGCACAGGGCCTGCTCCCCATTGTAGCAGAGGTAGAAATACCCGTCCTTCACAAAGGCGTCCACATGGGAACAGTCATTGTCATCGTAAGGCGCTACCCCCTGGGGCAACAGGTTCCGGAGATCGATCACCGTCCCTTTATCCGAATCCCAGAGCATCAGCAGATTCTCACCTTCAATACGCGCCTGCCACCAGTTCCTCGTTGTGCTGTTATCACGCCATGCCTGGAACTGATGTACCTTGTTCCCGGATTTTATTACGACACCGGATCCCATATGGGCCTCCGCATCCAGGCTGATATCCACAGACACGCCCTGGTTTCCTGTTACAGGCTTCCCATAGAAGGTGGCCACTCCGTTCAAAGTCGTATCCGTCGCATAACCTCCCTGCTCTGCCTCCAGCATCATTTGGGACCGGCTGGCTGCAAGATATTCCTGCGCCTTGGCCTCCAGGCTTTCCATCTTCGCCGTAAACCCGCTCTGGCTGGTCACCTGGTATCCCATCGATGTCTTCAGGCCGCTCATCCTGCCGCATCCGGTCGTATCGGCCATCCACAGCGTCAACTGATAATCGCTGCCTGCCGGGAAAGTGCCGTTCTCAAACTCGTTCTCTGTAAGCGGAATCCTCCAGCAAAGCTCTCCGTCAAACCACACATACAGCACATCCTTGTATACCACTGCCTTAAAGGCAACCTCATCCACGGTTCTCGGATTCGCAAAGAAGCTTTTTGCCCTGGTATTCAGGACATAGGAATTCAGATCCAGATAATTCCACTCATTGTACCAGGCGCCGTTTGCATGAACCTTGATTCCGGCCCCTGCGCCAACAATCCGTAGTTCCTTTCCTCCGGAGCTGATTCCAATACCCATGGGAAGCTCTGCAACGTCCCTGGCGTCAGTACGGGTCATGATTCCTTCCACCTGCCAGGTCTTCTGGTTTCCGTAAAGAGGCATTCCGGTCCACACCCAGGACTGGCCCTCGTTTCCTTTCCGTTCGAAGGATCCTTCGCTTAAACTGTAAACATCTGCCGCCCGGTCTGGCACCACTTCATACTCACTGTAGGTATTCCACTGGCTGGAAGGAAGCGCCGCTACCTCCTGTGCCGTATGGAAGGCCACATTGGCAAACTTCGCCGGACCTAAGTTCATCTGGTTGCCGCCGATACCGATGGTAACCTCCGTAGCCGCCGGATCATAATCCGCAAACAGGGATACCATGCTGATACACAGCGCCTGTGTGCCGTTGTAGCTGATATAGAAATAGCCGTCCTTTACAAAGGCGTCCACATGGCTGGTTCCGTCTTCCTTCACCGGAAGTACGTTGGCGGATACCTGGCCTAAGATATTGGTCTCTGCCAGATTCGTATTCTGGCTTTCACTGCGCAGGATATGACGATAGTTGGCGTGATAATTGTCGCCCTCGGACCAGTTCATGAAGGAATGGGTCAGATCCCCTGCCTTTATGTACACTCCGGTGGCAGAATCGTGCTTCTCCGGCTCCTGCCAGCTAATGTCTGCGGATACGCCGAGGTTCCCCACCGCCGGTTGTCCATAGAGGTAAGCATCCCATATGCCGGCGGATGCAATGTAGTCCCCGGTGGCCGGATTCTTTGTCATATTTGTATTTTCAGAAGGATTCGCTGCCTCCTCCAGTATCTCCATAGCCTCCAGGAAGCTGTAGACATTTCCATCCTTATCCTTCATAAAGGCCGTCTGCTCTGTCACCTGGTAATCCATGGTGACCTTAAGGCCGCTCATTCTTCCGTTATGGCCGGATTCGTTGAAGCAGAGCTTCAGTTGGTAGCCGCTGTCTGCCGGAAAGCTGACGCTCTTGGGATCCGCATCGGTCCCAAACTGGTTCTCCGTCAGCGGAACCCGCCAGCAGAGCACATCGTCAAACCACATATAAAATACGTCCTTGTAGATCACGGCACGGAAAGGCAGCCTGTCTGTGTCCGTTCCGTTGAAAAATGCGTCTGCCCTGCTGTTTGACACATATTTTTTCCAGGTAGCCGGTTCAAATTCATTCAGCCATGTGGCGCCGTCATGGGCCAGAAGGCCGTTCCCGTCTCCCATCAGACGCAGCTCCCTGCCGTCGGATACAATTCCGATTCCCATCCGTAAAGGAATCTGGGACGCCGTATCGTCACTCTCCGCCCCGGCTCCCTTCGTAATCAGGCTCAGCAGCCGGGCCATTCTCTGGGCTTTGGAACCGTCGGTACGCTCCATCACGCCTTCTACCTGCCAGATCTTGCTGCTTCCAGGCATGTAAGCCACTGTCCATTGGTTCTGCGCCCCTTCCAGCGTTCCTTCCTCGAAGTCATAATTCCCCGGGATGGGTTCGTCTGCGTAGAAGCCCCATTGCTGGGTCTTTGATGCTGCGATCTCAGCTTCCGACAGCAGCTTCACATTGCGGTAACTGGCCAGCCCCAGGTTGGCATCACAGGAACACAGTCCCACTGTCACCTTCGTCTTCCCGGGACGATACTCTGGAAATAGTGACAGCATATTGACGCACTGGGTCTGTACCCCGTTGTATTTGATATAGAAATACCCGTCCTTCACAAAGGCGTCGATATGGGTATTCCCCTGGCTGTCGAAGGGCGTCACCCGATCCATATTCATATAAACGGTTTCGTCCCAGCCTAAGTTCTTCTGACGGCGGGCCTGGTCATTGCCCTGTACAAAATACTGGACCGAGCTGTCCCCGTCACTGATGGTCACGCCGTAGGCTGCTGTGGTATTGCCCATGTCCTGCAGCCGGATATCGGCGGATACGCCCACATTCCCGGCTGTGGCACTGCTTCCCAGCTCCGAAAAGCCAAAGCTGGTGGCCGGAAGGTAGTTGCCGTTAATCACATCATAGGCAACATGATCCAACTGGGCAGATTTTACTTCTCCTGCAAGCTTCAGCCGGGATCTTGCCTCATCGTCAAAGCTGACTGACACATCCCGGATCTTCAGTTCATCGTAGGCCTTGGGCCCGTCGAAGGTGGAAAAGCCGATCTCGTAGGTTTTGTCTGCCGTCCACTCCTCATCAAAATGGTTCAGCGGAAGCCGCAGCACTGTCTCTCCGTCTACATTCCCGTAAAGCACACCCTCGTATACCGCCCAGGTCAGACGGTGGCTGGAGGGCGCAGTATTTTTAATCATGTCCGATACGATAGAGGAGACGTGGGTTCCCCAGGCCCCTTCATTGTTCTGTGTCCAGACAAAGGCGCCTCCATCCCAGGAGCCTCCGTTATTGTATTTGAACTGTTCATCTCCGATGATACCGGAGTCATACCAATGATCCTTCCGCACATAGACGCCCCGGTCCGCAAACCAGAACTGCCGGCTGGTGTCCCCGCTGCGCAGGGTAATGCCGAACATATTCGTCTGGGAGCCTGTAATGTCATAGGTAGCCTCCAGATAGACCGTATTACCGGAACCCTTCAGATACGCATAAGAGGTGGAATTATTCTCTGATAGATTCAGCAGAGCCCCGGTTTCCGGATCATAGACCCAGCCCCATATATTTTCCATCCGCACCTGCACTACGGAATTCCATCCAACCTTTTTCAGATCCTCATAGATATTCTCCGACCGGTTCCCGTTGAGGTAACAGCCCACCGTTGCGTCATAAAGCTCCAGGGAATCCGTCAGCGCATCCTTCGGCGCATCCACCAGTCCCACTCCATATACATTCGTATAGACCGCCGGCTTCCTTCCAGTCACATAGGTGACGGTCACCTTGCACCGCACCCTGTCATAATAGGCGCTCAGCCGGTCGCCGGTCTCCACGGATTCCAGCTCTGTCACCGCATCCTCTGCCTCCAGATTCAGTTGAAACCCTTCCTTGGGATTCTCCTCCGCCTGCACCTTGGAAAAGGCGTATGTAGTAAAGGTTTTCGTCTCCTTCTCCGTATAAGTCCCCAGCTTCTTGGCGGACTCGTAGTAATAATCTACATAGTACTCGATCTCGCCTACGTCAAAGTATACCTCCAGGATACACTGGCCCGGCGTCTCCCTGACCTGGCCGTTCCAGATGCTCTTCTCCTTATTCAGCACATATTGCTCCGGAACCTGCCTCATGGCGTCCTTCTCATCGATCTCCACTTCGCTGCCCACCAGACGCTCGAAGGTCTCCTCCTTCACCAGGTAGGTTCCCCGGTCCTTGCTCTGTGTGAACCACCGCAGCCGATAATCGGAATATTCAAAGCCCGGCGCCTTCACCGTCACCATACAGGAAGCGCTGTATTCCTCTCCCCGGTATCTGGCAATGGCGGTGATCTTCGATTCGCCGCCGGCCACTGCCGTAACGTCTCCGTCTTCGGTTACGGTGGCCACCGCCGGATCCGAACTGAGCCAGGTAATCTCCGGCTTCATGCTCTTACATTCCTCGTCCGGAACGACTTCAAGCTGCATAATCTCCCCCAGCTCCACGGCTACGTCCCGCTGGCTTAAGGTAAATGTATAGCTTCCTTCCTCCCCCCGGAACATCCCCGTCGCTGCCAGAATGCCCACCACCAGGGCCACAACCAGGACGGCTGCTCCGCTCAAAGCGATGATCCATGTCTTTTTACTTCCTTTTTTTGTATGCTCCATTGTTTGGTTTTCCACTTTTTCTCCTCCTATCTTCGATATTTTTCTTTCTGATTACTCTTCATGCCTTCCTACGCTGCCATAATTCTTCCTCCGGCAGGGCAACACCTCCTTTTTCTCCTCTGTCATTCTCACTCTCCTGATTCTGTCTTGTGGCAAAACGTAGATCCCCAAGACGGTTATAGGTACGAATCAGCTCCGTCTCCCGCGGGTCGTAGGGCCGTAGGCTCGGACGGAACAGATCATGCTGCCATTTGGTAAAATCATAATCGGTGGGGATATCGGGGTTCTCGTACTGTTCCCAGGTCAGCTCCCAGGGCTCGTTGGTCTGGGTCTTGCCCACCACAAATCCCCAGCAATAGTTGGCGATATTAGCGATGTACATCAGTGGGTAGGTATCCCGCACCTCATTGTGGCAGATCCGGTGCAGCCATTCGGTACAAAACAACGGCCGCCCGTGGGTGCGGAACTGATCCACCGCCTTGCAAAACTCCGGGAAGGGCTGGTAATTGTGAAAGCTGATGATGTCCGAAT
Organism: uncultured Lachnospiraceae bacterium; assembly: GCA_949738465.1. Lineage (GTDB taxonomy): Bacteria > Bacillota > Clostridia > Lachnospirales > Lachnospiraceae > 14-2. Next base: position 20,201 of record CATJBQ010000127.1, read on the forward strand.
TCTGCAGGGCGATGGCCTCTTCCCGGTGCAGCGGCCAGTCGTTGTCCCCCAGGCCCCGCCAGACGTCTGCCGTCAGGGGCTGGCTTGGGTCTAAGGAGCGCACCACCTGAAACATCCGCTCCAGGATCGGCACGCAGGCCTCGTCCAGAGCCGCCCCCGGCTCATTGTATACATTCCAGCAGAGGATCCGTTCATCCTCCGCATACCTGGTTACGATCTCCCGGATCATCTGCCAGAAGGCCGGGGCCAGCTTGGGCGACTGGGCGTAGTGCCATCTTGGCCTGGCGGCTGCCTTGGGCGATTCCGGAAAACGCCCCTGGTGATAGCCTAAGGCATACTCCTGCTCCCCCACCTTGCGCCCTTCAAATGCTTCGAATTCCCCCCGGGGCAGATCCTCCTCGTTGGTCAGGCAGAGCATCACGGACAGCTTGTGATCTGCGCACAGGGTAAGATAGCTCTCCAGCATCTCCATGAAAAACTCCGGCTCGTTCAGCCATGCTTCAAAGATGATCCAGATCCGGACCGTGTTAAACCCCAGCTCCTGGCACAGCGCCAACTCCCTCTCAGCGGTGAGCAGCTTCTCCCTGGCCCGGTAGCTCTGCCACATATCAAACCGGTTGGCGCAGTCGCTTCCGATGAAGTTGCAGCCCCTCAGCCACGGCAGCTTCTCGTACCACCTGTTGGCACTTTCTGCAGACCATTGTGTCTTCATACTATACGATTCTCCTTCTCCTTTTTGGTATTCCATTCAAAGCACTGTGTGTTTTGTTCTAATTTCCTCCAGTTTTTGAATGTCTTTTATGACTATTGCTCATATAAATCATTATACATACTTCTTGCTTTGATAAAAACGAAAAATCCCGCTGGAAAGGTGGAAATTTCTGCACAGATGAGACAGTTTTTTCCAATATTCTGCATTGCCTGGCAGTTTATAAAGATTTTAGATTTTCCCAAACCCGCGTATTTCCAGGATTTTTCGCAATTTTTCCGTTCATTGTTAGCACTCGTTTTAAAAGAGTGCTAATTTTCTATTGACTTTTTTCCCTTCCCGTATTACAATTTTTATCAGATTCAGATCTGCGGCAGATTCTGGCGCGGATTGCAGACGCCAGCAGGCGCATCATAGAAAAAGGAGTGACAGATATGAGCAACAAGCATGGAAATCTTTCCATCAACAGCGACAATATTTTCCCTATTATTAAGAAGTGGCTGTATTCGGACCATGATATTTTTTACCGGGAGCTGGTCTCCAATGGCTGCGACGCCATCACCAAGCTGAAGAAGCTGGACATCATGGGGGAGTACTCCCTGCCGGACGACTATGAGGCTAAGATCCAGATTATCGTGGATCCCGAGGCCAAGACCATCAAGGTCATTGATAACGGCCTGGGCATGACCGCCGACGAAGTGGAGGAATACATCAACCAGATCGCCTTCTCCGGCGCCACCGACTTTCTGGAGAAGTACAAGGACAAGGCCAGCGAGGAGCAGATCATCGGGCATTTCGGCTTAGGGTTCTACTCTGCCTTTATGGTGGCCGACGCGGTCCACATCGACACCCTCTCCTATCAGGAGGGCGCGACGCCTGTTCACTGGGAATGCGACGGCGGCACGGAATTTGATATGTCCGACGGCAGTAAAGGTACGGTGGGTACCGAGATTACCCTCTTTTTGAACGAGGACTGCCTGGAGTTTGCCAACGAATACCGCGCCAAAGAAGTTATCCAGAAATACTGCTCCTTCATGCCCACCCCCATCTATCTGGCTAAGGAAGACGCGCCGGAAGAATATGAGACGATACCCG
>CATJBQ010000128.1 GCA_949738465.1 uncultured Lachnospiraceae bacterium
CAAAGGGGTCTTCTTCATTTCCCGAGCAGGCGTTTCCCTCGTGAATGTGAAAGCCGAATACATGATTGCTGCAGATGGGGGATTGTACCGGAAGGTTGTAGACCTCCGCGTTGATGAGAACGCCGTCGGCCACCGGATAGAAGCGGACGATCCCCTGTAAGGCGGGATATTCCCTGCTGCCCGCAATCTGTGCAAAGGCGGCGGGCATATCATAAAGCATTGTCTGAAGGTATGTGAGTCCGGGATTTGTTTCCATAATAACTCCAAAATAAATCTTTCACAGATTAATATATGAAGAATCACTATTTATGCAACAGGATCTGTTTCAGTGTGATTACGTAGTCATAAAATAGTGGGATATAAAAAATGTATATAATGGGAACGAATTAGGAGACATTGATGAAAAATATAATATTTGCACAAAAAAGCAAAGAGAAGATTGTAACATATGCGAGTTGTTTTATGGAAAAATATGTGATACTATGAAAACGTAGTCATATATTCATTATTTATTCATGAAATATTGAGGAGGGAAGGGATGGGTATTTTTTATTTGCCACAGGATGGCGTCTGCGGGGATTTCATTCCCTATTACAATGAACGGCGCGGGCTGTTTGAATTGTATTATCTGCATGATTACCGCGACATCCAGGGGCGTGGAGAAGGAACGGACTGGCGCAGGATCACAACGGAGGATATGCTTCATTTTGAAGAAGAAGGCGAGATGATTTCCCGCAGTGGCCCGGAGGGAAGGGATTTGTTTTGCTATACCGGATGTGTGGTGATCCAGGAAGATGTCCAGCATATTTTTTACACGGGACATAATTATCACCTTCTGGAGCAGGGGCAGAGGAAAGAGGTGGTAATGCATGCCGTTAGTCCGGATGGAAAGCAGTGGAACAAATTGGAACACCTGACGTTTGCTGCGCCGGAGGGAAGAGACATTGAACGGGATGACTGGAGAGATCCTTTTGTGTTTTATCAGGAAGAAGAAAATTGCTGGTGGATGCTGCTCTGTACCAGGAAGAAAAGCGGGCCGGACCGGCTCCGGGGCGCTACGGGATTGTTGAAATCCAAGGATTTGGAGCATTGGGAGTATTGTGACAGCTTCTGGTCCCCGTCGAACTGCTGGTGCCCGGAGTGTCCGGATCTGTTCCGGTGGGGAGATTACTGGTATCTGGTATATTCCACATTTTGCGAGGCAGAAGGCTTTGGAACCTATTACCGCATGGCAGAAAGCCTGGAAGGGCCCTGGAGGGCTCCGGCTTACAACACCTTTGATACACGGGCTTTTTATGCCGGTAAGACAGCGGCGAAAGAGGACAGACGCTATATTTTTGGCTGGAATCCCACCAAAACGGGAGATACTGATTTTGGCGTATGGCAGTGGGGTGGGTGCCTGGTTGCGCATGAACTATGGCAGGATGAGAACGGGGAGCTTCGTGTAAGGATGCCGGAAGGGATTCGGAAGGGGCTGAATGCCGGAAGGACGGTTACGTTTACGCCATTTTTGCAGTACGCAGAAGAAAAGGAAAATATTCTTAAAGTACAGGCTGCGTCGGGCTTTGGCGGGGCAATGAGCCAGAATGTGCTTCCGGAAACCGGTATGCTGGAGGCAGAAATACGGATCGGAGAAGGAACCCATAATGCAGGCTTTGTGCTGCATACAGACGGGACGGGGGATGAGGGATATTATCTGCGGTTAGAAGCAGCGCATGGCAAACTGGAGTTCGAACGCGTGAAGCGCATTTTTGAACAGGTGGAGCTGGAGCGGGCCGCAAGGATTGAGCCGGGAATCTGGCATCGGTTGGAGATACTGTTTGACAAAACGGCCATGACGGTATATCTGGACGGCAGGACAGCCCTGTCGGCAAGGATGTATGATTATACCGGAAGGAACGTGATGGCATTTGTCTCGGATGGGACGGCAGAATTCCGGAATGTCCGTATGTATGAACTGAGGTGAGGAGGAGGAAGAATGCAAAAGAAACATCCGGCTCCAAAGGGGCGCGGCGGACGCCCGGGATGGCAGAGAATGCTTCATGACTGGCGGCTGTATCTGATGCTTTTGCCGGCGCTGGTCTGGCTGGTTATATTTTGCTATGTCCCCATGTATGGCGTGCTGATCGCCTTCAAGGATTTCCGGGTCAGCAAAGGAATACTGGGAAGTCCATGGGTGGGGATGAAGTATTTTAAAATGTGGTTTGAATCCAATATTTTTCAGACCGCGTTTGGCAATACGCTGCGTATCAGTCTGAAATGTCTGATTTATGGTTTCCCGATGCCCATCCTGTTTGCGCTTCTGGTGAATCGTGTCAAAGGGCGGCGGTTCCGTAAAGTAGTACAGAATATAACCTACGTTCCGAATTTTATATCTACGGTGGTATTGGTCAGCATGATGTCGATCTTTTTTGGTTCCAATGGCTTTATCAATATGATTGCCAGGGCGCTGGGCTTTGCCGGAGAGATTACATATGCAAATGCCGGGCAGTTTGACATGATCTATGTAATCAGTGGGATCTGGCAGGCCATGGGATTTAATTCCATTATCTACGTGGCGGCTCTTTCCGGTGTGGATCCCGGCTTATATGAGGCGGCAAAGATGGATGGAGCATCGACCTTTAGGGTGATCTGGCATATTGATCTTCCGGCTATGCTGCCAACGATCATGATGATGCTGATTTTGAACATTGGGGGGCTTTTGGGAGTGGCCCATGACAAGGTTTTGCTGATGCAGACCGGAACCAATATCATGCAGACCGAGATTATCTCTACCTATGTATACAAAATTGGGGTTATCAATGCACAATACAGTTATTCTACAGCCATTGGATTGTTTAATGCGGTGATTAATTTTGCCTTGTTGATCCTGGCAAATTTCATCACAAAAAAGACAACCAGAAGCGGGCTGTTCTAAGGAGGCTTTCCATGAAAATAACAGAAAAACATCGTAAGGTGAGCACTTCTCATTCGGAACGCGTTTTCGATATGGTCAATATTGTGCTGATGGCGGTTCTTGTCCTTGTGATCGCATATCCGCTGTACTTTGTTATGATTGCCTCCGTTTCCTCTCCGGAAGCGGTAAACGGAGGAAAGGTCCTTCTTTTGCCGAAGGAGATTACGCTTTTGGGATACCGGAAGATTCTGGAATATGCACCCATCTGGCGCGGATATCTGAACAGCATCTTTTATACGGTTGTGGGAACATTGATTAATCTTGTGGTTACGATACCGGCCGGTTATGCGCTGAGCAGAAAACAATTGTTTGCCAGGCGGCCGATTATGCTGTTGTTTACCTTCACCATGTTTTTCGGCGGAGGGATGATTCCTACCTATCTGGTAGTGAAAAAGCTTGGCATGCTGAATACGGTATGGTCGATGATGCTTCCGGGAGCCTGCTCTGTGTATAATCTGATTGTAACAAAGACGTTTATGGAGAACAGCATTCCGCTGGAATTGATCGATGCGGCACATATCGATGGCTGTAATGATTTCCAGGCTCTCAGAAGCCTGATCCTGCCGCTTTCGAAGCCGATCATTGCTGTTATGACAATGTATTATGCCATAGGACATTGGAACAGCTATTTTGATGCGTTGATCTATCTGGAGGATGCAGATAAGTATCCGTTGCAGATGGTGCTGCGGGAACTGCTTTTGCAAAACCAGGTCAGTTCTGCAATGACCAGCGGCGGTATGGCCAGCATCGCAGAGCGTGCACAGACCGCGGAGCAGATGAAGTACGGGATCATTATTGTCGCCTGTATTCCAATGATGCTGATGTTCCCCTTTGTAGTGAAGCATTTTAAGAAGGGAGTCATGGTTGGCAGCATTAAGAGCTGAATGGAACCATAGAAAACAGAAAGCAGATGTGTACATGCCATAAGAAGGAGGAAGAAAATGAAAGATTGGAAACGTATTGGGGCTGCCATGCTTGCAGCCGGTATGCTGGTATCCACTGGATGCGGAGGGACAGATGGGGAGAACGGCAGCGATGGCAATATCACGAATTCCCAGGAAGATCTGGAAGCTTTTATGAATCTGGAGGGGCTTCCCATCGTAAAAGAAGGGAACCAGGCCACATTGAAGATATTTGTCGCACTCAATGCCAATGCTTCGGATCCCAATGATATGCGCTGGACAAAGCATGTGGAGGAAGCCACCGGTATTGATATTGAGTGGCAGTTTTACAGTGAGTCAGTTGCGGGAGAAAAGCTGAAGCTGATGCTGGCCGGCAGTGATGAAATGCCGGATATCATTATGAATAGTATTAACAAGCGGGAGGTTGTGCAATACATGGAGGATGGGATGTTCCGCCCGATCGATGACCTCATTGAACCTTATATGCCAAATCTTGCGGCTGTATATGAGGCAAGGCCGGAATACAAGGAAGATTCCATTGCTCCCGATGGACATATTTATGGAGTGCCATATATAGAAGAAATGGACGGACTTGGAATAACGCCTGGCCCGATCTATGTATACAAGCCATGGCTGGACAAGCTGGGACTGGAACTTCCGACGACATTGGAGGAGTACCGTCATTTTCTGGAGTTGGTCCGGGATACGGATCTGAACGAAAACGGAAAAGCGGACGAGCTCCCATTCACGTTCCAATACGGCGGCTATGACAGCTATGAAGGCTATCATTGGATTGTATCCTGTTTTGGGGTAAACGACAATTTTGCCCATATCTCCGTAAAGAACGGGAAAGTCATAAATACAGCCATGGAGGAGGGCTTTCGGGACGCGATGGAGTATATCCATGAAATGTATGCGGATGGCTTGATTGACAAGGATTCTTTTTCAGCAACCATGTCAGGAGATCCCAGGGCACGGGTACTGGCAAAGATTAACAGCGAAGAACCGATTGCTGCCTCTGTACAACTGTTCGACCCAATGGGGGAAATTACCTTAAGCGAGGAGCGCAGAAGTGAATATGTACCGCTGCCCAGGCTGACCGGTCCAAATGGAGACAAGTCGGGCATCCATTATAACCAGACGGAAATGTCTTCTGCCACGCGCTGTATTATCACCACATCCTGTAAGTATCCGGAACTGGCGGCAAGATTCATTGATTTTTGCTTTGATCCCAGGGAATCTGTTTTCCTGAACTGGGGGACAGAAGATTATGTATATGTAGAGGATGAAAACGGGATCCTGCGTTGGGATATGGATGAGGATGGAAAGCCGGCATTGAAAGAAGGGTATGAGTCCATCAATGAAATGCGCTGGGCAAGCACGCCGGTTTCCGGCGGCCTGGCAATTCTCGATGATTATTTTGAGACTGTGGTGGAATTTCCAAAGGATGCAGAGATGATCCATGCCGGGCAGCTTGCGGCAGGATGTAAAGAGTATTTGCCGGAATTGGAATTTTTACCGGATCTTTGGTATACCACAGAGGAAATGGAGATTTTGACACAGAATGAGACTTATGTCAGCAATATTGTGAATTCCTACGTGGCAACCTGGATGCAGGAAGGAGGAGCGGCCGATCAGTGGGACCAGTTCCTGGAGGAGTTGAAAGCAGCTAATATAGATTCGGTTCTTGACACCTACCAGGCGGCATATGACCGTTATTTGGAGAAGAAGCAATAAAAGGAGGGGAATTATGGGAGGAATACGTCGTTTTGCAGTCTTTTCGCTGCTTTGGTGTGCAGCAATGCTGCTGTTCTGTGGCTGTGCGGATACCGGGGCCCAGGGGGTTGGTACCGGGGGACAAAGCCCACAGGAGGATTCCAAAACAGGTTCAAGGGATAAGGAGTATGGTATGATTGGTACAATGGATGGTATTCAATTTGATGAAAAATATGGGAATCTGATTTCGCCATATACCCGCTGCCAGATTTCTTTGGAGGAAGGCGCCGAAACATTTACTTATTTAGACAAAGACGGCACGCCCTACAGCAGCAGCTTTGAACAGCTCACCGCCAGCTTTGATACAGAATCGGCGGAGGTGGTTCAGAAATGGGATGCGGATACGGCTTTAACAACACAGTTTCATGCATGTACGGATGGCAGTATGGATATTGTACAGCGGATGGAGGCTGCCGACGGAGGTGTCAGTGGGGTCAGATTCCGGATTACGGTGCCGATGAAGTACCGCGTGATTATTCCGGCGTGGGATGGAATCTGCCTGGATGCAGAGCATCCGGAGATTTTTGATAAGCGGACCGTCCTGACCTATCCGAGAGAATGGCAGGCACAGATGCTCTTAATCCAGGGAACCAATGGGGGTATGCTGATTCAGGCCAGAGATGATGGGACGCAATTTAAGGATCTGAATATCACCAATGATGGAGAAAATTTTTTGCTGGATATTGGCACAGTTCCCCAGGCGCCTTTCACAGAGTACCGGTCCTTTGAGACGGTTACCTGGAGTATGATTCCCTATGAAGGAACCTGGATGGAGGGAAGTCTTCTATATAAAAAGTATGTGGATGAAACCTTCCGTCTGACGGAGATTAATGCCTCACAGCCGGAATGGGCGGAGGAAATCCAGCTTTTCTGGGTGGACGATCTGGACAGTCGTGAGAAACTGGAGCTGCTTGCCAAAGAGGTGAATCCCCGGCAGACACTTGTCTATGTTCCGGGGTGGCGTGCGGCGGCTTATGATACGGAATATCCGGATTATACACCCAAAGAGGGGCTGCAGGAGATGATTGATTTTGCTCATTCCCTGGGATTTAAGGTTGCCCTGCATTGCAATATGATCGGCTGTTCCTTTTCTTCCAAGGAGTGGGAGAATGGCCTGTCGAAAGCCGCTTCTCTGGATCCGTATACCCAGGAGACCATCGTAGAAGGATATACTGCTTATGGAATTGATTATCGTTTCGGCCAGATGAACCAGGCGTCTGTGGAATGGCAGGACCTGATGGTGGAACGGATGACAAAGCTGGTGGAACAGACCGGTGTGGACTGTATTCATCTGGACCAGAGCCTGCTTTGCTTTAATGATGGCCGTGGGTATGTCAATGGCATGACCTCCATGCAGGGAAATGTGGAGCTGCAGCGGCGTCTGGCGGAGGCGCTTCCCGGTGTAGCCTTTAGCGGTGAGGGAATCAATGAATATAATGTGCGGTATGCAGATTTTCTGCAGCAATGTGTCTACGGTATGGATGTAAACGCCCAGTCCTGGATAGAGGATTCCTTTGAGCAAATCTGTCCCATTACATCTGTAATATTTAATGATTATGCAAGGCCCTACCATTATCCGGCGCTGCCGGTTGCATCGGAGGAGACCGAGGATTATTATCTGGCCTGGTACCGGGCTGGGAACGTACGCGCGGGGCATATTCCGTGCCTGTATCGGGAATCCCTGCGATCCCTGACAGAGCCGTCCGATGTATTTACTATGGTTTTGGAGGATGCGCGGTTTTGCATGGAGCAAAAGCCGGTTATCAATACCGGGGCCTGGAGTGAGAAAGCGGTCATGTCCTATCTGCTTGGAGACGGTACTGTAGCCGAGTGGATCCGCGGTGAGGAGGATCTTTCCTTTTATCCCGATATTGCCGAAGATACGGCAACAACGCAGTTTGTACATCACACGGATACTTATAAAACAGACCGTGAGCTGCGTGGATGGATTCTTTATGATGAAGAATCCCTGAAAGGCCTGCGCACGGACCGGACCTATTTTTTGAAGAATACGCTCAGAGATAATAACGCTACTCATATTACCATGTTAGAGGAAAATCTGACCACCCGGAGTTGTATTTCCAACGATCATTATACAGCTATCGGGCTGGAGGAAATTATCCCTTCCAATAGCAGACAGGTAGCGTTCACGGCCTATGACGGGGAAATGCGTGCCGGCGAGGTAGTATATGAAGGAGAGGGGAATGAGACGGAAGCCTTCTCATCGGTACAGTCCTTCTGGTATACCTTAAAAAACCAGGGACAGGTGCGTCATCTGGGGGATCGGATTATGTTCCATCCGCCCTGGCGGAATGAATCGGATGATATCGGGTATACCTGGCTGGAAGTGGACGTACCCCTGGAGGTTGTGGGAAATGCATCCTTCCAGGCATCTTTCCAGTTGGCGACAGCGGAAAGTGCGGCCGGATCGGATGGCGTGATTTTCCGGGTGTATGCCTGGGAGAAAGAGGATAAGGAAAAGAAAGATATGATATCGGATGAGGTTTTCTGCCAATCGGAGATTGCGCTGCCTCTCAGCCTGGATTTGACAAGGTTTGAAGGAAAGACCGTTACCGTGCGTATTGAATGCTATACCGGGGAGACGCCCAGGAATGATTCCTGCCTGATGGTGGAGCCCAAGATCCTGCAGAAGATGGGAAAGGTAGAGCGGACGATTCACTACCAGGTGCATACCCATAAACCTGTGGACGGGATTTTGTCCTTGTCCGGTACCGCAGTCTATGAGGCCTTGGGAGATAATGAATATACCATCACGACAGATATTGGCGATACGGTCTTCCTCCTGCATCAGCCAGAAGCTCTCTGCGGGAAGGTGGATATGACGCAGTATCCATTTATGGCATCCTGGCTTTTAGAGACAGGGGAAACCTCAGCGCCTGCCGGAGATCTTGCGCCGGTGCAGCAGGTAGCGGAGGCGGATTATGAACTGCGGAATGGGATTTTCCAGCATCCGCCCCAGGGAGGAACTTCAGAGCTGAGCTTCCTGGTGACCCTGCCGGATTCGCCGGATATGGCATTTGAGACGGCAATTGCCATGAAAAAAGGCTCGGTACAGTCGGATGGCGTGACTTTCCGTATTCTGGTAAATGGAGAAAATGTATTTCAGCAGGAGAAGGCGGGCGCATCCGGGTTTGAAGAAGTGTCTGTGGATCTGTCAGCCTATGCAGGACAAACTGTGATTTTAACGCTTTGCACGGACAGTGGGGAAACCAGCGCATATGATTACGCATTTTGGGGAGACCCGCTCCTGACCGCAAAATAGGAGGGTAAGCGATGAAGCGATGGAAAAAAGTGATTTCTGTGATATTGTTCCTGTCCATGGTAATGTCCCTGATTGCCATGCCGGTGCAGGCGGTTACCACTGTCAATGCCGGCGATGTCTACGCGCCGGATCAAAATGCCTGGGGAACACAGAATAATAACGGATGGTATTATATGTACCAGACTGTGGATGGGCAATATCATCAGATGAATTATTATGACGATACGGCAGAAATTGACTGGCAGAAAAACCGTTATGCATCAGATCCCTTTACGTTGGGAGAGATGATGTTTATGAGCCAGACCAGCTTTTTTACCGGGGAACATGGAAGTAAACCAGTCTATGCGTTCTGCGCTCCCGAGGGAGGAACGGTGGAGCTGACCGTACTGACCCATGGAACGGAAGATATGCGGATGGAAATTCTGAAAAACAGCGAGAGTATCAAGTTGATTTCCTTTCATACCGTCGGAGCCGAGGCCGGCTTTACCAGGAACGTTGTGACGGTAGACGTAAAAAAAGGAACCTGGCTGTATCTGGCAGGCAGTACCACAGGCGCCAATCGCGAGGGCTGGGTCAAGGATTACAGCGTAAAATATCTGTCTGTGGGAGAAGAAGTGGAGGATCCGGTTACGCCGGGAACCGGCGACGTATATGCACCGGATCAGAATGCCTGGGGAAACCAGAATAACAACGGCTGGTATTATATGTACAAAAGCAGTGACGGGCAGTATCATTCCCTGGATTATTATGACGCTTCTGCAGAGATTGGCTGGCAGCAGAATGCCTTCGCTTTTGATCCTTACACAATGGGAGAAATGCTATTTCTCAATCAGAACAGTTTTTTCACCGGGGAAAATGGCAGCAGGCCGGTGTATGCCTTCTGTGCGCCGGTGGGAGGCCAGGTGGAACTGACGGTGCTGACGCTTGGCGCAGAAGGTATGCGTGTGGATATCCGCAAAAATACCGAAAGGGTAAAAACCCTTGAACTGAATAATACGGGGGCTGAAGCAGGCTATACCAGGACGACTTTGACCCTGGACGTAAAAAAAGGGACCTGGATTTACCTGGTAGGAGATACATCCGGCCCCAATCGCGAGGGCTGGGTGAAGGATTACAGCGTGAAGTACCTGTCCACAAACGATGAGGTGGAGGGACCTGTGCAGCCGGAAATACCAGAAGAGCCGGAACCGCCAAAGGAGCCGGAACTGCCGGAGGAGCCGCCCTTGGAGAAGGGAGTCTACCAGCCCAGTATGATGAATTGGGGCGCCCAGAACAACAACGGCTGGCATTATATGTACCGCAATACCGGAGGGCAGTATAAGGAATTGGAGTATCATGATGCTTCGGCCGAGATCGATTGGCAGAAAAACGCCTTTGCCTTTGATCCCTATGCCATGAGCGAGATGCTTTTTATCAGCCGCAGCAGTTTTGTAACCGGCGAATGCGGCAGTCTGCCGGTGTACGCCTTCTGCGCACCGACAGGGGGCAGGGTGGAGCTGACGGTACTGACCCATGGTACGGATGACCTGCGAATGGAAATTCTTAAAAATACAGAGAGCCAGAAGATCATTCCTTTTAGTACAACAGGGGAGATTGCGGGCTTTACCAGGACAACATTGACCTTGGATGTAAAGAAAGGCACCTGGCTGTATCTGGTTTTCAGCACCACGGGCGAGAATCGCGAGGGCTGGGTGAAGGATTACAATGTCCGTTATCTGTCTGTAAATGATGAAGTGGAGGAAAATGTCCAACAAAAGATTTATACGCCGGATATGGATGCCTGGGGGATCCAGAACAACAATGGCTGGTATTATCTGTCAAAGGGGCTTGATAACGTTTATACAGAGATGACCTTCCGGGATGAAAGCGCTGCGATTGACTGGCAGAGGAATGCCTTTGCGTCCGATCCCGATGTGGCAAAAGAGATGTATTTTATTGGCAGGCAGAAGTTTTTCGTTGGTGAGATGGATACCAGACCGGTTTATGCGTTCCTGTGTCCGGAGGGCGGGCAGATAAAGCTGACATTTGTCACCCATGGGGACAGCCAGATTTCCATGCAGCTTATGAAAAATAAGGAACTGCTGGATACGGTCCGTTTCTCTGTAGATGGTCCGGAGGCCGGCTATACAAAGCATGAATATAAGCTGGACGTGAAAAAGGGAACCTGGCTGTATCTGATTGGCAATTGGAGCGGGGAAATCCGGGAAGGGAATGTAAGCTATTATGGTGTGGAATATTTCAGTGTAAACGATCAGATAGAACAGGAAGATACCAGTCTGGTTGGAAAGGTATTTACGCCGGATCTGGATCAACTGAAGCAGAATAATAATGGCTGGCATTACATGTATTATGATAATCTGACACAGCGCTATGAGGAACTGACCAGATATGGCGCCAATACGGACATTGCGTGGCAGAAGAATGCTTTTGCCTTTGATCCGGGCCTGATGTTTGAAATGCTGTTCATGACAAATGAGCATTACTTTACCGGTGAAAACGGGAGCTGCCCGGTTTACGGATTCCAATGCCCTTCCGGCGGCAGGGTGCGACTGAAGGTATTTACCCATGGTAAGCCGGATATGTATATGAAGGTGTTCTATAACGGGGAAGCAAAGGAACAGTATCAATATTCTACGGACGGTTCGTACAATGGTTTTACGAAGCAGGAGCTGGAACTGGATGTCAAAAAGGGCGGGTGGATTTATCTTGTTTGTGGATCTACCGGCGAGGACCGGGATGGCTGGCTGAATTTCTACGGCGTGGAATATTTGACGGTAAACGGGGAAACGGATACCTACAGCCAGCGCTATGTTTATACGCCCAATATCACCACAAACTGGGGCGTGCAGGATAATAATGGCTGGAATTTTGAGTTTTTGGATAAGGAAGACGGATTTTTCAAAAAACTTGCTTATGTACGCAGGGACAAGAATTTCCAGGGAACTGCAGAGGGGGGCTACGAATATCTGCTGGTACGGCAGATTGAAATGCACCCGGCGCTTAAAGGCAATCCGGCAAAGGTATTTTCCTGCCCCCAGGGAGGAACGGTGCAGCTTTCCTTCCAGGCCTGGATGCAGGCGGCAGAGTTAAGCCCCACAGGAACGGGCGCCGCTGTTTACCACAATGGGACAAAAATATGGCCCAAAGACGAAGAATATCACAAGCTGGACAGATCTATTTATTTAAAACGTCTGTCTGTGGATGTAGCGCAGGGTGATGATCTTGCGATTGTAATTGATGCAATCGAGGATAACAACAGCTTTGACGCGACCAATGTCAGATGCTGCGCAGCATATGAATCTACCAATGGAAATGTAAGGGCAGAGTGGCCACAGTATCCCAAGGAGGAAAGGCCGGTTATTGAAACTGCTGTTACAGAGCCGGCCAAGACGCCGGAGGATCCGGTTGAGGTGGAACAGACAGTGAAGCCGGAGGAGAAGGCTCCTTTTGAAGCAGATTCTGGCATACCGTGGGGAATGGTAGGTGGCCTGGCTGGCACGGCGGCTGTGTTGATTGCAGGAATCGGACTCCTATTTTTGGTCCAGAAAAGAAAAAGATAACAAATTCACAGATTATCTGTTATAATGATTGTGATATGGTAAGACATGGAAATATGGAACAAAAATTTTGAACTGCCGCCATGCCGGCTTGTGCGTGGCGGCAAGAAAGGATGTAATATGGTATCTAGCAAGGATGTAGCGCGGGCTGCAAACGTGTCCCAATCAACGGTTTCCCGTGCGTATCGTGAGGATGGAAATATTGATCCGATCACACGTCAGCGTGTGCGTGAGGTTGCGCGTCAGTTGGGGTATTTTCCTAATTTTTCCGCACGCAGTCTGCGGAATAATCAAAGCCACATCATTGGCCTGATGCTTTCAGATCCGAACAATGCTTTCTTTGCATCCCTTACAAAACGTATTGAGGAACATGTGACACAGATGGGGTATCGTGTATTGCTTACCTATAATGATGAGAATGCAAAAAAGGAACGAAACTGTCTGGAATCTTTGATTTCTTCCCAGGCGGAAGGGATTCTGACAATGCCGGTTTCAAAGGAAAACGAAGATATGTACCGGACAATGCACAATAACGGAATCTGTGCCGTGCAGCTTTTACGCCGTGTATATCCCAATATGAACACGGTTGTGGTGGATGATGAATTGGGAGGATATATCGCAACAAAGTATCTTCTGGAGCAGGGGCACCGCCGGATTATTATTACCGAATACAAATTCAACCAGCTTCTGCCGGCAAAGACTCTGGGATATCAACGGGCCTGTGAGGAATATGGGATCGATCCGGAGCCGGGAATTCTTAATCTGCCTTTTGATACGAATCAGGATGGGATTATTGCCGGAGCCATTGCGGGCCTGGGAGCGACGGCCATTATCAGCTCCACAATACCGATCACCATGGCGACCTTAAAGGCCTGTAATTCCATGGGGATGAAGCTTCCGGATGATTTGAGCGTGCTGGCTTACGATGACAGCGAGTGGCTGGACATTCTGGGGATTTCGGCCATTACACATCCGATGAAGGAGATTGGGGACAATATGGTAGACGTATTATTCCGCAATATTGAAGCCAGGCGGAAGCGCGAGCAGTTAAGCGCGGAAAATATTTCTGTCAAGCCCTATCTGCTGCTTCGCAAGTCGGTGCGCAGGCTTTAGACGAAAAACGGCGTTTTATAATAGCTAAGGAGAAGTATATGGAAAAAATTGCAAATGGCTTGTATCGTCTGACATTTGGGGAACCGGAGGAATTGACGCCGGTATCTGTATTAAAGCCGGAGCCACGCTTTGGGGAACTGAATGCGAGGCCGGATTATGGGATTCCCTTTCCGGAGGAGGAGATCTGCTGCCGGAGACGGGCGGGCAGCTTTCTGGTAGAAGTTCCTTTGTCCCCGGAGGAAGACCTTTATGGCTTGGGTCTGATGCTGAAGTCTTTCCGCCAGACAGGACGGAAGAAGCTTCTAAGGGCAAATTCAGACCCTGCTGCGGATACGGGCGACAGTCACGCACCGGTGCCTTTTTATCTTTCTACGGCAGGATATTGCATTCTGATCGATACGGCACGGTACGTTACCCTTAGTATGGGTAACTGCAAGATCCGTGGTTCCAGACAGGATCGGGAAGGGTTTGAATCGGCAGGAACCGAATACGGACACTGGTGGGTTAAGGCCGGATCAGGAAATCTTTTTATTGATATTCCGGCGGCAAGGGGCGTGGAGCTTTATGTATTTTGCGGCGAAGATATGAAAGATGCGCTGGCGCGGTATAATTTGTTTTCCGGTGGCGGCGTTCTGCCGCCAATCTGGGGGCTTGGGGTAATGTACCGCGCCTATATGCATGGGGATCGTGAGCGTATCTATACGTTGGCAAAGGAGCTTCGGAAGTCTGAAATGCCCTGTGATATCTTTGGATTGGAGCCGGGATGGCAGACACATTTTTATTCCTGCACGTATCAGTGGGATGAGGAGAGATTTCCAGATCATCAGAAGATGCTTACGGATCTGGCAGATATGGGATTTAAGGTGAATTTGTGGGAACATGCCTATGTGAATCCGCAAAGTCCTGTTTTTGAAGATTTAAAGCCCTATGCAGGGGATCAGTATGTTTGGGACGGGCTGGTGCCTGATTTTGCGACGGAGGAGGCACAGCGCATATTTGCGGCTTATCATGCCGGACTGGTGAGGGAGGGAATCAGTGGTTTTAAGCTGGATGAGTGCGATAATTCTGATTTCACTGCCAATTGGGGGTTTGCAGATTTTACGCAATTTCCTTCCGGATTGGATGGGGAGCAGATGCATACTTTGTTTGGCGCACTTTATCAAAAGACAATCATTCGTGTTTTTGAGAAGGAAAATGTCAGAACCTGGGGAGAAGTGCGCAACGCTACGGCTTTTGCGGCTCCCAATCCGTATGTACTGTATAGCGATCTGTATGATCACGAAGATTTTGTACGGGGAATGGCCAGCGCTTCCTGTTCCGGGATTTTATGGACACCGGAGGTCCGTCAGGCGGAAAGCGAAGAAGAATTGCTGGTCCGGATAGCGGCAGCGGTGGTTTCGCCACAGATGGTGATCAATTCTTATCAAGTGAAGATGCCGCCCTGGGTTCAGTGGGATACGGCGAAGAATCTGGAAGGAGAACGTTTACCCAATGCGGATGAACTGACACAGAAGTGCCGCAGTCTGCTGAATATGCGGATGAAGCTGATTCCCTGGCTGTATGCTGCATACTACACATATTATGAAAAAGGAATTCCGCCTATTCGTCCGCTGGTTTTGGATTATCCAGACGATCAGACGGCCCGGCCTGTTTACGATGAGTATCTGCTTGGAGAAGGGCTTTTAGCTGCGCCAGTCATTTTTGGAAAAGGGGACAGGCGCAGGATCTGGCTGCCAAAGGGGAACTGGTACGATTATGATACCGGCTTTCGCCTGGAAGGTGGACAGTGGATGGAGCGCAAGGTCCGGCCTGGGGATCTTCCTTTGTTTGTACGGGAGGGAACGCTTCTTGCCCTGGCAGAACCGGAGCAGTATATTGGGGAACATACTTGTTTTAGACTTCATCTTACTGCATATGGTGCAGAAAAATGCAGCCTGACGCTGATTTCCGATGATGGAGTAAGCTGTTGTTATCAGAAGGGAGTGAGAAAGATCCAATATACAGCAGATCGGGATGGGCTTGTAGAACCAGAGGCGGATGAACGCTACTGCGTGGTGGATTACAAACGTATAATATAGTATATTTCGGAGAGGGAATGTCAGAGAACGGCTGATTCCCTCTTTTTCCTGATTTTCGTGATTTTCTGAATTCTTGCGGCCCCACACCCTTGACAAATTTTTCACGTATGATAAACTTTTTAAGAATGTATTTTTCATCAGATCACTTGTGAAGCATGTAAAGTGCATAGCGATGCGCATAGCGAGGAGGAAAATAGAGATGTCAGCACCCTATAACCACAGAGAAATCGAAGCCAGATGGCAGAAGGTCTGGGACGACGAGAAGGCCTTTGCGGCCACCGACGATTATACCAAGCCGAAATATTATGCCTTAGTGGAGTTCCCCTATCCGTCGGGACAGGGGCTTCATGTGGGCCATCCAAGGCCCTATACCGCCCTGGATATCGTGGCCAGAAAGCGCAGGATGCAGGGCTACAACGTCCTGTACCCCATGGGCTGGGACGCTTTCGGTCTGCCCACCGAGAATTACGCCATCAAGAACAAGATCCATCCGAAGATCGTTACCGCCAATAACGTGGAGCGCTTCAAGGGGCAGCTTCACGCCCTGGGCTACTCCTTCGACTGGGAGCGGGAGATCAATACCACCGATACCGATTACTACAAATGGACCCAGTGGATCTTCCTGAAATTATTCAAGGCCGGGCTGGCCTACAAATCGGAGATGCCCATCAACTGGTGTACCTCCTGCAAGGTGGGGCTGGCCAACGAGGAAGTGGTCAACGGGGTCTGCGAGCGCTGCGGCGCGCCGGTGGTCCGCAAGGTGAAAAGCCAGTGGATGTTAAAGATTACCGATTACGCGGAAAAGCTTCTTGAGGGCTTAGAGGATGTGGATTTCATTGAGCGGGTGAAGGTATCCCAGAAGAACTGGATCGGCAAGAGCCAGGGAGCCGAGGTGGATTTTGCTATTGACGGAACCGGGGATAAGCTTACGGTGTACACCACCCGCCCGGATACCCTCTTTGGGGCCACTTATATGGTGGTTTCCCCGGAGCATCCCATGCTTACGAAGTACCGGGAGCGGATTACCAATATGGACGAGATCCGCGCCTACCAGGAGCAGGCCGCCAGAAAGTCCGACTTCGAGCGCTCCGAGCTGGCCAAGGAGAAGACCGGCGTAGAGATCGGCGGCCTTTGCGCCGTCAATCCGGTCAATAAGAAGCAGATTCCCATCTGGGTGTCCGATTACGTGCTGATGAGCTACGGGACCGGCGCCATTATGGCGGTGCCGGCCCACGATACCAGAGACTGGGAGTTTGCCAAAAAGTTCGGCCTGCCCATCATCGAGGTGGTGGCAGGAGGCCGCGATGTCCAGGAGGAGGCTTTTACGGACGTTGCCACAGGAAAGCTGGTGAATTCCGATTTCCTGGACGGCCTGGAGGTAGCGGAGGCCAAGAAGAAGATCATTGCGTTTCTGGAGGAAAAGGGCATCGGTACCGGCAAGACCAACTATAAGCTGCGGGACTGGGTTTTTTCCCGCCGGCGTTACTGGGGCGAGCCGATCCCCATTGTCCATTGTGAAAAATGCGGCTTTGTGCCCTTGGACGAGAGCGAGCTGCCCCTGGTGCTGCCGGAGGTGGAGAGCTACATGCCCACCGACAACGGGGAATCTCCTTTGGCGGCCATGACCGACTGGGTGAACACCACCTGCCCCTGCTGCGGCGGCCCGGCAAAGCGGGAGACGGACACCATGCCCCAGTGGGCCGGTTCCTCCTGGTATTTCCTGCGGTATACGGATCCGAAGAACAACGAGGCTCTGGCCAGCAAGGAAGCCTTGGACTACTGGCTGCCGGTGGACTGGTACAACGGCGGTATGGAGCATACCACCCTGCACCTTCTGTATTCCCGGTTCTGGCACCGGTTCCTCTATGACCAGGGGATTGTGCCTACGCCGGAACCTTATCAGAAGCGGACCTCCCACGGCATGATCCTGGGGGAGAACGGGGAGAAGATGTCCAAGTCCCGTGGAAATGTGGTAAATCCCGACGATATCGTGATGGATTACGGCGCGGATACCTTAAGGACCTATGAGATGTTTATCGGGGCCTTTGACTTGAGCGCCTCCTGGTCGGAGAACGGCGTCAAGGGCTGCCGCAGGTTCCTGGAGCGGGTCTGGAAGCTGCAGGATATTTTGACAGAGGAAGACGACTATAGCGCCGACATGGAGACCAAGATGCACCAGACCATCAAGAAGGTAGGCAGTGATTATGAGAGCCTGAAATACAACACCGCCATTGCGGCCATGATGGCCCTGTTGAACGATTTTGCCAGGAAGGGCAGCATCACCCGGGGCGAATACCGCACACTTCTGATCCTGTTGAATCCTGTGGCGCCTCATATCACCGAGGAGCTGTGGAGCATCTGTGGCTATGAGGGGCGTCTGTACGTCCAGAGCTGGCCGGAGTATGAGGAGGCCAAGACGGTGGAAAACACGGTGGAGATGGCCGTGCAGATCAACGGCAAGACCCGGGCGGTGGTAGCCCTGCCGGTGGATGTGGACAAGGAGACGGCCATCGCAGCCGGCAAGGAGGCCGTGGCGGAGAAGCTGACCGGGAACATTGTCAAGGAGATCTATGTGCCGGGCAGGATCATCAACATTGTACAAAAGTAAAAGGATAGGATCATGAAACATTTACTGTTCGATCTGGACGAGACACTTTTTGATTTCAAACAGGCGGAGGCTGTTGCAGTGACAAAGACGCTGCGACAACTTTCCCTGCCTGCCACGGAGAAGGTGGCCAGGCGCTACAGCGCCATCAACAAATCCCAATGGGAACGGCTGGAGCGCAAGGAAATCACCCGGGAGGAGGTGCTGGTGGGCCGGTTCGGGATCCTCTTTGAGGAGCTTGGCGTCAGCGCTGACCCGGCCGAAGCCCGGGAGATTTACGAGGGCTATCTGGCACAGGGGCATTATTTCATTCCGGGGGCGGAGGAGCTGCTTAAGACCCTTTACGGGCGCTGCCAGATGTATCTGGTGTCCAACGGCACGGCCAGGGTGCAGGCGGGAAGACTAAAGAGCGCAGGCATTGCGCCTTATTTTGCGGAGATTTTTATTTCCCAGGAGGTGGGCTTCAATAAGCCGGACGTACGGTTTTTTGAGGGATGCTTTGCCAGGATCCCTGGCTTTTGCAAAAAGGACGCCATCATCATCGGCGACAGCCTGACCTCGGATATCCAGGGCGGGAAGAATGCCGGGATTGCCACCTGCTGGTTCAATCCGGGAGGGGCCGCGTGTCCCGGGGAGCTTACGCCGGATTACGAGATCCGAAGCCTTATGGAGCTTCCGGAGCTTTTGGAACGGATCTGGGTACGTCCCTGATGGGGAGACTGGCACCATGGGAAGAATGCGCTTTGCGCATTCTTTTTTCATAGGGCTATGGATCGGTTCATATATTTTTAAGAAGTTACTTTTCCGGTGGTCAATGAGATGAAAAAAACAAAACGAAAAAGAACATACGTTCTGATTGTCCTGGCGGCAGTATGGTTCAGCCACTGCGCCAGCCTCAGTTCCCTGAAAGGGAGGGCGGAGGAAGGGGAAGACCTTACGCTGTATGCCCGCTCTGCGGTTCTGATGGACGCGGACTCCGGGCGGGTGCTGTTTGAAAAGGACGGCGACACCCATATGCCCAATGCAAGCACCACCAAGATTATGACCTGTATCCTTGCCATTGAGAGCGGGCGGCTGGAGGAGGAGGCTTCGGTCAGCGCCTATGCGGCCTCCATGCCCCGGGTGCGGCTTGGGGTCAGCGCCGGGGATACCTTCCGGATCCGGGATCTTTTATATTCTCTTATGCTGGAATCCCACAATGACGCGGCGGTGATCATTGCGGAGCATATCGGTGGCAGTGTGGAGGGGTTTGCGGCCATGATGAATGCAAAGGCGGCAGAGCTTGGCTGCACCGACACCTATTTTATCACGCCAAACGGCTTAGACGCCCAGGACGGGACCGGCGTCCACGGGACCACCGCCCGGGATCTGGCTCTGATTATGAGCTATTGCCTGAAAAATGAGGAATTCTTAGAGATTACCCGCACCCAGTCGTATCAGTTTACCAACATCGCGGGCACCAAAAGCTATAGCTGCAGCAACCACAATGCCTTTCTTTCCATGATGGAGGGGGCGCTGACGGGGAAAACCGGATTTACCGGAAATGCCGGATACTGTTATGTGGGGGCATTGCGCCAGGGGGACCGTACCTTCGTGGTGGCATTACTGGCCTGCGGCTGGCCAAACAACAAGAGCTACAAGTGGTCGGATACCCGGACGCTGATGGAGTATGGGCTTGCCAATTACCAGTATGAGGATGTGTGGGCTTCGGATCTTGCGCTGCCAGAGCTTCTGGTGGAGGGGGCAAGGCCCCGGGAGTGGGAGCTGTACCAGGAGGTTTATGTGAAGCCCCAGGTACAGCCGCAGACCTTGCGGGTGCTGAAACGCCCCGATGAGACGGTGCAGGTAGTCTCGGATCTTCCGAGGGTTTTAAACGCCCCGGTGGAGGCGGGGAGCCAGGTGGGGACGGTCACTTATTTCCTGGAGGAGCAGCAGATCGGTGTGTTTCCGGTGACGGTGGAGGAGGAGGCGCCGGCCATGGAGGAGAGCTGGACATTGGAATATGTGCTGCGGGAGTTTTTTATGAGCCGGCCCTGGGAGGATCTGGAAAAGCTTCTGCCATAGTTTGTGGAAGGGTCCGGCAGGCAAGGCTGCGGGGGGCCGGTCAAAGAGGGGCAAAGCAGACTTTAAGCTTTGCCCCTCTTTTTTGGGATTTATGAGCAATTATGGATTTAGGCATATCATTTGCAGCACCGGGTCGATTTCCAGATTCCTGTATTTTTTTAAAAATCCGGCTGTCGTGCGCTCATCGCCGCCAAAAAGGACCATGGAGTCCGCAGCGGCTTTGTCAACGGCGTTCATGCTGTAGGGAAGATGGGAATGGCAGTCCGGGCATCTGTATTCGGTGGCCTTTGCCTGCTTCTGGAGATTCCGGAAGGAAAAGGCTGTTTTTTCTCCATTGGTATAGGGAACGACGTTTCCGCTTCCGCATTTTGCGCATCTATAGGGTGTAATCTTTGCTAACATAATGGTACCTCCTGGTTTCAAATCACTTGTTTTTTGCTGCTAAATCTACTATACTATAGAAAAATGAATTTGTAAAACGCATGTTTCTAATGGAAAACATGAAGAAATGTAATGCAATAACAAGGAGGATGCACCCTGCGGGGACAAGGTGAATTGACACGAAGTGGCAAGAGAAAGCGGCCTGGGCCGTACCTGTATGCCCAAGAACCAGGGCAAAAAGGAGGAAACACCCTGCGGGTATACCTGTATGCCCAAAAACCAGGGCAAAAAGGAGGAAAGGGTGGGAAATCAAAAATATCTGGCTTTTGTGAAGACTGTGGAGCTGGGGAGCCTCACCAGGGCCGCAAAGGTTCTGGGGTACACCCAGTCGGGCATCAGCCATATGATCCAGTCGCTGGAGGAGGAAGCGGGACTGGCTCTGCTGCACCGGGACCGCTCCGGCGTGCGTCTTACGGCGGAGGGCGGGCAGCTTTTGCCCTATTATACGGAGATCTGCAACAGTGAGCGGCGGCTGGAGAATAAGATCCGGGATATGCTCAAGATGGATACGGGAATCCTGCGGATCGGGGCGTTTACCAGCGTTTCGGTGCAGTGGCTGCCTTATATTATCAAGGAGTTTCTGGAGGATTTTCCGAAAATCGAATTTGAGATTCTCTATGGCGATTATACGGAGATTGAAAACTGGATTTTTGAGGGACGGGTGGATCTGGGGTTCTTGCGGGTGCCCGGCCGGAGGAAGCTGAACACGATTTTTCTAAAGGAGGACGAGCTGGTGGTGCTTCTTCCGCCGGACCATCCCAGGAAGGATCTGCCTTATTTCCCGCCGGAAGCCCTTGCGGAGGATCCCTTTGCCCTGATGGACGAGGGGGAGGATTACGAGGTGGAAGCGGTATTCGACCATTTCGGCGTATCGCCCAGGGTCCGCTTTACCGCCAGGGACGATCATACCATTGCGGCCATGGTGGCCAACGGATTGTGCATCAGCATCCTGCCCAGGCTGGTTTTGGAGAAGATGCCCTATGGGATCTTAAAAAAATCCTTCCGGGAGCCGGTGATCCGGCGGCTGGGGATTGCCTATAAGGAGAAAAAGCGTCTGTCCCACGCCGCGGAACGGTTTCTGGATTATGTGGAGGATTGGGTAAAAAGGAATTGATGTTATGCGAAATTTTTATGTGAAATATTTAACAATTTCCTATTGAATAAGTTACCTAAAAGTAATATAATTACAATCGGAAGAAAATTTGTTTTATTACGGAGGTTGAGATATGAGTAATGGCACGGAGTCGTTGGCAAGACAGCGGATCTATGCGCTGCTTGACGAACAGAGCTTTATGGAAACCGGCTCTCTGGTAACCGCCAGGAGCACGGATTTTAACCTGACACAGAAGGATACGCCTTCGGATGGCGTGATCACTGGCTACGGACTGATCGACGGAAAGCTGGTCTATGTGTACAGCCAGGATGTGTCTGTATTGAAGGGAACCATCGGTGAGATGCATAGTAAGAAGATCACCGGGATTTACGAGATGGCCATGAAGATGGGTGCGCCGGTGGTGGGGATGCTGGACTGCGCCGGGGTACGTCTGCAGGAGTCGGTGGACGCTTTGCAGGGACTGGGGGAGATCTATGCCAGCCAGGTGAAGGCCAGCGGTGTGATTCCGCAGATCTGTGCGGTTTTCGGAAGCTGCGGCGGAGGGCTTACGCTGGTACCGGCCTTAAGCGATTTTGCTTTTGCAGAGAATGAGGGACATGTCTTTGTGAATTCGCCCAATGCGCTTCCGGGGAATTCCACGGCGAAATGCGATACCTCCAGCGCCTCCTATCAGAGCGCCCATACCGGGATCTTAGACGGGGTGGGAACCACGGAGGAGATTCTGGCAGGGATCCGGCAGCTCATTGCGATTCTGCCGGGCAACAACCAGCAGGGGGCCTATGTGGAGGAGTGCAGCGACGATCTGAACCGTGCCTGTGAGGGGATTTCGGGATGCAAGGGCGATACACGTAAGCTCCTGGCCCAGATTTCCGACGATTATCTTTTTGTGGAGACCAAGAAGGATTACGCCCGGGATATGGTGACCGGATTTATCCAGCTCAACGGCATGACGGTGGGCGCTGTCGCCAACTGCACGGAGGAGTATGATGAGGAAGGGAATCAGACCGGCGCTTATCCGGCAGCCCTTTCTGCCAGAGGCTGCAACAAGGCGGCGGATTTCGTGAAGTTCTGCGACGCCTTCGGGATCCCGGTGCTGTCCTTGACCAATACGGAGGGCTTTGCAGCGTCCAATTGCTCTGAGAAGTCCCAGGCCCGGGCGCTGGCCCACCTGGTGCGGAATTTTGTGGAAGCCTCCGTGCCCAAGGTCAATGTGCTGGTGGGCAACGGTTACGGCAGCGCCTATGTGGTGATGAATTCCAAGGCCATCGGCGCGGACCTGGTTTATGCCTGGGAGGACAGCCGGATCGGCATGATGGATGCGTTACTGGCGGCTAAGATCATGTATGACAAGGAGGAAGCCGCAGTGGTGGAGGAGAAGGCCAGAGAGTACGAGGAACTCCAGAACAGCGTGCTTTCCGCAGCCCGGCGCGGATATGTGGATCTGGTGATCGAGCCGGAGAATACCAGGAAATATGTGATTGCAGCCTTTGAGATGCTGTATACCAAGAGTGTGGAAGGACCCATGAAGAAGCATGGTGCGAAATAAAGGGTGAATTATATGAAGAAAAAATTAAGTTGGATGCTTTGCATCTGTTTATGCGCCCTGTTTCTGGCTGCCTGCGGCACGGATCCCAGAGAGGTGGATTACAACGGGGTCAGCTATGACCAGCTTGAGAGCTTTGCCACGCAGACCTGGGAGGGAATCCAGAGCGTTCCCGTGGACCAGGCCCAGGCGATGGTGGATCAGTTGGACGCGATGTCAGACCGGGAACGGGACAGTGTAATGGAAGCTTACGAGGGCCTGGACCAGCAGTATGTGATGCTGAAGGGCTGGGTGTCCATTGCCGGCCAGGTGGGAGAGTATGAGGGACTGGGCGATTTTTCCGTCACCAGGTCCGGTAAGACCACCACGACGGAACAAGAACTCCTGTTCAGCCAGCGGCCGGCGGTGCTGACGGTTGTTTATAAGAATCTCACCATGGAGGTGGAGACGGTCACCATTGACCTTGTATACAGTACCGGTGAGAAGATGGGCAAGGCGGCCTTAAACACCGTGATGGGGATGGGAACCGTATTTGTGATGCTGATCCTCATCAGCCTGATTATTTCCTGCTTCCGTGTGATCCCGGTGCTGGAGAAGAAAGCAGCGGCCCGTAAGGAGGAAAAAGCGGCCAGAAAACAGGGACAGGTCCAGGTGCTGGTGGAAAAGCCGGTGATGATGGAGCCTGTTTCCGAGACGGATGATCTGGAGCTTGTGGCCGTGATCGCGGCGGCAATTGCGGCAGCCACCGGGCAGCCGGCGGATGGATTTGTGGTGCGTTCAATTAAAAGAAGATAAGATTAGGAGGAAGAATCATGAAAAGCTATACAATTACCGTAAATGGGAATGTTTATGATGTTACAGTTGAGGAGAACGCTCCGGGTGCGGCGCCCGCGGCAGTTAAGGCTCTCTCGTCCCAGTGAGTCTAGCTTATAACAGGTTGACAATAGAGCCTAAAAGGCAG
>CATJBQ010000129.1 GCA_949738465.1 uncultured Lachnospiraceae bacterium
CGACTACGACACCTCCGATAAGCTCTATTTTGAGCCTCTGACCCTGGAGGATGTATTGAGCATTTATAAGAAAGAACAGCCCCTGGGCGTGATTGCACAGTTTGGCGGGCAGACGCCGCTGAACTTAGCTTCCGAGCTTGAGAAAAACGGCGTGAAGATCCTTGGCACCTCTCCCGCCGTCATCGACCTGGCGGAGGACCGGGATCTGTTCCGGGCCATGATGGACAAGCTTGGGATTCCCATGCCGGAAGCGGGCATGGCCACAACCGTGGAGGAAGCCCTTGCCATTGCCGGCAGGATCGGCTATCCCGTGATGGTGCGCCCCTCCTACGTGCTGGGCGGCCGCGGTATGGAGGTGGTATACGACGACGAGAGCATGGAGGGATACATGAAGGCCGCGGTGGGCGTTACCCCGGACCGGCCCATCCTCATCGACCGCTTCCTGAACCATGCCATGGAATGTGAGGCGGATGCCATCAGCGACGGCTCCCACGCCTTTGTCCCCGCCGTGATGGAGCATATCGAGCTGGCCGGCGTCCACTCCGGCGACTCGGCCTGCATCATTCCTTCGGTGCATATCAGCGAAGAAAATGTGGCTACCATCAAGGATTACACCCGGAGGATCGCGGAGGAGATGCATGTGAAGGGCCTGATGAACATGCAGTATGCCATTGAAAACGACCGCGTTTACGTGCTGGAGGCCAACCCCAGGGCGTCCCGTACCGTGCCTCTGGTATCCAAGGTCTGCAACATCCGCATGGTGCCACTGGCTACCGAGATCATTACGGCAGAGTTTACCGGGCGTCCCTCTCCGGTCCCGTCCTTGAAGGAGCGTAAGATCCCCTATTACGGGGTGAAGGAGGCCGTATTCCCCTTCAATATGTTTCCGGAAGTGGATCCCCTCTTAGGGCCGGAGATGCGTTCCACCGGCGAGGTGCTGGGCCTGTCGCCCTACTATGGCGAAGCCTTTTACAAGGCCCAGGAAGCCACCCAGACCAAGCTTCCCTTAAAGGGCACGGTGCTCATCTCCGTCAACCGCAGGGACAAGCCAGAGGTGGTTGAGGTGGCAAGCCTCTTTGCCCAGGCGGGATTTTCCATTCTTGCCACCGGCAAGACCTACGAGATCATCACCGAATCCGGAACGCCGGCCACTCTGGTGAAGAAGCTGTACGAGGGACGCCCCAACATCTTAGACCTGGTTACCAACGGCGACATCGACCTGATCATCAACAGCCCTGTGGGAAAGGACAGCGTTCACGACGACAGCTATCTGCGCAAGGCCGCCATCAAGGCGAAGGTTCCTTATATGACCACCATTGCCGCGGCCCGGGCGACGGCCAAGGGCATCCTCTATCTGCAGAAGCGCGGGGATGGCGACGTCAAATCGCTGCAGGAGCTGCATAATGGGATATAGAGAGGAGTGAGAAGACCATGGAAGGATCAACGGAGAATAAAATCAATGATGAGGACCTGATTATGTCTTCTATGAGAGGCATTCATATGATTCCGATGGACCGGATCGGAGGTTTTGATGTGCGCCCCGGAATCTATGAAATGAATGGCGCCACTGCCATTCCCTGCGGCGTTAATTTTACGGTGTATTCCAACGGGGCGACCTCCTGTGAACTGCTTCTGTTTCGAAAGCTGGAGGAGGAACCCTTTGCCGTTTTACAATTTCCTGAACATTACAGGATCGGCAAGGTCTATTCCATGATCGTTTTCGGTATTCATATTGAGGATTTTGAATATGCATATCGGATAGATGGGCCCTATGAGCCGCGGAAAGGCCTCTTGTTCAATAAAAATAACTATCTGCTGGATATTTATGCCAAGGCGGTTTCCGGACAGCGTATCTGGGGTGTGAAAAAGGACGATAAGATCTGTTATAAAGCTAGGGTTGTAAAAGATGATTTTGACTGGGGAAAGAGCGTAAATCCCTTGATTCCAATGGAGGATCTTATCATATACGAAATGCATGTCCGCGGATTCACCAGACACGGTTCTTCCGGCGTGGAATATCCCGGAACCTTTGAAGGGCTCCGGGAAAAAATCCAATATTTAAAAGAATTGGGTGTCAATGCCGTAGAGCTTATGCCGATCTTCGAATTTGACGAGATGATGGATTACAGAGAATACGACGGAAAACCGCTTTTGAATTATTGGGGGTATAATACGGTAAGCTTTTTTGCGCCAAATACCAGCTATACGGCCAATGAGGAATATAATCATGAGGGTACGGAGCTAAAGAAGCTGATTAAGGAATTGAATGATAACGGAATTGAATGCTTTTTGGACGTAGTCTTTAACCATACGGCCGAGGGAAACGAAATGGGGCCTTCGTTTTCCTTTAAGGGATTCGATAATAATATCTACTATATGCTTACGCCGGACGGTTATTATTATAATTTCAGCGGTTGTGGAAATACCATGAATTGTAACAATCCGATCGTACAGCAGATGATTATCGAGTGTCTGCGTTATTGGACGACCGCATATCATGTAGATGGTTTCCGTTTTGATCTGGCAACCATCTTAGGACGGAATGAAGACGGTTCCCCCATGAATAACCCTCCCCTGTTAAAGAGCCTTGCCTTTGACCCGATTCTGGGAAATGTAAAATTAATTGCAGAAGCATGGGACGCCGGAGGCCTGTATCAGGTGGGAAACTTCCCGGCATGGTACCGCTGGTCGGAATGGAACGGGAAATACCGGGACGATATGCGGGACTTTTTAAAAGGAGATCTTGGACTAAGCCATGTTGCCGCAAACCGAATCACCGGCTCTAAGGATATCTATCCTCCAGAATACAGAGGGACGAATGCTTCGGTGAATTTTATTACCTGCCACGACGGATTCACCCTTTGGGATCTGTATTCTTATAACGGCAAGCATAACGAGGCAAACGGCTGGAATAACACAGACGGAAGCAATGATAACAGAAGCTGGAACTGTGGGATCGAAGGGGAGACAGATGACAGGGAGGTGCTTACCCTCCGGAACCGCCTGGTAAAAAACGCGGCGGCTGTCCTTATGATGAGCAGGGGAACGCCAATGTTTCCTGCAGGAGACGAATTCTGCAATACCCAGTTTGGCAATAATAACGCTTATTGTCAGGATAATGAGATTTCATGGCTGGATTGGAGCAGACTGCCAAAATATCAAGATGTGTTTGCATTTTTCAAATACATGATACAGTTTCGGAAGGAGCATGATATTATCCGGAAGTTTTCCGGAAGCTGTTCGCTGGGCCTTCCTGAAATACAGGTAATTGAGCCAGATAATAATTGCAAGGTCCTAAGGGTCATTTATGCGGGAAGAAACCATGAAAATACAGGAGATGATATTATCTGCCTGGCGGTCAATGTATTCTGGGAGGAGCAGGAATTTGCACTTCCTCCCCTGCAGGCAGGATTTAACTGGTACGTAATGGCGGATACCGGCAGGAGATATATCGAAAATACGATTCCAAAACCGGGACAGGAGCCTCCGCTTTGGGGTGCAAAGATCCGGATGATCCCAAGATCGGTATGTATCTTCAAGGTAAAATAAAAGTGGACAGGTTACGGATAAGGCGGCAGCCATAACGCTGCCGCCTTATCCGGTGTTCTTAAGATATTCCTCAGAGAACTCCATCCCTATTCTGCTTTAAACGCATAGCTTTCGCCTTCTGTAATGGGTGTCAGGTCTACGCCTTCCATCCCATACTCATCGTTGATATAAAAAGCCCAGTACTTGCCGTCCTTGTCAAAATCCAGCGTGATCCCGTTCACCGTCTTCACATAAAGGCCGTAATCGCCTTCCTCTCCGGCGATGATCCCAAGTTCTTCTAAAGCCTCGCCTACGGTCTCCTTGTCCGTATGAACCTCGAACTTCGTCTCCTTGCCTTCGGTATCCACCACTGTAAAGTCAAACACCTTGGCCCCTTCTCCTACCACTCCGCCTTCAGACTGTGTGTCCGCGCCGGAGCCGCCGGTTTCTCCTGTGTCATCCTTACCGCCACATCCGGCTACAACAAGTGCCATAGCCACGAAAAGCGCCATACAAAGGATGAAAGACAACCATTTGCTTTTGTTTTTCATTTTCATAATACAACTCTCCTTTGAATTTACTCCAGGATCCGGCGCCGGCTCTTAAGAACCGGCGGCCCTCTCCCGGGCGACCGTATATTAGCATATCATGTTATGGTCATTTCGTCAATAACTGGTTTTTACATCCGCAGAAGCTCGAAGGCCCTCTCGTAAGCCGCAAGCCTCCCATCTGCAAAGTACCGCTCCAGCCTTTCCTGAAGCCCTAAGAGCAACCCCACGAAATCCGGATTCAACTGTTTTCCTGCCTGTTTACCGGCTTCCCCGATAGCTTCCTCCAGGGACAGTGCACGCCTGGGGGAACAGGCCACGTCCGATACGGCGCTCACCAGAAAGCCGGCAACGCTGACAAGATCCGTCACCGCCTGACAGGGATTCTCCTTCCTGCTGTAATCGTCCGGGTAGCCGCCGGTCTCGTCATAAAACCGGTGATGTCCCAGCGCTGTCTGGGCATAGGGACGGGTGGATGCACAGCGGGAAAGAATAATCTCGCCCACATATACATGATAGGCGTACATTTTCCGTTCCTCCTTCATCCATTCCCGGCCGGCAAGCGCCACCATATCCGCAAAAAGAATCGTGCCAATGTCATGGAGCATGCCGCTTTCCTTCGCAAACTGTACCAGCTCGGGCCCTCTTTTGCGCACCTCCTCTGGCGTCCTGCAGGATAAAACCCCCACAAAAGCTTCCGGCATCCTGCCCAGGGCCTCCTCCATCAGAATCCCGCAAACCTCTCCCGTCATGTAGAGATAGGCGTAAATATCGGGATTCCGGCAAGCCAGAAGGTTCATGAGGAAATCCTTCTGGGAAATCCCGTCCGGGTATTCCTGAAAGGAGGCGAGAATGGTAATCAGCGTATGCAGAAGCCTGGTATTGAGCTGATTGTTGGGGGCGTTCCGTACATAGCGCACCATCATGCGGTACATGTGCCCCACCACTTCCTTTTTTTTCTGCAGAAAATCCTCCTGATAGGTGATATATTCCGCGTAAAGTCCCGGCAGATAGATGTTCTGCCAGATGCCGTCCTCCGAGTAATCGTCGTCCTTCCTGGCCACATAAAACTTTTCCATCTGCAGCAAAAGCTCCGGCAGGGTACGGATCCCACAGTGATACAGAATGGCCTCATACTGCACCTTCCAGCGCACCAGAGGCTCCTGCCCCCGCTCCTTACTATCCTCCTGCTGCCGCTCCCGGACGAATTCCGCCGACTCCATGATCTCCCGCACCAGCACGGGGCTCTGGTATCCCCTGCGCATAAAGTCCACAGCCGTCATCCGCTCCTGATGGCTTTTGTAAATATAGAGATCCCAGGGCAGGGAAGGCGTCTTCTGATGATAGGAAGGATCTGTCAGCACCTGCAGGGAGCGGCGGATGTCCTTGATCTTACGCCGGCCCCCTTCCTTGTCCTCCCAGGTATCGGCCAGCGTCAGATTTCCCATGGACCGGTGAATATAACCCCTGGTCTCCGGATCCTCGATCTCGTCATAATATTTCAGGTACGAGGCCGCCTCCCCGAACATCATCCGCATCTTCCAGCTATATACCTGCTTTCCTGCCCGGGCCATGAAATTCTGCATGTAAAACAACGCCATCCCGCACAGATACAGCTCCCGGATCAGCATATCCCGCCGTTTCCAATGCCGGGCGAAGGCAATCAGGGCATTGTGGATATCGTAGTTTAAAAGAAGGTCCAACTGCTTCACCCCGGGCGCCAGGCAGCAGGCAAACTCCGCCAGATCCTCCACCTCCCCCTCCTCTGCCGAGATAATATCATCCAGCACAGGCATCAGATAGCTCCGCAAAAGCTGCGTATTCTCCGCAACCAGCTTCCGGCTCTCCTGGAACTTCCGGCTGCGTTCCTGAAGGAACGCTTTCGCATCGCCTGAGATCTCCCCGGAAAGATCCGCCAGCACGGCAATCCTTTTTAAATTCGCAATGTAGGTCTCCTGGTATTCTTTCATCGGACTACCTCCCCAGAAAGCGTTTCAGGCAGAGGCGCATCTGCTCCATATCCAGGGGCTTGGAAAGATGGGCGTTCATTCCTGCGTCCAGGGAGCGCTGGATATCTTCCATAAAAGCATTGGCCGTCATCGCTACAATGGGCACCTTGCGGGCGTCCGGACGCGGAAGCTTCCGGATGGCCCTGGTAGCGTCTAAGCCGTTCATCACCGGCATCTGGACGTCCATCAGGATCAGATCCAGCCCTAAGGGCTCTGTTCCCTTAAAATATTCCACGGCCTCCTGGCCATTCTCCGCCGTATCGATTAGGAGCCCATATAAGCCCAGAAGCTCCATGGCAATCTCCCGGTTGATCTCATTGTCCTCCACCAGCAGCAGCTTTTTGCCGGAAAAGTCGTATTCCTCCCTGGCATGGTCCAGCTTCTTCTCCCCGATCCCCTCCTTCGTGAACCGGTAAAGGGCCTCCAGAAGCCGGTTGGGAAAAAGCGGCATGGGCACAAAGGCGTCCACGCCGGAGCTGGTAAGAAGATACTCCGTCTGGCTCCAGTCGCTCTCCGACAGCATCAGGATCGGCAGACGTTTTCCAAACCGGTTCCGGATCTCTTGCAAAAACAGAACCATCTCCAGCCCCGGCAGCTTCTCCACCGTCAGAAGCGCAAAATAAGGCTGGCCGTCGATCTCGGCGTCATTCAATAACGCTACCGCGCTTTCCGCATTGCCGGCCCGGTCCGTGAAAATATCCAGGCCCTCTAGCATCTGCTCCACCTTGCAGGCTCTTGGGGCTTCCCCGTCCAGAAGCAGCACACGCGCTCCAGCCAGGGTATTCTTCCGAAAATCCTCCTGGGCCTCCTGGGGCTTTAGGGGAATCTGCACTTCGAAGCAGGTCCCCTGGCCCTGGGTACTTCTGACCGCAATGGATCCGCCCATCAGCTCCGTCAGGT
Organism: uncultured Lachnospiraceae bacterium; assembly: GCA_949738465.1. Taxonomy (GTDB): domain Bacteria; phylum Bacillota; class Clostridia; order Lachnospirales; family Lachnospiraceae; genus 14-2. The sequence goes on from CATJBQ010000129.1 coordinate 6,986, forward strand.
TCTTGGTGATGGTCATTCCCAGCCCCGTTCCCTGGATCTTGCTGATGGTGCTGTTCTGCTCCCGCTCAAAGGGCACAAACACCTTTTTCAGGAATTCCTCGCTCATACCCATCCCGGTATCCTCTACCCGGACATACAGTTCCACCATCCGGGCGTCAGCTTCCTTCCGAACCTCCCAGAACATATGTACGTTCCCGCCCTCCGGCGTAAATTTAACCGCATTGGATAAGAGGTTCAGGCAGATCTGCTTTAGGCGCACGCCGTCCACCAGAACACATTCTTCCTCCATCCGCCCGATCTCCAGGCCAAACCCTACCTTCGCACTGTCCGCCTGGGATCTTACCACAATCAGGATCTCATGCAGCAGATCCGCCAGATCCAGCGCTTCCGGTACAAGCACCACCCTGCCGCTCTCAATCCGTGACATGTCCAGCACCTCATTTAATAAGGACATCATGTGGCCGGAGGCGGTCCGGATCTTATCCAGACAGTCCTCCACCTTGCCGGGAATCCCTGGCTGCATCAGGGCAATATCCGTCATTCCGATAATGGCGTTCATGGGCGTGCGGATATCGTGGGAAATCTCCGAAAGGAAATTGGTCTTGGCCTGATTGGCCAGAATCGCATCCTCCATCATCCGCTGGTTCTCCCGGTAATAAACGCTCATGTCCCGCAGCATGCAGATACAGTATTCCTCCCAGGAAAAAACAGTGGCTGAGTAAATCTGATTTCCGATATGACAAAAAAGCGGATCCTCCCGCCGCTGGCCGCCAATGGCCTGCCGCAGGCTTTCCGCCTCCTCCCTCTGGTTCATGAGGACAAACAAATCCAGATCCTTCTCCAGGCTTTGGAAGCCGGGTTCTTCCGCTCCTTGCTGCCGTAAAATACCGGCTGCGGCCCGGTTACAGTATACAGGATGCTCCGCCTCCTGCCCTGCCGGAAATGCAAACACCGGTATCTCGATATGCTCCCAGACTGTTTTCAGACAAGCTGTATGTTCCATATGCTCTGCTCTCTTCCTTCGTCATTTCTATTACCTATTATACAAAGAAACGGCCGCTTTCGCAATGGTTTTTTACCGGTTCCGGCGGAGCCTCCCTGCCAGCATGTTCAGCATGGCCCCACAGGCGGCAAAGCAGATGGCATACGCCTTTCCCACCACGCTTGTATACAAGGTCATCAGCCTGCCCAGCATCGGCAGGTGAAGGGTCACACGCCCAATCAGGCTCTGATAGGGGGCGGCTTTCAGGTCCTCGCCGGCGTTGGCGTCCCCCTTGGTGATAAATTCTCCCTCCACAAGATGATTCTCCACCACCCGGTGGGTAATCACCGAATTGCCGCTTTCAAAAGCGATGATCTCATTTTCCTTAATTTCTTCCGGCACAGCTCTGGCCACATAGATCACGCTGCCCACAGGAATCCGGGGCTCCATGCTGCCGCTGACCACCTCGTAGATCTCGTAGCCAAACAGGCGCGGCACCGTCAAGGGCAGGCAGGAAGCAATCACAGCGATTAAAATCAGGCTTCCCAGGATGTTACAAAGGGCAGGAATCAGCTTCCTACCCTTTTTTTTCGTCGTTGTCTCCACAATTGGTATCTGACTGCTCATTGTTTTTTCCTCTTCTTATGAAATACCAAAAACCAGATTCCCACTCCTGCGACTGCCACAATTCCAAGGATAATTGCCACCTTCGCCCCAAGGGGAAGATCCATCAGGCGGGTGGTGATATCCATCACGCCATGGATGGGCGTTCTCTCCTTATCCCCGTCCGCCAGCGGAACCTGGTCGTCATCGATGTCCAGAAGCTCCGGCGGCTCTGTCTGCGGAATCTGGTTCTCTCCGATTTCGTCGCCTTCATTTCCCAGCGTCTCCTGTCCCTCCGCTCCCGGCGTGCCTTCCGTCCCATCCTGTCCGGCTCCTCCCGGCTCCGTTCCGGCCGGCTGCTGTGTTCCCTCCGCTCCCGGCGTGCCAGGAACATTTGTTCTGGTGTAGACGAAAGTAAATTCGTTATCCGCCGCATTTTCCACCAGGGTCCTGGTAATATTGTAGGCCTGGGGCTGATAGCCCTCCATATACAGATAGGCAACCACCGGCTTATCGCCCACATTGCCATAATAAGTCTCGCTGTCCGCCAGGGCCGCGCCATTTTCATCCACGTAATGGATGGTGTAGGCCACGGCATTTCCCCGCAGCCCATAGGCCACCACATAGTCCTGGTCGCCGGTCACCGGAAATGAAGTGACTCCCGCTTCGTTGTTGTCCCGGCCGCTTTCACGGATTCCCTTGATATAGTACTTGCTGTCGTCCTTCAAGGTAATCATCCGCTGGTTAAAGGTCACCCGCTCCCCGTATTTTAAGCCTTCAAAGACCACCACATCGCCGCTTTCAAAGCTCCCCTGCTGTCCGGCAAAAAAGCGGACCGTATAGGTATATTCCCTCTCTGCCGCCCTTGTGGGAAAGGCAGGCAGAAGCAGCGCCAGGAGAAGCGCCGCCGTAAGGATTCGTTTCATGCTTCTCATGATGCCCGGCCCCCTTTCTGTCTGTTGCCGCGTCTTAAGCTGTAAATTCCCAGGATCAGCAGCACCACGCCGCTTACGGCCATGGCAATGAAAAACGGAACCAGATTCCATTCGTCGCCGGTCTTGACAATGTCCGTCCGGGAGGAGCCTCCCGGCGGGTTGGAACCGGAGTCATTCAGTTCTACGGCAAAATTCATCTGCAGATCCGCCAGGGTATCCTGGTAGGCGTTGCCCTGGGTCTCGCCGTCCAGAGCGATAGTAAGGTCAATCCTGCCGCTTTCCCCTTTTGCCAGGGTATCCAGGTAAAAATATTCCTCCAGGGCGTCTGTGGCCCCATGGAGGCCCTCCTGGATCCCGCCCGTGGTCTCGCCGCCCACCGTATCGCTGCTAAACAGCGTCGTCTCCGTCCCCGTCTTGTCGGTATAGGCCAGAATATAGGTGTAGGCGCCGCCGCTGGTTCCGTTGTTGGCGCTGCGGTCCTCTAAGGAATAGAGCACCTCGTTGGTCATATACCAGTCCGTAGCCGTACCATTATCATTTTTCAGGTTCATGGTAAAAATAATGCTGTCCCCTGGCTGCAGTCCGGACACCGCCTCCGTCAGGTCCGCCGTCCGGAAATTACTCTCCATCTCACTGTCCGGCGTAAACGCCACCTGCCAGTCCGGATCCCCGTAAAAGGTCTCTGCGCGGGCTTCAAGGGCCGTCCCTCCCGCCAGGCAGAGCATCAGGAGTAAACCGATTATCTTCTTCATACTCATCCTCCTTACTGCAGGCTCAATACGCCGCCATCACCAATGGAAACCTGCCGGCCCCAGGCGCTTAAGATGGCGTCCCGGGCGTTGTGGGTCTGTACGGCATGGACCTGTGCCTCAAGCCGGAACTGGACGCCGTCATAATCATAGGTTGTGGTGATGGTGGTGTAACCGTTTTCTGTCACGCTGGTCTGGGTCACCTTGTCGGCAATGCGGTGATCCACCGTCAGGGTATCGCTCAACGCCACGGTTTCGGCTCCGGATGCTAAGACATCCCGGTAATAAAGGACGGTCCGCTCCGGCGTGGAGGATTCCTCGTCCAGGATCCAGCGGTCCTCATTGACCAGATGCAGATCAATCAGATCCGGGGACAGCTCCGTCAGCTTATTCCCGTTTTCGTCCAGCCAGTACTTGTAAATGCTGACCCGCACATACTGATCGATGGTGCCGCTGTTTTTGACCGAAAGCTCCTCCCGGTAAGACTTGCCGGGCTTGAAGGCTTCCCCTTCCGCCAAAAGGCCGCCCAGCAAAGCGCCGCCGCCTTCCTCCCAGCTCCCGTCGCCCGCGTCGTCGTAATCACGCCAGGATATCCGTTCCCCGTTTTCCATCAGGCTCACACCGATGTTATACATCTGCATACGGGAAACATAATTTTCCGAATAGTAGGTCAGAGCCGCCCTGGCCCCGCCAATGGTGCTTCCCAGAAGCAGCAGCGCCGCAAAGGCAAATAGGAGCACCGGCACAAACGGCCATGATTGTTTCTGTTTCTTCACCTTTACGCACCTCCCTCACTGCTTCCATGATCCAGGATCGTATTCCAGTCCCCGTAGGGATTCCCCGCCTCGTCATAGCGGACCGGCGTACTCTCATAAATGACAACCACATGGAAAGCGGCAGGATCCGTAACATCCGCCGGAATATTCTCGATCTTCACCAGAAGCTCGTCGGTGGACGCGCCGCCGTTTACCATATCGCTGTAGTAATAATAGCCGTCTGCTTCCTTTAAGGTCCACTTGCCGGATTCACTGCTGTAAACCAGATCGTAGGCGCTGCCGCAAAATGCTTTTGCACGGATGTAAACCGGCTGAGAGTCCGCGCTGTTGGTGATGGATACATGCTTGGTCCACGCCGAAAAATCCTCGTGTACCTCCGTCTGATCTCCCAGATCGATGGAATACCCGCCCTGTGCCTGGGTATAGGTGGTAAAATATGCCCACGAATGGCCGATGCTGCCGGTGAGCACCGCGCCCACTGCCAGAAGCGTCAGAATAAGATTCTTCTTTTTCATATCTGTCCACCCTTTCTATTCCTCTAAGTTATCCTTCTTCTGTTCCCAGCTCCAGCCGCCGTTCTCGTAGGTAAAGCGGTTCACGATTGCTCCGCCGCTGTTGCCGGCGCCGTCATAATCATTGACAAAGGAAAATTCCGCTCCCTCCAGGGAAACCACGGTCCCCTGGGTCACCGGGCCCTGGGGGGTATAGGAGGCGCCGGAATAAACCTCCGTCACTTCCACATAGGTGCCCACCGGAATCCGGTCGGAAAGGACAAGGCGCTTCTCCCCCGGCCCCTCAAAGGTGAAGGTAAGTACATCGCTGTCCACAAGCTCCCGCTCCTGTTCACTCTTGTATACATCCACCCGGAATACAAAGGAAGCCGGCTGGCTGTCCTCATAGCGCAAAAGCCGTTTTACGATCTCCACCGGCGCAAAACGAGGCTCCCAGGAGGGCTTCAGCACAGCGGTAATGTCATACTCCCAGGCTCCGTCGCTGGTGAACACCGGCTGGCGGTTTCCCTCCTCATCCAGCTCTCCGGTCAAATCCCTGGCCGTGGAGGGCAGGGATACCAGCTCCGGCAGATAGGAATAGACCTGGGTAGCGGAATAGGCCTGGGTCACCCATTTCCCGTCTGCATTCTGCCTGGCGTAATCCGTAAGCCCCTCCCCTCTTGCGATGACAAGATAGAGGCCGCAGGGAAGTCCCGGGCTTTTTTCCCCTGCCGCAATCCCCCCGGCCGCCGGCGCAATCTCCCGCTCCGTGTCTTCGAAGACCAGGGCTGCCGCCTTCTGGGCCAGCTTCTGCCAGCCCTCATTGTCCAGGCTCTGTGCCTGGCTTAAATCCTCTGCCAGGGCAGCGAAATCCTTTGCCGCCTCATAGCCGTAGGTATCGTAAACGCCGTCCGGCACGGCTGTGGCCACCTGGTAGAGGTCGATCAGCACCTTCGCATTTTTCAGGTCCTCCATCTGATCCGGATTTTTTACGGTGAGAAAACAGTCGTTTTCCAGATTTACGGCCTGCACGACCCCCGCCGGCGCCAAAGGCAGGGTCAAAAGCAAACAGAACACCAGTACGATGGCTGTCAGGATCCGTTTTTTTCTATTTCTCATTTATTTTCCTCCTTCTTGTCATGCTTCGCATCTTTTGCGCCCTGGCGCCCTTTCTCTGCGCCCCGCACGTCCTCAAGGCTCACCACCCCCGGTTTCCTGCGGTTGACAATCAAAAGTATCAGCAGCAGCACAAACAGGATCGGGATGGCAATGGCCGGCATCACGATATAAACCGGAATCCGCACGGCCTCCGTGTGGACGTTGAGCACACCGGCGGCATTGGCAATCCGCTTTCCCCGCACCAGCAGGCGGTGGGTGTTGATGCCGTAGGGGGTACAGGTCATCAATGTCACATGATCCTCCCCGGCGATCACATTCAGATCCTCCAACTGGCCCGGCTCTACAATCAGAATCTGGTCAACCTCATAGGTCAGAAGTTCATTCAATACGGTGATGGTAAAGGTGTCGCCTTCCTCCATTTTATCCAGGTTGGTAAACAGCTTTGCGCTGGGCAGGCCCCGGTGTGCAGAAAGAACGCTGTGGGTGCTTCCGCCGCCCACTGGAAGGGTCGACCCTTCCAGATGGCCCACCGCCACGTTTAAAACCGCATCGCTGGTGCCGTGGTAAATGGGCAGCTCCACGTCAATCCTGGGAATGGTGACATAGCCGATGATTCCATTTCCCGCCACATCCAGCGCATGGGTGTACTGCTCCTCCAATTGTCCATGGTCAATAAAAGGAAAGCTCAACTGTCTGAGGCTCTCATTGTAGGCCCTTGCTTCCATAAGCAGCGCTTCGTAATCAGTTTCTTCCAGCTTTGATACCGCCTCGTCGTAATTGGCGATGGCCTGCGTCTGATGGAAGGAATTCCAGTAATCGCTGATGGTGGGATACAGCAAAATCCCAAGGCCCGCAAGCAAAATGAGAACCAAAAGGATGGTGGAAAGGGAAATTCCCTTCTTTTTCTTTCTGGCTGTCCTTGGCGTTTTGTCCTTCATAGCTTCCCCTGTCATTTTTCATTGTTCTCCAGAAACCGAACATCAGTTCCTCTTGCTGACGTCTGCCGGATCCCGCATCTCCCCGAAGGGCATTTGTGTTCTGTAAGATCCGTTGCTCGCCGCACACCACGGGAAGGTGTCAGCCTGTGCGGCAAAGAATCGTAAAGGACATGTTTCTGCCAATTACGATCATTTTTCTAAAATATTTTTTTCCCGGAAAGGGGCCAGACCCGTAGAATGATCCTTCCCTCCACCAGCTCGTTGCTGATACATCCGATGGATTTGTTGCGGCTGTCAATGCTGACCTCCCGGTGGTCTCCCAGCACGAAGCACCTTCCGTCCGGCACCTGGTAGGGAAATTCGATCTCGCATTCCCCCCGCATCCGCGCACTGACGTAGGGCTCTGACAGGAGCTCGCCGTTGACAAACACATTTCCTGCCTCGTCGATGTCCACCCAGTCACCCGAGGTGGCAATCACCCGCTTTACCAGCAGGTTGTTGTTATAGTAAAATGCAATGATGTTTCCCGCCTTGTAGCTGGAGCCCTTCACGGCCACCACAATGTCGCCGTCGTTTAAGGTCTCCGCCATGGTGCTTCCCCGAAGCTGATATACCGGAAATACCATCATGGCGATCAAAACCGCCACGGCCGCTACCACCAGCAGGGCAAATATGGTGCTCCGGAGCGCTTTTCCGTAATTTTTTTTATACAGTTCTTTTTTGAGCTCCGCTTCCAGTTGTTCCAGCGTCGGAGTTCCTGTGATCTTTGCTGCCATATTTGATTGACTCCCTGGATGTTCTGAAATGGGCTGTTGTGTGAAACAAAAAGTGTTCCTGTGGTCTGGTAGTAATTCCGGGGACAGATTCCTCCGTCCCCGGATAATGTGTGATTATCTCTGATGGCTCACGCGCTTCTTAACAACCAGAAGGATGGCTGCCGCTACGACCAGGATACCGCCAACTACGTAGAAGATTGTGGTACCGATGCCACCGGTGGAGGGAAGGAGGGAACCGGTTTTGTTAATAATTTGAACCGCATTATTCTTATTTTCTTCATTGTCATTCCCTTCTTTATCATAAGAATATTCCTCATTACCAGTTTCCCCTGTAATCGTAATGTCACCTGTAAGGCTTGCACCATTAATTACAATTTCTTCCTCTTTATCCAACTTATTATAGCCTTCTGGAGCCTTCGTTTCTTTGAGGTAATAGGTTCCGTTTTCGAGACCTTTGATGGTGATCTTTTCATTGGCAACACTTGTAATTGTTGTTACTGTACCAGTTGCTTCGTCATTTGCTTTTGTATAAACATTTCCATTTTTCACAAATTTAAGCGTTACTTGTTTTGCGTTCTCTCCCTCACCAACAATTTGATATAATTCAAATTCAGCACCATCCAAAAGGATATTCTTGTCTGTTGTTTTGATCAGATCAAATTCATAGGTATAGGTAGTTGTGGTACTTGGCGTCGTTTCGTTTCTATTATCCTCACCATAGGTAAGCTTCGCTTCATTCGGATTTCCGGTACTGGCAATTACAGCATTCTCATTTAAAGTAGCGGTATAGGTAACCACAATTTCATCATTTGCCTCCAACGTATCACAGAATTCCTTCGTAAACTTTACCTCAAAGGTACATTCATCATCATTCTGTGTGACTACATTATAATTTTCTGCTTCTACAGTTACTGCCTCTGCAGCGCCTGCCTTCTTTAAAGTAACACCTGTTACTCCAACATAGGTCAGCCCAGGAGACATTTTATCATGCATAATATAGTTCTGTGCACCAGCCTGTGCTGTAATAGTAGCCCGGAATGTAACGAGATCTCCAATGCTTTCATCATTGGTTGACCCCCAGTTCCCTTCCTTATCCTGAACCTGCTTTTCAAGATTAGGTTCTTCATTTTTTTCATTAATGGTTGCGTTTGGATTTGTAGTGTTCAAGCTGCACAATGTTCCCATGGTAGAATCCAGCAGATAATACCCCAGCTTCAACCCAGAAAATACAATATCATTGCCTTCTGACGATCCTTCTGCTTTCGCCGTCGCTACTTCTGACTTGACAGGAGCAATCTGATTGTCTTCTGCGTATTTCTGTGCCGCTTTAGCAAACGTCACTACCGCTTCTGCTTCCCATTCCCCGTTTGCATTTTTAGGGCCTACCCAGGTTACATACCCTTGTTCATCAACGCTTATATACTCCGATGTGAAACTTTTCCAAACATCATTAATCTTATAAGCGTAAGCACCCGTATCAGCATTATAGCTTTCCAAATCAAAAATCCGGTAAATGCTATAAGTTTGCCCTGCAATCGTATTACTAATCGTAATACTCCCTTCTCCAGCGTTGGGATCTTCCTCCACTGGCGCTGCCAACGCACTGATGGACATCGCCATAATCATAACCAGTGCCAGCACAAAACTACTGAATTTTTTTAATGCTTTCATCTTCATTGTTTCATCCTCTCTTTCCTTTTTGATCGAAATTTTTAAATTTATTCTGGATGACAGAATCCACGCTGTTTCATTCATTGCGTTGTATGGAGGTTCCTTACTGATACCTCCTTTCCCGCTTACGCTTCCATCTGCATCCATACATCAAGCCGGCTGCGGCTACCGCAATCCCGCAAAATGTAAACGATAGTTTTCCGAGGCTTCCTGTCTTGGGAAGCTCGTAGTTGGTGTGGTTGGTATACTTCACCACGACACTGCCATTTGGTACGGATCCTTCAGCCGTATTGGAACTGATTTCTCCCGCTCCATTTACAGATATAGTGGTTCTATAGCCATTTTCTTCGGCTTCTGTCACCGTATACTTTGTATTAATTGGCAAACACTTCACATCTATATATTCATCCTGTTTCAAATGAATCGTGTGATTTTCCTGGCTTCTCAAATAACCCGAAGTGATTGTTCCATCTGCCTTGACGATATCATAAGGGTACTGATTCTGATTCTTAGCATCAAAGTAAAGGTTAAATGTAAAATCCTTGTTCCCTGCATCCGGGCCATCCACTTCCTTGGCAATACGTAGATTTCCAGTCTGTGTAACAGGCGCAATGGAAGAAACCGATGGAAGTGTAAACCGCATATAGCAGGTAGAACCGGATGCTCCTCGTTCTGTATAAAATACCTTTAAAATATGCTCTCCTGCATCTCCTGCATCAAGATAATCCCATAAGTTCACATACTCTCCATTAGAACTATGGACACCGCCAATATCACAGATCAAATCCCCGTCCAGAAACACCCACATATCATCATCACCGAAGAAATAATACTCCAATGGGCCGCAGTAGGTTTCTGTGTAATTGAACTTAAAGGCGTACTGCATTCCAAAATAGGAATTATGGTCAGCACCATCATCACTTCTGGGAAGCATCAAGTCGTTCCCATTATCCTGCTGCCCGAAATGCCGGTTCTGCCGCAGGTTATAATCTCCAAATTTTAAATCATGCCCATCGGCTCCAAAAGTAGATGCCTGATCCATCGGCCAGAAATTGTTTGTGAAAATATGTGTATACGTTTTTCCATTTGTTACCGGGTTATTAAATAAATGCAGATTACTTGCACTGGCCCCTGCTCCCTGTACCGAAGTAAAAGTATAAGTATCACCCTCTCGAATAAAATTCAATGACCAATTATCAATAGTTGTCTTTCCAATTGCCGCCCCATCATCAAATAGTTTCGGTGCACTGATTCCCTCTGCATACTGTAAAATTCCGTTCGAACCGGTCAGTCCTGTAACAATTCCAAAGGTAGATCCCTGGCCCCGATTCTGCGGAGTTGAGGTGTAACCGTTATTCTTCGCATTTGTTGCATTTAATGTCTGGCCATTCCACTCAACGGTATCTAATGTTGTTCCGGAGTTTGCATTACCAAAAGCTAAATGCGCTCCTCCATTATTATAATTCGCATCACTGTTAATTCCCTGTTTCACCGTGTTGGCATAATACTTTTTCCCAGAACTCTGCGCGGATGTTTTCTCCTTGCTGGCCTCCGTAAACTTTGGTGACGTATAGATATTACCATCTGTAATATCATAGTCGTAAAACATGGCCGCATTATTATAGAAACCGTTTACAGTATTGTATATCAATCGGATTACCGTACCCCTTTTTATCTGAACTGTACTGGAATCTGATGATGCACTACCACTATTAGAAAATTTCACTGCTGAAGGATCTTTATAAACATTCCAGTCTGCCGGATTTGTACTCTCCGGGTTCTTGCCTTCCTGCAAAACCCAAACCTCAGTCATGGTATAGCTTTTATTCTCAAAAAGAATATTGACATTTTTCAAATCCTGTGCCTTATAAAACTCGTATGTCTCATCTCCAAAAATCTTTGTCAACGTTGTTTGTGTTTCAACAACATATTTCCCACCTTCTGTCGGAACCAGAGAAATGTATTTGAATGTTGGAAGTACCCCGTTTACAGGTAATACCGGGCCTTCGCGACCTTCAACCGCATCTTTTGAAGTGTCAATCAAACCAATGGTCTTTTCTGTATCTGTATTAACAAACCCTGGTTTTGTCTGGATTGTCTCCAAATTTGCATAATACTGCACTATATACTCTGGGCCCTCACCCGCAGTATAACTCACAGCCAGAACATCGCCCTCAATTCCCTCGGCTTTCATCACCGCCAGCTCCACATTCTCTTCCGTCAGACTCCGGCTGTCCGCCATTTCATACCCACTATCTGTCTCCCGGATCAGCGAAACGATGATGGCATCATCCCCGGCTTCCCCAGCCCCGTCTTCCTCTGTCTCCGCAGAATCTCCCGCATCATCCGCTTCTTCGCCATCTGCGGAAGCTTCCTCCACAGAGTTTTCCGCCACACACTCCTTCAACGCCACCTCCGCTGTCACGGTACAATCCGTAACATCCAGCGGAATATCCTCGTACATCAGTTCGAAGCGCATCACGGACAAATCAAGAAGCTTACTGGACGCATCCCCTTTGCGGATAAACTCCATCACTTCCTGATAGGGTTCCTCCTCCGATTCCAGGAAGGAAAGCTGCAGGGTCACATCCTTGGCATCCAGCTCCTGAATCTGTTCTTCCCCGGAAGCTTCGCCGGGCTGGTTCTCTGCTGTCTTCAAAGAACCACCTTCAAACTGCTCCTCCGCATCCGCCTCTGTGTCCTGACCAGCCCCTGTATCCTGGCTGGTCCCGGCCTTTGCATCCGGACTGGCTCCGGCCTCTGCATCCTGGCCATCTTCACTATCCGCTCCTGGCGCCACACCCGTTCCGAACTTATGTTCTTCTCCTTCTTCCACCGGAACATGGGCCGTTGCTGTCCCCACCACCCGCAGGGTCAGCAGGAAATCCTCCGTCTCATATGGGAAGGAATCCGACAAGTCATAAGAAACCTCTCTGGTCCCGGCCGGCTCACCGGCCCCGTCTTCCAGCTCATTGCCTTCTTCCGGTTCTTCTTCCTCTGCCGCTCCCGGTTCCTCCGAAGGCTCAGGCTCCCCGATCACGATCAGAAAATCCGAAAATCCCTGGGAATCAAAGCTGGTCTGCATACTCCCTTCTTCGTCCGTGGCGACATCCGTTCCCTCGATCACTTCCGGCCCTTCCTCGCCAAAATGGATTACGGTAACCGACGCTCCGTCGGCAATCTCCTGGCCCTGAGGCAGTTGGATGGTAATTGTCACCTTTCCCTGAGGCTCAATCTCCTGGCCGTCCAGGTAAAATCCGATGGTATAGAGAAGCTTTGCCCTGGTTCCCTCCTCCGGAAGGAGTTCTTCCGCCTCCGCCATCTGTAAAGGATCCTGTTCTTCTTCCGTCACCGGCTTTACCACAAGCTCGGCTTCCTCCGGAATCATGGCGCTCGCGTCATAGGACGCCGTCACTTTGATGCTCTCATCCTCATAAATCTTTGTGAGCAGGTTTCCGGGCTCCTCCTGGCCCTCTGTCTCCTCCGCAAGTCCTTCCTGCTCCGTTGGCAGGGTATCCTCTTCCGTTCCGGTGCCTCCCTCTGCCACTGCATCTTCTTCCGTTCCGGTGTTTCCCTCTGCCTCCCCCTCTTCTTTGGGTCCGTCCGCATCCTCTGCGTCCCCGTTTTCTTCCGTATCCTGGGCAGGATCCTCCTTGGACGCCTGATTCAGATCTTCCACCTCTTCGCCGCTCAACTCCACAACTTCAAAGCATTCCTCGCCGTGGATATGTTCTTCCAGAACCGGAATCGGACAGATCAGGATCCGCTCCTTCTCCTCGCCCTCGCCCCGTTCCTCATAGCAAAGCTTTTCGTCATGGGTATGAAGCTCCAGCTTCCCGCAGGCAAGCACCTTCCGGATCTGGTAGCAGCTATCCGTATGCTGATGCCCCTCGGTCTCCTCCTGGGTACAGATTAAAACCGGTTCTTCCTGCCCTTCTTCCTCTCCCTTACCATAGCATTCCCCTGTATGGGTGTGGCCCGGCGTCTCCTGGATTTCACAGACCAGAAGCTTTTCCTCCTGATAGCAGGCTTCCTCATGGGTATGGGCTTCCACCTGTGGCAGGCGGCAGGAAAGCAGCCCTTCCTCGTCATAACAGTCGTCGTTGTGCTGATGCACCACATAATCCGCAAACCCACAGATCAGATTTCCCTCCGCATCCTTACATTCCGCCTTATGCTCATGCACCTGAAGCTGGCAGTTCAGCACACGTTTTGTATGGTTCAACGCATGGCCGTTCAGCATCAGCGCCGCGATGGTTCCCGACGCGGCAACAACAGCGACACACAGAGACCCTATCAGCCAGCGCTTTTGTTTTTTTCGTTTCCGGATATATTCTTCACCCTGTTTCAAAACAGAATTTGCCATAATACTGCCTCCTATCCTTATTACTTAACAGTTCCAAGCTTTGACAACGGCCAGATCCGAAGTACGATTCTGCCCACCACCAGTTCATCCCGGATACATCCCACCGACGTATTGCGGCTGTCAATACTGGTAGAACGATGGTCGCCCATCACAAAGCACTTCCCCTCCGGCACCTGGTAGGGCAATGTGATATTGCAGTCCCCCAGGGACTTTTCGGAAATATAAGGCTCCACCAACGGCTCCTCGTTCACATACACATTGCCATCCTCGTCTATATCCACCCAATCTCCGGCCCGCGCGATCACGCGCTTCACCAGGATGTTGTTGTTGTAATAAAAAGCGATCACATCTCCGGTCTTGTACTGGGAACCGCTCATAGCGATCACCACATCCCCGTCCTGGAGAGTATTTGTCATGGACCTGCCATTGATCTTCAAAACCGGAAGTATCAGGATCGTCACCAATACCGCTGCCGCAATCACTACCAGAAGAACAAAAAAGGCGCTTTTCAACAGACGGCTGTAATTGTATTTATGCTGTTCCTTTCTAAGCTCTGCTTCAATCTGTTCCAGTGTAGGAGTTCCGATTGCCTTGCTGCTCATACACATCCCTCGATTTCTATATTCTGCTCTGTCAATTGTCTGACAGAATCCCTTCAGGAGCTGGCCCGCCGAAGCCCGCCCTGCTTATGAAACATCCCGTTTTCCGGTTCTGTGGTCCTTCCCGCCGGCTGGGAAATGGTCCGCCAGCCCTGCTGACGCTTCAGGATCATCGCCTTCTCCGCCGGTTCGGAAATCTCCTCCGGCTCCTTCTTCTTAATCCGGTACATTTCCGTAGCCAGAAGCGGTTTCGCCGGCGCTTCCATATCCTGGAGCGCTTTACCCGACGCTTCCACATCCAGGAGCGGCTCACCCGTCTCCAGAATTGCGGGTATCTCACCGGCAGTCTCCGCCATAGGCGGCCTTCCCGCAACGGCATCCACGCCAGAAGGTACGCCGGCAGCGGCTGCTACGGCCCCCGGTTCTGCAGCAGCCCGGGAAAACGCATCCACCGGCTCCCCCGCCGGTACAATCTCTGCCTGGATATCCAGGATATCCGGCCTGCCCGGGCTTTCCCCGTTTTCCGGGCCCCCAAGCAGTCTGACATTATGCAGATACTGGTCCGCGGCGCTCTGTGCCGCCTCAAAAATACCGTTCAGCCTTAAAGCAGCCTCCGCAATAGAGCCTGCCTCCTCCAGCTTGATCTCACGCTTTGTCCGTTCCGCTTCCAATGTATCCCGAAGCTGATGGATCTGCTCATCCTTCTGATCCAGACGTTTTCTCAGGCGTTCGTAGTTTTCTTCCAACTGACGCAACTGCTCCTCTGTCTCTACCAACTGCAGTCTCTGCTCCTCCGCTTCCCTGCCTTGTTGCAGCAATAGCTGCAGGAGCTCCCGCCGTCCCAGCTTATGTAATTCTTTGTCCGTCATGGCACCTGATCCCCTTCATGAAGCGATACAACATCTATCCTTAACAAAACGATCCTTCTGCCCGGCTGCTTTCTAATTGATTTCTCAGATTTTTACAAATTTTGATAAAAATTTCACAAAAAAATTAAATGGAATGGATTACTAAAAATCATACACAGGCAAAATTACCGTCCATTATTTCCTATCTTTAAGCCCTATTACAATTCGGCCTTGATAACCCCCAGTTTTCCATCAGATCTTATTGGAAAAGCATTTGCCGCCGTCTTCTCCCGTAAGCGGCCCCCTTGCTTTAGTACTATTTTATCAGTCATGGTATCTCGCAAACTACCTCATGCAATACAAAAACGCTACTTTTTATATAAATTTTTGCCAAATTTTTCCATGTGAACTTGTTAGATTTTACCCAGACCTGCAGATGCTGATTTTTGCATTTCATTTTTGCCCGAAGAAAAACTTTACATTTTTCCAAAGACATGCTATACTTTTTCCAGTGTCTGACATTAAGACTTTGTCTGCGTGAAAGATACGGCTTTGTTTTTGTGTATTTTTCTAATTATGCGCACGATTGCCGTACCTTTCCCAGGTACGGCATTTTTTTATGCACAGGCCCGTGCAGAAGAAATATGTCGCTGAGGCGACGCACGGGCCGCGCGGCGAGCAGGGGAAAATCTTCCCTACTCGATTGCACGGAGCAGAAAGGAATGTTTTCCTATTATATAAGAAGCAGGAGGAAGCTATGGAAACAAGAATTGCAGTTATGAGTATCATTGTGGAGAACGGCGACACCGTAGAAAAGCTGAACACCATCCTTCACGAGTACAGCCAGTACATCATCGGAAGGATGGGCATTCCCTACAGGGCCCGCAAAATCAACATTATCAGCATTGCGCTGGACGCGCCCCAGAACACCATCTCCGCCCTGGCAGGGCGGATCGGCAATCTCCCCGGCATCAGTGTCAAGACAGCGCTGTCAGGAGTAACCTCCAATGACTAGCGCTCTTAGCCGCCGTATCGAAGCGCTGGTCCGCCACCACAGCCTTTCCCAGGAGGACTTTGCGTATCTGCTTACGCATCGCTGTAAAGAAGCCGCCAGTCTCCTGGCCCGGGAGGCCGTCCGCGTCCGCCAGGACATTTACGGCAGGGATGTCTACATCCGGGGGCTGGTCGAAATCAGCAATATCTGCAAAAACGACTGCCTCTACTGCGGCATCCGCAAAAGTAACCGAAGCTGTGACCGCTACCGCCTCTCCCCCGACGATATCCTCTCCTGCGCCCGGGAGGGCTATGCGCTGGGATTTCGTACCTTTGTACTCCAGGGCGGAGAGGACGGATTTTTCACGGATGCGGTTCTTTGCGATTTGATTGGCCGGCTGAAATCTGCGTTTCCGGACTGCGCCGTCACCCTCTCCTTAGGGGAGCGGAGCCGGGAGAGCTACCAGCGGCTGTATGACGCCGGGGCCGACCGGTATCTGCTGCGGCATGAGACGGCGGATCTGAAGCATTACGGGCTGCTCCATCCACCGGAAATGTCCCTGGAACGGCGCATGGAATGCCTTTTTCATCTGAAGGAAATCGGCTTTCAGACGGGCTGCGGCTTTATGGTGGGCTCCCCCGGACAGACCCC
>CATJBQ010000130.1 GCA_949738465.1 uncultured Lachnospiraceae bacterium
GGCTTGTGGCTGTGTCCTCACCCGCCCTGATATACCCGGTTTCATCCAGCGCCGCCAGCCCCTGGGCCAGCCGGGAATTGGGCGTAATCCCCACCGCGATAAAAATACCGTCTACCGGCAGGCTGCTGTAGACTTCTTCCTTCCTATTATAAATACAAAGCTCAGAAACCGCATCCTCCCCGCAGATCTTTTCCACCTGGCAATTCAGCAGAAGCTCAATATTTTCCTTCTGCCGTACCCCCTGCGCAAGGATCCTGGCCCCCCGGAATTCCTCCCGCCGGTGAATCAGATAAACCTTCCTGCAGGTGCGGGCAAGAAACAGGGCGTCCTCTAAAGCCACATCTCCACCGCCAACCACTGCGGTAACCTTATCCCGGAAAAAGGCCCCGTCACAGGTGGCGCAGTAGGAAACCCCCATCCCGCTAAGCTCCTCCTCCCCAGGCACGCCAAGCTTCCGGTGGCCGGCTCCCATGGCAAGGATCACAGTCCGGGTCTCATAACTGCCCTGGCCGGTGGTTACAAGGAAGCCGCCGTCCCGCTTCTCTATGGCCGCTGCCTCCTCCTCCGAAAAAGCCACGCCCATCTGCTCCGCGTGCTCACGGAGCTTTCCTCCCAGGTCCAGGCCGCTCAGTCCCGGTAACCCCGGATAATTATCCACCTCGTAGGTATTCAGAATCTGTCCGCCGCTTAAGGGCTGCTTCTCCAGCACCAGAATATCCAGACAGGCCCGTTTTCCATAAATGGCCGCCGCCAGGCCCGCCGGGCCGCTGCCAACAATCACACTGTCATACATAACGCTTCTCCTTATGATTCCATATTTTCATCCGATCTGGCTTTTTTTATTATCCCCAAAAAAGCCAACAATTTTATTATACACACTTTCCGGTAAAAATCCATCCTCCGGCTTGCATTTTTTTCATTTTCATGTGATAATGGAAGAAAGGTAAACCTTTCCGCTGTCCAGATACAGCGGTGTCCGGGGGAACCATATGAAATGTAAGAAGAAAGGTGGGGATAAGATGGATATCGCTTCGTTATCAACGGTACTTAGTATGAGCCAGGTCAACAATGATATTGGTACGCTCATGCTGAGCAAGCAGTTGGACCTGGTCGAAGCCCAGGGAGATACCATGGTGAAGGCACTGGAGCAGTCAGTCACTCCTTACTTAGGCAGTAATTTTGACGCATACGCCTAATTCAATTTGGCATCATTACCGTGTGAACCGTGTAGGGAAGACGGCCGCGTAGGCAGCATTTTCCTTTCTGGCCGTGCACAAAAAAAGAATCCCATAGAGGGATTCTTTTTTATTTCCGTTTTACAAATGCGGCACCGGCGGTCTCTGGGGATCCAGAATCTCCTTGGCGTCAAAGAGATCCGAAATGTTGTCCTGCTCTCCGATGGAGTTATAATAAATCCGGTATCCGTCCAGGTTCCGGCGTCCCTGCCGCAGATAATCGGTCCCAAACCAGGTCCGGTACTGGTTGGAATCCACATTGCAGAAAATGGAGTAGCCCTGTTCCCTCATGTACTGGTACTTGGCATCGCTCTCGTCGTAGTTGCCCCAATTTCCAAGATCCTGTCCATGGGCGAAAATAATGGTATCGGTGGGGCCTACCAGGGGCTCCACATTCGTACGCCAGCGCTGGGTATCAGCCTGTAGCCGCTCCAGGCTGATATCGCCTACTCTAAGGTGTCCCCAGGTGTGGCTGGCGAACTCCCAGCCGTTGGCCTTCATGGCATCCACCACGGTCTTAGCCGCAGCCCGCTCGGCCTCCAGATCAAAATCCGGATGGGCCTCCAGCCATTTTTCCTTATCCTTATCAAGGCCCAGCCCACCGCCTGCATAGCTTTCATCGGTACGATACCCTAAAATCCCGTTGTAGCCGGTCAGTGCGACAATCCCCTTGGCCCCATGATAAGAGGCGTCCGGATGCTCCTCGATGAACTGGTCCAGCAGCGGCACACAGTCATAGGCTCCCGTCAGCAGGTTCCCGTCGGCGTCGATGTATTCGTTGGTGACCTTCCCGTCGGCTCCCACGATCAGCTTGGAGGCAAACCCATAATTGTCATAGCTGTGATAGTAGCACAAATCGTCTAAGGACAGCACAAATGCCTTCTTCCCCTCCGGCAGCAGAATCGTCGCGGGCTTGTATACCGTCTTGCCGTTCTCGTCCGTGGAAATCTCGATCAGGTCATGGATGCTGACGATCACATACCCCCGGTCATACATCTCCTGGGTAATCTTATTAAATTCTTCAATGGTGGTCATCCACTGGTTATTGCCCACCGCCTGGGGGTTGGTATCCTGGTTTGCAAAACAGCGCACCGGATCCACTGTCAGGGAATGGTAGAACACATGGGTCACCTCATCCATATTCACCGGCACGCAGGCTTCCTTCTGGGCCTGGTACTGGCTGATAAGCTGCAAAAGCTCACTGTCCTCCGCGGCCCCCTCCAGGCCGTTTAAGGCCGCAATGGCCCCGTCATAATCATAAGTCGCCGCCAGATAAGCCGCCGCGTCCATTCCTTCCTGACGCAGCCTTTGACGCTCCGCGTCCGCGGGGTTCTCCTGCGGGGCCGGATCCTTCTGCCCCTCTGCATCCGCCTGCTCCTTGGGATCCTCCGTATCGTCCGTTTCCTTCGGTGTGGCATCCGTCTGGACCGCCTCGTCCTGATCCTGGATATATCCCTTTTTCTGCAAAAGGTTCCGAAGAAGAATGATATCGGCCACAATCACCACAAAGGCCACCAGGGTAATGATTGTTACTTTGATTTTCTTTGAAGATCTGCTTTTTCTGCTCATATCCATCTCTCTCTGTATCTTTGTATTTTAAATTGATTTAACCATTCTTTTATATCTTACCTTTTTCGACAAAAAAATTCAATTCCCTATCTGTAATATATTTATTAATTTTCAATGAATTTCTAATCCCGCCTGTTCTGCTTTCCCGAAATACGGTACAGCGCCGCCATAATCTCGTGGGCCAGCATGGGAAAGGCCGCCAATACGATCAGCTTCAGCCATTCCCGCCCCCCAAGCCGCACGGTCTGGAAGGCTTCCACCAGCGTCGGATGGAAGGTCACGGCAAACTGCAGCCCGAAGCCGGCAAGGCAGGCAAAAATCATCAGCAGATTCTCCCTGTGGTTCATACGAAACACCGAGCGACGGATATTGCGCATACCCACCGCGTGAAACAACTGGGACATTCCCAGCACCGTAAAAGCATAAGTCTGGGCCCTTGCCAGCACGCTGCCCTCACCCAGAACCAGCCGGATCCGGTCCAAGGATACCGGAAGCCCCTCCGCCTCCAGAATCCCTAAGGGAACCATCAGAAAAGCCGACAGGCTGATGGCGGCGATCAATAATCCGTAAAAGCAGGTACAGGCCAGGCCGGAGCCGGAAAAAAGGCTCTCCCCGGGCCTGCGGGGCGGCCGCCGCATCAGGGCGCGCCCGTCATTTTTGTCCACTCCTAAGGCCAGGGCCGGAAGGGAATCCGTGATCAGGTTAATCCACAGGATATGGCTGGATTTTAACGGCGCCGCCAGGCCGCACAGTACTGCCAGGAACATGGTAATCAGCTCCCCCAGGTTGGAGGACAGCAAAAAAATTACCGATTTTTTAATATTCTCATAAACGCCGCGGCCTTCCTCAATGGCACCCTTTATGGTGGCAAAATTATCGTCCGTCAGGATCATATCCGACGCCTGGCGGGCCACATCCGTTCCGCCC
>CATJBQ010000131.1 GCA_949738465.1 uncultured Lachnospiraceae bacterium
GATATTATAAGGAGGAAATCATTACATGAAACGTACAATTATTGATGCTAGTCAATTAGAATTAAATGAAAAAGTGGTATCAATTAAGCGTGTTACGAAAGTTGTAAAAGGTGGACGTAATATGCGTTTCACAGCTCTTGTTGTTGTCGGCGACGGCAATGGCCATGTGGGTGCGGGTCTTGGGAAGGCAACTGAGATTCCCGAGGCGATCCGCAAGGGCAAAGAAGATGCTATGAAGAAACTGATCACTGTAAAATTAGATGACAACAACAGTATTACACATGACATCACCGGAAAGCATACTGGAGCGTCTGTATTACTGAAGAGAGCACCGGAAGGTACTGGTGTGATTGCAGGCGGTCCTGCACGTAACGTGTGCGAGCTTGCCGGAATCAAGAACATCCGTACAAAATCTCTGGGTTCCAACAACAAGCAGAATGTTGTACTGGCTACCATTGATGCGTTAAGCCAGTTAAAGTCCCCAGAAGAGGTTGCAAAACTCCGTGGTAAATCTGTAGAAGAGATTCTCGGTTAAGGAGGAATAGGAGATGGCAGATAAATTAAAAATCACTCTGGTGAAATCCACAATCGGCGCTGTTCCGAAGCATAAGAAGACAGTTGAGGCGCTGGGACTGCGCAAGCTGAATAAGACCGTCGAGATGCCGGACAATGCGGCAGTGAGAGGAATGATCCAGCAGGTAAGGCATTTAGTGAAGGTAGAAGAAGTTTAATAAACAGTAAGGAGGTGTCAGGATGAACTTATCAAGTTTACAGCCGGCAGAGGGTTCAAAGCACAGTGATAATTTCAGAAGAGGACGTGGACACGGTTCAGGAAATGGTAAGACCGCAGGTAAGGGACACAAGGGCCAGAAAGCCCGTTCCGGTGCTCCCAGACCTGGTTTCGAAGGTGGGCAGATGCCGTTGTATAGAAGAATTCCCAAGAGAGGATTCACCAACCGGAATTCTAAGACGATTATTGGAATTAATGTATCCGCTTTAGAGGTATTCGACAATGATGCAGTGGTAACGGTAGACACATTAATCGGGCAGGGTATTGTTAAGAATCCAAGAGATGGCGTTAAGATTCTTGGAAACGGCGAGCTTACTAAGAAACTCACAGTGCAGGTAAATGCCTTCAGTGCAGGCGCAAAGGAAAAGATTGAGGCTCTTGGTGGAAAAGCAGAGGTGATCTAATGCTGGAGACACTCCGTAATGCATTTAAAATTAAGGACATCAGAAACCGGATCATTTTCACATTCCTTATGTTGATTGTGATCCGGCTGGGATGCCAGCTTCCCATTCCCGGTGTGAATGGAGAATTGCTGGCAAGTTGGTTTGCAAACCAGGGTTCCGCTGGTGCATTCAATTTCTTTGATGCAATCACTGGAGGCTCTTTTTTACGAATGACAGTTTTTGCATTGAACATTACGCCGTATATCACTTCTTCCATTATCATGCAGCTTCTGACCATTGCGATACCGAAGCTGGAAGAGATGCATAAGGATGGTGAGGATGGTCGTAAGAAGATTGCGGAGATTACCCGTTATCTGACGGTGGCGCTGGCGCTGATCGAATCTACGGCTATGGCGATTGGCTTTGGACGTAGCGGATATCTGGAAGCGTTCAATGCGATGACAGTGATCACGGTGGTTGCTACTCTGACAGCCGGTTCTGCGGTGTTGATGTGGATCGGTGAGCGGATTACAGAGAAGGGCGTTGGAAATGGTATCTCCATCGTATTGACGATCAATATTATTTCCAGGATTCCGGATGATCTGGTATCCCTGTACCGTCAGTTTATTGCCAGCAGCACCAACATCGGAAGAGGAATCCTTGCGGGGATCGTGATCATCGCGATTATTCTCTTTGTGGTGGTATTTGTTATCATCCTTCAGGATGGACAGAGAAGAATTCCGGTGCAGTATTCCAAGAAGATCCAGGGAAGAAAGCAGGTGGGCGGTCAGTCTACCCATATTCCCCTGAAGGTGAATACCGCAGGCGTAATCCCGATTATTTTTGCCCAGTCTCTGCTGCAGTTCCCGGTAGTGATCGCGTCGATCCTGGGAAAGGGCAATGGAACAGGCATTGGAAGTAAGATTTTGCATGGTTTGTCACAGCAGTATTGGTGCGACCCGGAAAATCTGGTATATAGCATTGGTTTACTGGTATACATTGTACTGATAATCGCGTTTGCTTACTTCTATACGTCCATCACCTTTAATCCGTTGGAGATAGCCAACAATATGAAAAAGCAGGGCGGCTTTATCCCGGGCATCCGGCCTGGCAAGCCAACCAGCGATTATCTGACCAAAATCTTAAATTATATCGTATTCATTGGGGCTGTAGGTCTTATGATTGTTGCAGTGATCCCGATCTTCTTCAACGGTGTGTTCGGAGCAGATGTTTCCTTTGGAGGAACCTCTCTGATCATTATCGTAGGCGTTATTATTGAGACGCTGAAGCAGATTGAATCCCAGATGCGTGTACGTTATTATAAAGGATTTTTGAATGACTAGGATGTGTACTGTGGGGAAGTGCAAACGCACTTCCCATAGTGCACTACTGTTATTTTTGAGGAAACAGGAATGCGCATAGCGAAGGAGGTTATTTTATGAAAATCATTATGTTAGGAGCTCCGGGCGCCGGAAAAGGAACACAGGCCAAAAGAATTGCTGAAAAATATACAATCCCGCATATTTCAACCGGGGATATCTTCCGTGCGAATATCAAGAACGGCACAGAGCTTGGAAAAAAAGCAAAGACATACATGGATCAGGGCGCACTGGTTCCCGATGAGCTGACCTGCGACCTGGTGATGGACCGGATTCAGCAGGAGGACTGCAGGAACGGATTTGTTCTGGACGGTTTCCCCAGAACCATTCCCCAGGCAGAGGCCCTGGACGCAGCGCTTAAGAAGATCGGGCAGACCATGGATTATGCCATCGATGTGGATGTGCCGGATGAGAATATTGTCAACCGCATGAGCGGAAGACGCGCCTGCTTAAGTTGCGGCGCAACTTACCATATCACCTTTAATCCCACCAGGGAGGAAGGCAAGTGTGATGCCTGCGGCCACGAGACCGTGCTGCGGGACGATGATAAGCCGGAGACGGTTCAGAAGCGTCTTAAGGTATATCATGCACAGACACAGCCCCTGATCGATTACTATAAGGAACAGAATATTTTAAAGACCGTAGATGGAACGAGACCGATGGACGAGGTATTCGGGGCCATTGTAGAGATCTTAGGAGCGTAGGGTATGTCGGTATCAATAAAATCTGCCAGAGAGATAGAGCTTATGCGTGCGGCCGGCAGGATCCTGGCCAAGGTGCATGAGAATCTGGAAAAGGAATTAAAGCCGGGAATGTCAACCTGGGAAGTGGATAAGGTTGGCGAGGAGATCATCCGCAGCTATGGATGTATCCCTTCCTTTAAAAATTATAACGGTTATCCGGCATCCGTGTGTGTGTCTGTCAACGAAGAAGTGGTGCATGGGATTCCCACCAAGAAGCGTTTGCTGCATCCGGGGGACATTATCAGCCTGGACTGCGGCGTGATTTACAAGGGATACCATGCCGATGCGGCCAGAACCCATGGAATCGGTGAGATTTCCAGGGAAGCACAGTTGTTGATCGACCGCACCAGGCAGAGTTTTTTTGAGGGTATCAAATATGCGTTAGAAGGAAATCATCTGCATGATATTTCCAATGCCATAGCAGCTTATGCGGAGAGCTTTGGGTATGGAGTGGTGAGAGATCTGGTGGGACACGGGATCGGAACGCATCTCCATGAAGATCCGCAGATTCCCAATTTCAGACAGCGCAGCAGAGGACCGCGCTTAAGACCCGGAATGACATTGGCGATTGAGCCCATGATCAATGCGGGACGTTATGATGTGGCATGGCTGGAGGACAACTGGACGGTGGTGACGGAGGATGATTCCCTGTCCGCCCATTATGAGAATACCATATTGATCACAGCCAACGGACCCGAGATCCTAACCCTGACTGATGCGGAGATCGAAGCAGGGCTGGGAGCGCAGTAAGGCTTTTGGCGAGGTGAAAGGTTATGACAGGAAAACTTGCAATATCCAGGGCCGGCCATGACAGGGACACTATTTACGTGATTACAGGTGAGGATACGGCGTCGGTCTATTTGGCGGACGGGCATCTTCGGCCCGTCGGGAAACCAAAAAGAAAGAATAAAAAGCATATTCAGATCATTCGGGAGCTGCCGGAGGAGATTGTGCAGCTTCTGTCACAGGATAGAGCCCCCGGGAATGAGGAGATCAAGCGGGCAATCAAGCTTTATAATAGGAGGTAGAGTTATGTCAAAAGCAGATGTGATCGAAGTAGAAGGCAGGGTAGTGGAAAAGCTGCCAAATGCGTTTTTTAAGGTGGAGCTGGAGAATGGCCATCAGATCCTGGCCACCATCAGCGGGAAGCTCCGGATGAATTTTATCCGTATTCTGCCGGGAGATAAGGTGACGATTGAGATGTCCCCTTATGATTTGACAAAAGGAAGAATTATTTGGAGAGATAAATAAAAAATTACTTGCTTTTCCAGGCGTCCAGTGCTATAATGTTAGCTGGACGCTTTTGGAATAAACCCCATAAAAGCGCGGGAAACAGCGTAAAATGGGACTTTCATGGAAGGAGGCAAAGCAAATGAAGGTGAGATCTTCTGTAAAACCGATTTGCGAAAAGTGCAAGGTAATTAAGAGGAAGGGCAGCATCAGAATTATCTGTGAGAACCCGAAGCACAAACAGAGACAAGGCTAGGCATTGAACACTTAGCGAACAGAACTTCATCGTAATTATGTGCGGCTGTAGCGAGACACCCGGGTGGGTTGTTTTGCTATTCATAATAGGCAGTGTCACATAGCTGTGCCGTCTCTTGCCGAGGGAGACCGGCGGAATATGTGATTCGGATTTTTGAGAATACCAGAGGGAACCGGTGTATGCACACATTTCAGGACGTGCAACCGTAGCTGCATGCGTCGGATTTCTAAGTGAGATGTTATGTCACGTTGCAGACATGGCAGAAGGAAGATACTTTTAAAAGAGGCCGGAAGGCCGGAAAATAATGGAGGTGTACAACACACATGGCTCGTATCGCAGGTGTAGATTTACCAAGAGAAAAACGTGTTGAGATCGGACTTACTTATATTTACGGGATTGGAAGAGTGAGCGCAGGACGTATTCTGGAAGAAGCAAAGGTTAATCCAGATACGCGTGTCAGAGATCTGACGGATGATGAAGTAAAGCGGATCAGCGCAGTGATCGACGAGACACAGATGGTAGAAGGTGATCTCCGCAGAGAGATTGCTCTTAACATCAAGAGATTACAGGAAATCGGATGGTACAGAGGAATCCGTCACAGGAAGGGACTTCCGGTGCGCGGTCAGAAGACCAAGACCAACGCCAGAACACGTAAGGGTCCCAAGAGAACAGTAGCAAATAAGAAGAAATAGTGCATTAGGAAAATGAAGAAAGTAGGTTAGTTTAAATATGGCTAAAAAAGTTGCAAAAAAAGTAACAAAAAAGCGTGTAAAGAAAAACGTTGAACGCGGACAGGCAC
>CATJBQ010000132.1 GCA_949738465.1 uncultured Lachnospiraceae bacterium
AATGAGGGCGTAGCGGTGGCTACGCCGATTGACGACAACGCCGCAGATGAAAAATCAGACAAGTCAAGGTGTCAGTTACTTAGTATTCGCTGTACTAGCGCTCATGGACCACGTAATGGTGCTTCCGAAGCTGTGTCAGGGCGTTCTGAAGCGCCTCCTCCTCGTAGAATTCGATCCGCAGCACGCCGTCCTCAAATTCCCGGTTGTGGATGATGCCGATATTTTTGATGTTGATCCCGTTGGTTGCTAAGATGGTGGCGATGGTGGCGATTCCGCCGGCCTCGTCGATCAGGTCGCAGTACAGCTCGTAGACACAGGGGAGGGGGCCGCTCTTTTTGATGGGCAGGGAGTCCCGGTAATCCTTGGCCCCCTGGAAGAAGGAGAGGAGCCGGCCGGAATCGGAGGCAGCGATGTCCGCCTTCATCTGCTCCATGGCTTCCATAAAATGATCCATCAGCCGGATGATCTGGGTGCAGTTGGCTTCACAGATCTCCTGCCACATTACCGGGGAGGAGGAGGCGATTCTGGTAAGGTCCTTAAAGCCTCCGGCGGCGATGGATTTCATATATTCTTCCTCATTATCCAGGCTTTGGACCAGATGCACCAGGCTGGAGGCCAGGATGTGGGGCAGGTGGCTGACGGCGGCGGTGGCGTAATCGTGCTCCGCGGGCGCCATCAAAAAGGGGATGCAGCCCAGGGAGGCAATGAAATCCCGGTATTCCTCCACCAGCCTGGGCGGGACGCTGTCCTCATGGGTAATAATATAGTAGGCATTCTCAAAGAGGTAGGGCGTGGCGTTGGCGTAGCCGCTCTTTTCCGAGCCTGCCATGGGATGGCCGCCGATGAAGTACGAAGCGATCCCACGGGCCCGGACGTCTTCGTGGATGGCAGATTTGACGCTGCCGGTGTCCGTCAGGATGCAGTTTTCGCTTAAAAAGGGAGCAAGCTTTGAAAGGAAAACCGCATTTTCCTGGACCGGGGCGCACAAAAAAAGATAGCGGCAGCTTTTTAGCTCCGGCGTGAGGGCCGTGCAGGACTGGGTGATGACGCCCTCCTTAAGGGCCAGGGCAAGGCTTTCGTCGTCCGGGTCGCAGGCCAGGATCTCCATGTGGGGATAGACGCGGCGCACCGTTTTTGCCAGGGTCCCGCCAATGAGTCCCAGGCCGATAATGCCGATTTTATGAAAATTCACAGGATGCTTCATAATGGTTACCTCAGTTTTCTATGGAAAAATCAATGGTATTTTGGATTATCATACATGAATTACCCCCAAAAGTCAACACATCGGCACGTTGCAGTGAAAAAGTATAAAAAATAATTGTAAATTGTAGATAAAATAGTTGTAATATCCCAATTTTTTTAGTACAATATATACATCGTAAAAAAACAGCATTGGAGGAGTCTGATATGAACGTTTACACAACTGACAAGATTAGAAATGTTGTCCTTCTGGGACACGGGGGATGCGGCAAGACAACCTTGCTGGAGGCCATGGCGTATCTGTCCGGAATCACCAGCCGCATGGGCCGGGTGGAGGACGGGAACACCATCAGCGATTATGACAAGGAAGAGATCAAGCGCGGTTTTTCCATCAATACTTCCGTTGTCCCCGTGATCTGGGAGGATACCAAGATCAATGTCCTGGATGCACCCGGCTATTTTGGGTTTGTGGGAGAGGTGGAGGAGGCCGTCAGCGTGGCGGATGCAGCCATCATCGTGGTTTCCGGCAAATCCGGCGTGGAGGTAGGAACGCAGAAGGCATGGGATATCTGTGAAAAATATAAGATTCCGAGAATGTTTTTTGTTACGGATATGGATCTGGACAATGCCAGCTTCCGCCAGGTGGTGGAGGATCTGCAGGAGATGTACGGCAAGCGCATTGCGCCCTTCCATTTCCCCATCCGTGAGAATGAGAAGTTTGTGGGGTATGTGAATGTGGTGGCCCAGACAGCCAATCGCTGGGGCGATAAGGGCAAGGTCAGCGAGATCGATATGCCGGATTATTCCCAGGAGTATCTGGAGAAGTACCGGGAGGTTCTGATGGAGACCGTGGCGGAGACCAGCGAGGAATTTATGGACCGCTATTTCTCCGGCGAGGAGTTTTCGGAGTTCGAGATCCGTTCCGCACTGCGCAGCAATGTGGCGGACGGCAGTATCATTCCGGTATCCATGGGCTCCAGCATCCTGGTGCAGGGAATCTATACGCTCTTAGACGACATTGTGAAATATTTACCAAGCCCGGAGAAGCGTCCCTGCAAGGGTGTGAACTTGAAGACCAACGAAGCCTTTGACGGCGATTACGATATTGCCAAGCCCAAGTCCGCGTACATTTTCAAGACCATCGTGGATCCCTTCATCGGGAAATATTCCCTGATTAAGGCGAATTCCGGCGTAATCAAGCCGGACGATGTGATGCATAATCCGGAGAAGGATATGGACGATAAGATCGGCAAGGTCTATGTGCTCCGGGGCAATAAGCCGGAGGAGGTTTCCGAGCTTCATGCGGGCGACATCGGAGCGCTGGCCAAGCTTACCAAGGTTGGGACAAGGGATACCTTATCCACCAAGGCCAACCCCATTGTATACGGCAAGACCCAGATTTCCACGCCTTATACCTACAAGCGCTACAAGGCTAAGAATAAGGGGGATGAGGATAAGATCTCCCAGGCGTTCCAGAAGCTGATGCAGGAGGATCTGACCCTGAAGACCGTCAACGACAGTGAGAACGGCCAGACACTGGTTTACGGCATCGGCGACCAGCATCTGGATGTGGTGGTCAGCAAGATGCTGGACCGCTATAAGGTGGATGTGGAGCTGGCGAAGCCCAAGGTTGCTTTCCGGGAGACCATCCGCAAGAAAGCAGATGTGGAATATAAGTATAAGAAGCAGTCGGGCGGCCACGGACAGTACGGCCATGTGAAGATGACCTTTGAGCCCTCCGGCGACCTGGAGCAGGCTTATGTGTTCGACCAGATCGTGGTGGGCGGAGCCGTTCCCAAGAATTACTTCCCGGCCGTGGAGAAGGGCATCCAGGAGGCGGTTATCAGCGGTCCCATGGCGGCGTATCCGGTGGTGGGCGTGAAAGCGGTTCTTTACGACGGATCCTACCATCCGGTGGATTCCTCGGAGATGGCTTTTAAGACGGCGGCCCGCCAGGCCTTCAAGAAGGGCTTTATGGAGGCTTCCCCCGTACTGCTTGAGCCCATTGCAACGATGAAGGTAGTTGTATATGACAAGCATACCGGAGACGTGATGGGAGACCTTAACAAGCGCCGTGGCCGGGTGCTGGGTATGAATCCGGCAGAGGGCGGCAGGACCGAGATCACAGCCGACGTTCCTTACATGGAGATCTACGGCTACATGACAGACCTCCGCTCCATGACAGGCGGAAGCGGAAGCTTTTCCTATGAGTTCGCCCGCTATGAGCAGGCGCCCTCCGAGATCCAGGAGAAGGAAGTGGCTGCAAGGGCCAGCAAGCTTGCCAACGATGAGGATTAAGAGAGTATAAAAATGAGAATGTGCCGGGAGCAGCGTAAGCTGCTCCCGGTTTTTATCAGAGAAGCATTCTACGAATCCGTCCGCATAATCACTCCGCACCCGATCTTCGCTCCGGAATCCCCGGAGGGCTGGCTCTTAAAAT